>JAICIO010000169.1 GCA_025924315.1 Phycisphaerae bacterium
CTCTCGCCGAGCGCGCTGGAGGTCGTCGCGCGGTGGAACGATGGCCGATTCGTGAAGCTTCAACGCACCGACGACGCGTTTGTTGGTGAATTGATCGACCGACTGAAATCACAACTCGATTCGCTCTCAAGCGCGAAGCAGATCGTGGCGGCGGTGCATCATCTGCCCTTCGCCGAATTGCTTCCGCCGCCGCACAGCGCTCAGTGGGATTTCGCCAAGGCGTATCTCGGAAGTTCGAAGATCGGCGAGTTGCTTCTGCAATATCCGCAAATCAGTCACGTGTACTGCGGGCACAGTCATTTCCCCGCAGAAGCGCAGGTGGGTCACATCAAAGCAATCAACATCGGCAGCGGTTACCGCACGAAGCGGTTTATCACGCTTGATCTGTAGAATCCTTTACCGGCCCGCCCGTCGGGAAATTGACGATCTGCACGATCATCGCGGCGACCGCGATCGCGAAGGCGAGGCCGGGTGTGCCGGACTGGAATGTGATCACCAGGCCGAAAAATGATACGCCTTCGCACATCGCCCAGAAGAGAATGTTCCCGGTCGAGTAGCCGGCCATCGTCAGATCGCCGCCTGGGCTGTTTCCCCGATAAATGACCTTTCGCAGGACAAACGCCGTAGGCACGATGACGATGAACATCCCGGCGCAGGCGCGCTCCAGCAGTTTGACGTCCGTCCCGGATTGTCCGTGCCCGGCGGTCAGAGCGACGAACATGAAGACCACCTGCCCCATGAGCAGCGCGCCCCAGATGATGCGAAGAACCATCAGTCGATTTTGCATCGATTCTCCTATTTCAAGATCGGTTCGAGATCCGCCAGCGACTTTGCGGAAATATAAACGGTCGTGCCCGTGAACTTCGCGCCGTCGGGAAGATCATTGCCGAAGAGATCGCGCACCGTTCCGTCTTTCGGATGCGGAAGGACGAAGTCCTTGCGGTAGCTGATGTTCGACAAAATCGCGGCGACGGCGCGGTCATCTGATTTGAACAGATACGCGTGGATTCCGCCGCCGAGATCGAGGTGCTTATCGAACTTCGTGCCTTCGAGCTCGAGCGCCATCTGCGAATGCGCCGCCGCCTGCGGGTGAACGTAGCCGTCGTCCGTCACGAGCGCCTGAAACGAAGCAGGTGAGGTCGTGAACGGTCCGCCGACGTTGATGTGGTAGAGGAAAATCTTCGACACACCCATCGACAGCAGGCGGATCATGTAGCGCGTGTTCATGTCGCTGGTGCGGACGAAGTCCTCGCTCGCGATCGTGGGCGGAAGGGTGTAGTGGTAAAACCCGCGGCCGAGCATGCGGTTCGCGCCGTTGCCTTCGGTCATCCACACCGGCTTTTCGAGCTTGCCGATCGAGTCGAGCGCCGTGTGATAGCCGCGTTCAACGGCGTCGCCGGGGAAGCCGGTGAATTCGCTGTTGTAGTGATGGTAATCGTAGAAATCGCAGGTCGTCGCGCCGCCGTGATCGACGACATCCTTCGTCCAACTCGCGCCGTTGCTGTAGGTGTTGATTCCTGCGATCTGTGCTTCTGAATCAACCGACTTGGCTGCCTCATAACCGAGCTTCTGCAGCTTCGCGAAATCTTTGCCGGCGTCCGGCGACCGCGGCGCCTGCGTGTTCGCCTTCGGATCCCACTTCGACCAGAACTTCCCCCACGGCTCATTCCACATGTCCCAGTAGTCGATGGTTCCGCGATAGCGCGCGACGACGGTCTTCACATAGTTCTGCCACGCGTCCCAATCTTCAGGCTCGACGAAGCGCTCCCAGTAACCGCGCGTCTCGCCGCCGACGCTCGTGGCCCAGCACGGGGCGGTGCTCAGGCTGCCGAAGACGCTGATGTGCTCGGACCGGTACTTCTGAATCGCGGCGTCCTGAAACTGCCATTGGCCTTTTACCGGCTCAAGAAATGACCACTGAATGTACCCGCCGCCGGCGTCGTGCAGGCGCGTCCAGTTGATACCGATCGCCTTGGTCATCCGCAGATGCCGCGTCGTGCAGTTCATGTGCACGCCGAACGGAGAATCGGGCGCATCCTTCCCCCAATAGTGCGGCCGGCGGATGCGCGTGACGATCGCTTCGTTGAACGGGCTGACGCGCTGGCCGTCTTTGTCTTCGACCCACGCTTCGAGACGGAATTGTCCGAGGGGGCGAAGGGGGAAAACGTCGTACTTCACCTGGCCTTTGTGCAGGAACCCGTCGCCGACGGGGAAACTTTGCGGCTTCGAAGTTTCGCCATAGAGATTGGTGACCGTAATCATCACGTGGCCATCGGTGGGACCGTCGGTCTCCGCCCAGTCCATCACCGCGGGCTCGTCTTCGAACTGAATTCGCGCCGCCGACACTTCCGATTTCGGCCACCCGAGTGCGATCTCGGCGCGCGTCTGTGAGTGATATTCGGTGTCTTTGGTCCCGGGCTCGACCTGCAGTGCATCGATCCACACGTCCCCGTTGCTGTAGAGTTGGATCTGATGAATCGCGCCGAGCAAAACCGGCTGAAACTTCAGCACGTTCCGGCTCCAGGCATTTTTGAGGACAACGGCATCCTGAGCGGCGATCTCGTGATCGTCGCCGCGCATGAGGATGCGCAGCGTTCCGGTTCCGTGGACCGACATCGACAGCACGTGCGGCGAAAAACTCCATGGAATGAAGAAGGGCGGAAGCTCCGTGAACATCGGCGTGGTACTGTGCAGATGCAGCGCCGGCGAGCCGCTGGGCGCGCCGACCGAGTCGGGCGCGACGAGAAGATCCTCATCACTGTGATCGCGATCGATCGCCATGCCGCTCAGGATGCCGAGCGGAAAGCGCGTGTTGCTGAGCAGGTTCTGCGCCTTGCCACCCTCGGGATATTCCTTCTTCAGGCGCGCGATCAAATCGTTCGTCCTCTCGCGGACGATGGTCATCTTGCCGAAATCGGACTGATCACCCCAACCCCATACAAGCAGATCCACCGGCGCTTTGTGCGGCGGAAGTCGAAACGTCGCGCTCGCCTCGTTCCAGATTTCGGAGGCATCGAACTGCCGCGAAAAGAGCTGCGTTCGCGGTTTGCCGGGCTGGAAGATCTGCACGAAAATCGGCGAACGGGCGGCGTTGCGCACTTCGATCGACAGGCGGTAATACGCCTCCTCCTTGGATGAGTCATCAAGCCGCGACTTCATCTGAAACTTTCCGCTGCCGGCGCGATGCACGCGCAAGAATGCTTTATCCGACTCGGTCACGGGCTCGTATTGAACGTCGGCTTCTTTCTGAAACGTCGAATCATCCGCCCACTTCGCCGGAAGCGATCCTGATACTTTGTGCTGATCCGTCGCGATGGTCTGGATTTTCTGATCGGCTTTGCCGAAATCCGTTTCAAGAATCGTGGTTGGCTCAGCGGAGATGGAGAAGCTGAGAAGCGTGGAGAAAACAGCGAACGCAAAAAGAGAATGAAGGGTCGTGCGCATCGTGATTTGACTGTAACATGTCGCCACTTGATTCTGGAAATAACTTCGCACAGGGAGCGGGGCATGGCTCGATTCAGTTTCGCGATTGCGCTGTCGTTGATGTTGGCCCTCGGCGCGTTTGCTCAAGAGAAGAAACGGCCGAACATCGTTTACATCTTGGCCGACGATCTGGGTTGGACCGACGTCGCATGCAACGGCGGCACGTATTACGAAACGCCGAACATCGACAAGCTCGCGAGCGAAGGGATGCGCTTCACGAGCGGTTACGCCGCGGCGCCGAACTGTCAGCCGTCGCGCGCGGCGCTGATGAGCGGCGAATACGAACCGCGGACGGGCGTGTACACCGTAGGCAACATCAATCGCTTCGCGTGGCAAACGCGGCCGCTGCGCCCGGTCGATAATGTCACGCAGCTTCCCCTCGACAAGATCACGCTCGCGCAGGCGCTGAAGGACAACGGTTACGCCACCGGCATGTTCGGCAAGTGGCATCTTGGAATGGACGACGCGCACTTCCCGAGCAAGCGCGGGTTTGATGAGGCGATCGAAAGCTCCGGCAGGCATTTCGATTTCGAAACACATCCGCACGTGGATGTGCCGAAGGGAACGTACCTCGCGGACTGGCTCACCGATCGTTCGGTCGAGTTCATTAAGAAGCATAAGGACGAGCCGTTTTTTATGTATCTCCCGCACTTCGGCGTGCACGCGCCGCATCAGGCGAAGCAGGAATACATCGAAAAGTTCCGCAAGAAGCAGGGCGTCGGCGGGCACAACAACCCGATCTACGCGGCGATGATTTACAGTGTGGATGAATCGGTCGGACGGATCATGAAGACGCTCGATGAGCTGGGCCTTGCGGACAACACGCTCGTCGTCTTCACATCCGACAACGGCGGCGTCGGTGGCTACATTCGGGAAGGGCTTCATCGCGCCAACGACGTGACCGACAACGCGCCGCTGCGCGGTGGCAAGGGCATGCTGTACGAAGGCGGCGTGCGCGAGCCGTTCGTCTTCCGCTTCCCGGGCAAAATCCCCGCCGGCACGGTGTCGGACGAGCCGATCATCAATCTCGACATGTATCCGACATTTCTCGAGCTGACCGGCTCGAAGAAACCGGAAGGTTATCTGCTCGATGGCGTGAGCATCATGTCCGTGCTGACGAGCAAGGGCGACGCGAAACTCGGCCGCGATGCGCTGTACTGGCATTTCCCGGGATACCTCGGCGCCGGCCCGAATGAATGGCGCACGACGCCCGCGGGATCGATTCGAAGTGGCGACTGGAAGCTGATCGAGTTCTTCGAAACGGGGAAGCTCGAGCTGTACAACCTGAAGGACGATCTCAGCGAGACCAAGGATCTTTCGAAGGAGAAGCCGGAGATCACGAAAGAGCTGCACGATAAGCTCGTCGCCTGGCGCAAGGACACCGGCGCGAAGATGCCGACGAAGAACGAGAACATTCTCAAGGAAGCGCCGCCGAAGAAGGGCGGCAAGAAGAAAAGCGCCAGCGGCGACGAGTAGCGGCGGATGTTCAAACGTAGCACGGGCTTTCACCCGTGCGTTCTTTTAAACCGGATGCACGGGTTGAAAACCCGTGCTACTTCAGATGATGAAGAAAGTCTGCACCTTTATCGCGATCCTGGCAATTGGAACCACTATGGCGCGTGCTGCTGATCTGGATGCGAGAGATGCAGATGGCAAGCTCATCCCCGCCGACGCGAAAGTGGAAAAGGTCGCGGGTGGAATGAAGTTTGTTGAAGGTCCCGTCTGGACGAATGCCGACGGCGGGTACCTCGTCTTCAGCGATATCCCCGCGAGCGAGATCAAGCGCTGGGACGAGAAGGGCGGCCTGCAGACCTATCGCACCGATTCGCACGAAACGAACGGAAACACGCGCGATCTGCAGGGCCGGCTCATTTCCTGCGAGCATGCGGGGCGAAAGGTTGTGATCGAAGAAAAGCCCGGCGAGGTGAAGACGCTCGTCGATCGGTTCGAGGGAAAGAAATTCAATTCGCCGAACGATGTCGTTGTGAAATCGGATGGCTCTGTCTGGTTCACCGATCCGCCGTACGGTGTGCCGAAGGGCGAGCAGCGCGCGATCGACAAGCAGGGCGTTTACCGCTTCAAAGACGGCAAAGTGACGATGGTCGCGGATGACTTCGACATGCCCAACGGCCTCTGCTTTTCGCCGGACGAGAAGAAGCTTTACATTGCCGATTCCGGCAAGCCGCATCACATCCGCGCGTTTGATGTCGTCGATAATGAACTGAAAAACGGCAAGATCTTCTGCGTGATCGACAAAGGCGTGCCGGACGGGATTCGCTGCGACGAGCAGGGGAATGTGTGGTCGAGCTCGGGAGACGGCGCTCAGATCTTTTCGCCGGATGGAAAATTGCTTGGCAAAATCCTCGTCCCCGAATCGCCCGCCAACCTCTGCTTCGGCGGATCGGATGGAAAGACGCTCTTCATGACAGCGAGAACATCGCTTTACAGCATTAAGACATGCGTTGCCGGGGCGACGTCGAAGCGGTGATTGCGACGTCAATAATGCGTGAACGCGCGGGGCCGGCGCTTGGGAGTCAGAGCATCAAGTATCCGCGGTTGCTTAATCAGCAAATAACCCAGTGCCGCGCCGCCCAAGTGTGACGCTTGCCCACCCGCGTTGTTCCCGCGGAAAATCACCGTGTACGCTGCAACCGCGAGCAGTAACAGCGCCATAACCCGCAGCCGCATCGGAATGATGCCATAGATGAGCACCGTTGCATCTGGCGCAATCTGCCACGCCGCAATAAGCACTCCAAAAATACCCGCCGATGCACCGACGAGTTGCGCTCCTGCGCCTTCAGCCAGTATGTGCGTCGCCCACAGGAGTACGCACGCCACTGCACCTGCCACGCCGCAAAGAAGATAGAAGATCAAATATCGTCGGGAGCCGAGATATTCCTCGACCAGCGGACCGAAGAAGAACAGGGCCACCATATTGAAAAGGATGTGAGTGATGTCATCGGCGTGTAGGAACTGGAAGGTTATGAATCGCCAAAGTTGCAAATGTCCCAGCGCGCGATCGACCGAGAAGTATCCCCAAGTCTTTAGGAGCGAAATGTGCACGGTTTGGCCGTACACGTTGGGCACCGGCAGCCCGTTGACGAGGAGTTGCGGCCGAATCATCAGATCGAGGATGTACACCACGACGCAAATGATGATGAGCCAGGTGTTGACGGAAAACATTCGCACGCGACCAACATCGCGCGCCATCCCCGCTCGCCCATAGCCGCCCGAATCCACCCGGTTGTAATCCCGATCCGCAAAACCCATAGGCGGAGTGTAGGGTCGCTAACGAAGGGGGACAATGGTTAGAAACACGCTTGTTCCTTGTAGGGTCGACGCTTGCGTCGCCCGACTTCGGGTGGGATACCACACTCAATCGCGTGGAACGCGACCCCCGACCCCGCTATACTAACGGGTCTGTTTTTTCCTCAATTGATATCAGGAGCTTGAGATGCCCGGCATGACGATGACGGAAAAGATTCTGGCCAAGCACGCGGGTCGTTCGCATGTGGATCCCGGCGAGAATATCTGGGTCGATGTGGATGTGCTGATGACCCACGATGTCTGCGGGCCCGGCACCATCGGCATCTTCTACGAAAAATTCGGCAAGAATGCGAAGGTGTGGGATCCGATGAAGGTCGTCGTCATCCCGGACCATTACATCTTCACCGCCGACGAGAAGTGTCATCGCAACGTGCAGATCCTGCGCGACTTCGTCCGCGAGCAGGGGCTGAAGTATTACTACGACCCTGAGTTCGTGAAGAACGAGCCGGGCATGCCCAATCCATACAAGGATCCGACCAAGACGAATTACAAGGGCGTGTGCCACAAGGCCCTGCCGGAAGAGGGGCACGTGCGGCCGGGCGAGATCATGCTCGGCACGGATTCGCACACCTGCACGGCCGGCGCATTCGGCATGTTCGCTTCGGGCGTCGGCAATACCGACGCCGCCTTCACGCTCGGCACCGGCAAGACGTGGCTCAAAGTTCCGCCGACGATGAAGTTCATGTTCCACGGGCAGATCCCGCCTTATCTCACTGCGAAGGATCTGATCCTCGCGGTGATCGGCGAGATTGGCGTGGACGGCGCGACGTATCGCAGCATGTACTTCGCCGGCGACGGCGTCTCGTCGCTCACGCTAGAAGATCGCATGACGCTGACCAACATGGCGATCGAAGCCGGCGGAAAGAACGGCGTGTGCGATGTCGATGAGAAGACGCTGAAGTACGTTCGCGCCCGAAGCAACGTGCCGACGTGGGATGTCGTCAAAGACGACGCTGGCGCCAAGTACATCTACGAGCATGAGTGGGACCTCGCGACGATGGAACCCATGGTCGCCAAGCCGCATTCGCCGGACAACAAGGACACCGCCCGCAATTGCTCGGATGTGAAAGTCGATCGCGCCTACATCGGCAGCTGCACCGGCGGAAAGATCACCGATATGATCATGGCCGCGAGCATCCTCAAGGGAAACAAGGTGAAGGTGCGAACCTTCGTCGTCCCCGGTTCGACGGAAGTGCACGCCGACATGAAGAAGCTGAACCTCCGCGGCGTGGAAAAGGGCCCGAACGAGAAGAGCATTGAAGACATCCTCGTCGACGCGGGTTGTCTGGTTGGTCCCAGCGGATGCGCCGCGTGCCTCGGTGGCCCCGCCGACACTTTCGGCCGTCTCCAATCGACCGAGACGTGCATCAGCACCACCAACCGCAATTTCCCCGGCCGCATGGGCTCCAAGAGCGCGGCCGTGTATTTGGCATCGCCTCTTACCGTCGCTGCGAGTGCGCTCACGGGTCACGTCACTGATCCACGTGAGTTTGTAAGTGAACCGATCGAAACGGGAATGGCGGGGGTGATGTAAGCGGTGTTTCTGTGAAGAGAAAAGGCCACCCGGGGTCCAAGCTCGGGTGGCCTTTCTGTTTGCCGGGGCCTGTTGATATCCCCGCTAAGCCGCAAACGGCTTGGGGATCGCGCGATACGATTCTGTGCATGGGGAACCCGATCGTGATTGCGTATCACGTCATGTGGACGGTGTATGGATGGTGGTTGCCGAACGATCTGCGCGGGAGCAGTTCGAAGACGGTTCGAAAAGCCAATCTACTCGATCTCGGGGAACTGCATTTCGGACGGAAGAAGATTCAACCGTGCTCGCGCGATATCCGCGCCTTCTATCAACAAGCGGAGGACCGATTGAAGTATCCGCTATTGGAGCTCAGCACGTCGGCTCGTGAAATGGTTGCTGATGGATTTGCCGAAGTCATCGAGAGATGTCGGTACACTTGTTATGCCTGCGCGGTCATGCGTGATCATGTGCATCTGGTGATTCGCAAGCATCGTCACAGCGCCGAACAAATGATCGAGAACCTTCAGTCTTCGAGCCGCTTGCGGCTTAGCGTGTCGGGGTTACGCGATCGAGAACATCCGATGTGGACGCGGGGAGGGTGGAAGGTTTTTCTTGATCATCCGGATGAGATTTGGCGCACGATCACCTATGTCGACGACAATCCGGTGCAAGCGCGATTGCCTCGACAACATTGGTCGTTCCTAACACCGTACGACAACTGGCCTCTGCATCAAGGACACAGCCCGAACTCTCCTTATGTTAGAGCCCTGCGCGCGGGCGGGCGCTATCCGTAATCCCCGCTAAGCCGCAAGCGGCTTCAGATCTGACCGTTCGCGCGCGAGAGTGCCTGCAGCGATCCTTCGACCAGTTTCTGCGCCGCATCCGGTGCCAGGAAACTTGATCGCGCCGTCCTCGGCTCATACCCACCTGCATAGAAAGCGGTCCCCGTCGGAACATAGCCGAGATACTCGCTCGCCAGCGTCACGACCCATGTGCGAGCGAACAGGGAGGCCCGTTTGATGTCGAGCGACGGTTGGCAGAACAGCTCTGTGCCGCTTGAGACGATCCCTAAATCTCCTATGCGGATTGCCTGCACTTCGCAGTTCAGGACCGGTTGCGATTTGCGCAGCGCGTCGATGTGCTGCTTTTCCTGGGCGTAAATGCGAGGCCACGGTTCGGCGCTGCTGAGGCCGAGCTTGGGGACTTCGCGGTCGGCTTCTTGTTCGTTGCGGACGCGGATCGCGGTTGGCTCAATCACCGCGCTCAGTGCGAGCGATTCTTCGAGCTCCGCATCTTCAATGGCACCATATGCCGCGTGCGCGAGTTTTTGGCCCATCATGTCGGCGTGGTCGTGGCCGAATTCATTGTCCGGCGAGAGATTATTCACCTGTGTGATGTCGCCGCAGGCGCCGAGGAGGAACACGACCGGCACTTCGACGCCAAGCATTGCGCAGAGATGCTTGCGGAAGTAGTGAGCGTAGTCGCCGGAGTATTCATCGCCGCCTTCCGTGACCGTGGAGTGGCAGCCAAAATGAACGATCGCGCCGATCGGCGAGCCGTCCATCGCGCGGGCGAGGAGGATGCCGACGTCAGGATCGACCGGGCCGGCGAGGCAGATGATGTCAGGATGCATCTTTCCCGGGTGCGTCACCTCGCGGCCGTCGCGCATTTTGAATCGGCGGTTGAAGTGAATGCCGTCGACCTGACCGGTCGCATGCGCGATGCGTGCGTCTCGCTGATTGCGAGTCGCGTGCTCAACGGCTTCGACGATTCCGTCCGCAACCCGCGCGGCATATGCTGGATCGCCCACGTGATCAAAGAGCGTCAGCACGCGTCCGCCCTGATGCGTGTGGCTCGCGCCGATCATCACGCGCTCAGGCGCGATGCCGACGGACGATGCGATCTTCGCCCGCGCCGAATCCGTCATCGACCGCAGGACGACGCCACAATCGATCCCCACGATCGCGACGCGATCCGCGGCTTCCCCCATCACGCACGCCACCGCGAGCAGCGGGTCGTGCACGCCGATCATTTTTCGGCGCATGAAGCCCTCGGCGGCGCTTGGATCGATCGGCGGGGTGATGTCGACTTGGGCGAAACCGGCTTTCATGCGAGCGATGATGATCGAGTTTGAATTTCAATTCCAGCATCGCTCGCCTCGTGCAACACGTTTGGGCGAGCCGCTCGTAAGTCCTTTCTGCACAACGATCCGCCGCGGCGAGAATTTCTTTCTATTACATTGCGTTGCATTTTGTTGCATATACTATAGTCGATCTAGAAACCATCGCCATCCGAATCAGGACCCTCCCGAATGCCATTCGCTTAAGCGTAACGCGCGCGGTGTTTTGCCTTTAGGTTCTGTCGTGGCTCTTTAAGCAGGTCGTATTCCTTCAGCCTTCGTTTCAACTTTCGCGGCTCCCACCGGCGC
>JAICIO010000170.1 GCA_025924315.1 Phycisphaerae bacterium
AGCGTTCAGGGCGACTGCATCTACACCCGCCGCACTTCTGCGACCCCGCAGAACCAGACGGGTCAGGCCCCGCCGGACCTCACCAACGGTCCGTTCGACGCCGGCGACACCTTCCTCCTCCCGTACGCTCCGTGAGCGAACGCGGACGAAGGTCTGCTAGTGCAATTCGAAGGAAGCCCGTCGCAAGACGGGCTTCTTTCTTTTCCCCTCGAACGCATCAAAATCGCGCTCTCTCTTCGTGTAGCCGCGAGCTTGCTCGCGCGTGTTCATATCGCACTCCCAAGCGCAACATCACACCCCGCGCCCCGACATCCCCACGCCCAAACTTCCTCTCGTAAATAACTTCCCCTTGCGTTACCGTAGCACGCATGGAAGAAATCCTTCCCCCGCAAACCCAGGAAGGAGCCGGATTCGAGCGAACGACCATCCGGCAGTTCACGATTTTCCTCGAAAACCGCGTCGGCCGACTCACTCACCTCGTCCGCGCCTTCGAAGAACACGCAGGCACAATCGTCGCGCTCTCGATCGAAGAGTCCGCCGACACCGCGCTCTGCCGCCTGATCTGCTCCGACCCCGACGCCGGACGACAAGCCCTCCAGCAGGAAGGCTTTTCCTTCAGCGAGATCGACGTCCTCGCCGTCGAGCTCCCCAAGCGCAGCAACCAGCCCCTCATCAAGATCTGCGCCGCACTCCTCTCCGCCGAGATCAACATCCACTACGTCTACCCATTGCTCACCAGCCGCGCCCCGTCCCTCGCCCTGTACGTAGACGACCTGACCCTCGCCGCCCAGCTCCTCATCCGCAAAGGCTTCACGCTATTGGGCGAAAGCGACCTCAAGAAGTAAGCGTTCAGGGTTCAGTGAAAGAGCCGGCGAGACCTGACTGGTAGGGTGCGCTTCAGCGCACCGGTTATTCGGCGCCGCGGAGAACGTGTACCCGGTGCGCTTAAGCGCACCCTACGAAAAGCGACCCTGAGAACTGTGAGCACCCTTCAAGGGCGTCCCAGAGCGAAGCGCGACTCGACTGAGCTCGTCGAAGTCCGGGCGGCACCTCCGGCAAGCTCAACCCTGAACCCTGAACCCTGAACCCTGAACCCTGAACCCTGAACCCTGAACCCTGAACCCTCGCCAAAGTAAATCTAGAGAATTTCCCCGCCCCCGTCCGATAGTACCTTCAGTCTCACACACCAACTGCCGGAGAACGTCGTGGCCGCCTTGCCTTCCTGCCAGCACAAGTACTCACTGCACGGCTCCGCCGTCGAAATCGCCTGCAAGGTGCCAAGCCTCAACATCGGCATCGACAAAGCGCTCGGCGAGTTCACGACCCCCGAATGGCCCGATGGCTTCAGTCCGACGCACGGCTGCATCCGGCCGTACGATCAAACCGTCGTCCTGCGCCACCTCTCTCCCTCCGCCACCTCGCTCACGAGCGAAAGCGGCATGGAGCTCTATTGCGAAGGCGAACGCTTCTGGCTGATCGACGACCGCTGGGGCCTGACCGAAATCAACCTGCTCAAAGGCCAGTGGCAAAGCTGGATCCTGCCCGATCCCACGATCGATGCCCCCGAGGTCGTCGAGCGCGCCGTCCTCTGGCCGCTCTCACAGCTCCTGCGCGCCAAAGGCCTCTACCTGCTGCCCGCCGCCTCCGTCGCCCGCGCCGGGTGGGGCATGCTGATCCTCTCTCCATTCGGACTCGAGCCCGAGCTGCAGGCGCTGATGCGCGCCAGCTTCCGCATCGTGGGCCAGCGCTGGACCTGCCTCCGCGAAGAGGATGGCCAGATCGCCATGATGCACGTCCCCGCGCCGCTGCAGATCACCACGCAACCGCGCAGCATCGGCGAGCCCACAACCTCGCGCTGGCAGGACGTGACGAACGACAAATACGGCGCCACGCAAAACCACGCCTTCTGCGACGCCGTCGTGATTGTCGAACCCGGCCGACGCCCCGTCTCCCGCTTCCGCCCGCTCCCGCGCGCCAATGCCGTCAGCGCGCTCAAAAAAGCCTGGCCCATCGAAGAACTCCACCCCCAGCGCCGCCTAGGCCAGATGCATTCGAAGTTGGCACAACTCTGCCAATGCGCTGAGCTGCACCTAAGCCGCCGCCCCCAGGACGTGCTGACGTTGGCGGACCACCTAAGAAAACTCCCGCGTCGCCCCCAACCCGGCAAGGTGGAGGTCACCCTCGACGCGCGCAGGCCAAAACAAATTCCCGCCTAACGAAGACGCGAGAGAGAATAGAGGATCGAGAATCGAGGATAGCGCGCCTCTGTCCGTTCTCGATCCTCAATCCTCTATCCTCTCTGCCGAGTTGGCTTCGTTCCGCCAATTCGCTCCCGAGGTAAACTTCCGTCAACTTTCGACAACCTACGTCAACTTTTGTAAACCTCTCGCCGCATGTCGCCGATCGTCACCTCTCTGGACGAGCTCGCCACGCAAGATACAAGCTGAAGGCGAACGGGATGAGTCCCACAGCGAGGATGCCCACTGCAAACCACATCCTTTGTGCTGCGCGGTTGTTTATAAGGCACACTTGCGATCAATAGAGCTGAAAAACACGCGAACGCGCTGGCTGCCACGACGAAAGTCCAAAATCGCCGCGGCCTCAGTCGCGACGGTTTCGCGTAACTAAGTTGATGCGGTTGTTCGCTCATTCGTTCTCAAACGCCTAACGCCGCACCGGCAATCATTCCGAAGACAACCGATCCCATGAATACGCCCGCCCAGAGATAGAACCGGCTGCGCCACATAATGCCCTCTGGACTGATGTGTGCCGAAACGCGAGTGAAAGCTGGAACCGTAAAGACCGCATAACGCCTCTGCGGATGCGGGAGTGTCTGCCAGCAACGATAGCCGGAGTAGGCGGCAAGACACCACGCTGTCAGCGCCACCAGCATGAACGGCAGCCAGAGTAAATAGCGGGTGAAATAGTCCACTACACGATGAGTGTGCCGAACTGTAACCTAACTTGCTACTGAAAACCCGGTTAAAGTATGCCCGAATCTGCTCCGCGCGCTGATCGTCGCGTTCTTCTTCAAGCAATGGGGCGGAGTGAATAAGAAACGTGCGGGCAGAATGTTGGACGGCCGCATGTACGATGAAATGCCTCCCGCCAGTATTCTTCGACTCCCGCTTCCCGTCCTTGCGTCTTAATTCAACCGCGCTCGGCTTCGCTTGCGCGCTGATCTTCACCCGGTGGTCATCGCGGGTGGGTTCCTTCTGCTTGTGGTTCTGATCGGGCGGTGGGCGGGGGTTTTTCTATACGATACGGATGAAGGGCTGAACCTGATGAAGGCGATGCTGGTCGCTCGCGGGCAGCGCTCGTAGATCGGCTTAGCGGCGAATTCAATCTTGATAGGCCCGCGCGGCTGTATCTGCGCGATGCGATGAAATGAACGCGTCGGGAGGGCGGGGCTTCGGTTCCACTGAACTCGTCACAGGCTGCCGATTCTATTCCGGAAATCATCCGCGGATTTCACAGATTGGGCAGATTCAGACGAAGGATCGAATTCAATCTGCGAAAATCTGCGTAATCTGCGGATGATTCATTCGGCTCGGCGGAGCCTCGCCCTCCCGATCACATTCGAACAAATTAGTCGAAGGTTCGGCTGCTATGGCCTTAAGCGATTTCGGTCGCGCGGGAAGAGACACGCCTCTTTCACGTTGTCGAGGTGAAGCAGCTGCTTCGTCAGCCGCTCGAGGCCGAGGCCCATGCCACCGTGGGGGGGCATGCCGTGTTTGAAGGCTTCGAGATACTCGACGTAGTTTTCCGGTTTCAATCCGCGCGAGGTGAAGCTCTCGATGAGCTCGTCGTAGCGGTGGATCCGCTGCCCGCCGGTGCTGATTTCGACGCCACGATAGAGCAGATCGAAGCTCGCGGTGCGCGCGGGATCGGTCGCGAGCGGCATCGTGTAGACCGGCCGGCACGAGCGCGCGTAGCCGGTGACGAAGAGCAGTTCGCTCTTCAGTGATTCTTGGGCCCATTGGCCGATGAGCCTTTCGCCTTCGGTGTCGAGGTCGCCCTCGACGCCGGCGGTTTTGCCGAATTTCTCCGCGAGGATTTGCCTCGCTTCGAGGAAATCGATCTGCGGAATCGATTCGATCGCTGGCAGTTCGGGGCGAAACTTTCCGCGAACGTTGTTCACGATCGCGCGCATGACGCGCGAAAGCTCGTCGATCACGTCTTGCACGCTGTCGATAAAACCGATCTCGAAGTCGAGGCTGACGAATTCGGTGAGATGGCGTGAGGTTTCGCTGCGCTCGGCGCGATAAGCGTGGCCGATTTCGAAGACGCGTTCGAGGCCGGAGCCGACCATCATCTGCTTATAAAACTGAGGACTCTGCGCGAGGTACGCTTTCTCATCGTAATACTTCACCTCGAAGAGCGAACTTCCGCCCTCGGCGCCGGCGAGCACGAGCTTGGGCGTGGCGATCTCGGTGAAAGCTTCAGCCAGCAGCGCGTTGCGGAATGATTGCACGATCTCCGATTGCACGCGAAAGATGTCGAGGATTTCCGGCATGCGGAGGCTGATCGCGCGATGGTCGAAAAGCGTTTCGAGACGGCTCTGGTCCGGAGTGGCCGGCGAGAAGACGTCGATCGGCGGAGGCTCCGCGGGCGAGATGATGTCGACGTGCTCGGCGAGCACCTCGACGCCGCGCGGGGCGCGCGGTTCGGCGCGAGCGCTACCGCGGATCTGCACGACCCATTCGGCACCGATCGCGCCGAGATTCAGCGATTTCGGCACCACGATTTGCGCCAGCCCGCCGCGGTCGCGCAGGACGAGGAACTTCATTCCGCCGAAGTTGCGAATGCGATGCACCCAGCCCTGAAGCAGAACCGGTTTACCCGCCCGTTCGGGTAATTGTGACGATAGAGTGCGCGCCAACATGTGGCACCTCGCGTTTGTGACACGAGCAGTACCTTTCGTGTTTGTAGGGGCGAGGCTTGCCTCGCCCGGGCGACGCAAGCGTTGCCCCTACACGAAAGGGACGGGAGACTGCTCGTATCCCGCGGTGCCACCCTCTATTGCTGCGCGTCGTCTCGAACTGTCGAGCGACGCGCAACCACTTTTTCGGCGCTTCGGCGCCTTCCCCTTGGTCTCGGTGGGGCGGCCGTCGCACTCTACTACGATTGCATAAATCGCAATCGATTCGGTGCGCCGCTCGGTGGGGTCTTCGTCGATCGTCCAGCGCCGGGCTTCCACCGTCCCCAGCTCTCTATGGCCGACCTGATCGCTTACTCGTCCACGTCGTTGCGTTTAATTTTGAACCGCAGATGAACGCAGATGAACGCAGATGAACGCAGATGAACGCAGATAAAAAGAGTTTTGACCACGAATGCACACGAATGCACACGAATGAAATGCAGTGATTCGAAATGTTCTTATTCGTGCTCATTCGTGTCCATTCGTGGTTCAACTTCTTATCTGCGTTCATCTGCGTTTATCTGCGGTTCAATCAATTAAAAAAGCCCGCGGCTTTTGGCCGCGGGCTTTGCGTTTCGTTGATTCGATTCCGGTTTATCGCTTCGAGAACTGGAATCGGCGACGCGCACCGCGCTGGCCGTACTTCTTTCGCTCCTTCATGCGGCTATCTCGAGTGAGGAAGCCGGCATTTCGGAGCGGTTGCTCGAAATTATTATCGTATTTCGCGAGTGCGCGGCCGAGGCCCATCACGATCGCGCCCGCCTGGCCGGCAGGTCCGCCGCCTTCGGCGTTAACGAAGACGTCCATCTTTCCGCCGGTGTTGGTCACTTCCAGCGGGCCGAAGATCGCCTTGCGATCGCGCTCGGCGGTCAGGTATTCGTTGAGCGTGCGGCCGTTGATTTCGATCTTTCCGCTGCCCATCGCAATGCGAACGCGGGCGACGGCCGACTTGCGACGGCCGGTGCCCCAGATGTACGAAACCTTCGGGGTCGTTTGAGCTTCGGTAGCAGTGTTCGTTTCAGCCATGATTTTGCTTGTTGCGTGTTGCTTGTTGCACGTTGTTAACCATGGGCCACTCGCAACAAGCAACGAGCAACCTGCAAATTGTTTACGCGAGCGTCAATTCCTTCGGTTGTTGTGCGCTGTGCGGATGCTCGGTGCCCTTGTAGATCTTCAGCTTGCTGAGCTGCGTGCGGCCGAGCTTGTTCTTCGGCAGCATGCGCTTCACCGCGAGCTGAAGTACGCGCTCGGGGTGCAGGTTCGACATCGTCTTGTACGAATAAAGATGCCGCCCGCCGGGATAACGCGAATACGTGTCGTACTGAATCACGTCCGCCTTCTTGCCGGTCACCTTCACCTTTTCGGCGTTGAGAACGATCACGAAATCGCCGGTGTCGATATGCGGGGTGTAGGTCGGCTTGTTCTTGCCCTGAAGGATGAGGCTGATCTTGGCCGCAAGGCGACCGAGGACCTGATCGGTGGCATCGACAACATGCCACTGGCCCTTAACTTCGCCCGGCTTGGGCATATACGAACTCATGACGAATCCTTGGATTACGTTCCAGAAGCCAAAAAGAATCTCACAGGCAAGGCGCAAGCCGCCTGTGAGGGATCGAAAAGTGTAGCGAGAGTGGGGGTAATGTCAAGCAACGGCGGTTGCCGAAATTGCGCCTTTGCGGCTTGCGGCAACAGACGGCGTCCTCAGCCGAAGCTGAGCCCGCCGGCCCTACCGATGCCCGCGGCGGTCGGCGCCAGGGGTGCTGGGACTGTTGTTGCCTTGATGCGCCATTCCGGGCGTACCCGGGGCAAAGCCGCTCTTGGTGTGGCCGGCGTCGGATGGTGTGTGAACGCTCGTCGGAAGGCCTTGCGGGTTTCCGCCTGTGTGCGGCCCGGAGGCATTTCCGCCGCCGGCTTGTTGGAGAATTTCGTCGGTGTCTTGCACGACCGAGACGCGCACGGTCGTGCCGTCCGGTGGGACCCAGCCGTACTCGAGCGAATAGTCCGCCTGGCGTTTGCCGTTCACCGGAACCTCGGACGGCGTCCACTCAGTGGGAAATTGGCCGATGACTTTCTGGCTCGCGTCGAGAAGCTCGATCTTCACGTGACCATCGAGCGGGCCGTTGTAATTGGGCTTACGCTTGACGACTCCGCTGATCGTCATAACGTCGCCGCTCATGATCACCTTGGGCGGCGGCAGCTCGGCTTCGTTCGTCGAAATCGGCTCGACGTGCACTTTGCCCATCGCCACGAGGTCCTTATGCGGCTGGAACACGCTGCAACCCATTAAAAGCGAAACACCGAGCAATCCGAGCATGCGTCGAGGCATCGTGAAGTTCTCCGTCAATACCGCCTTACTCGTTTGCGTCGCGCTGTATGACGCGCGCCTGGGAGGGCGAGGCTCCCGCCGAGCCGTCTTCGTCCGGCAAACCCGAATGCCGATTGTCGAACGATTCGACTCGATTTTCAATCCATGGAATTCCCCCAACATGTCATTCGAGCGAATGTGAACTCTTCTGGTGGCACCGACATTCCTGTCGGTGATCGGACACGCTACTCCGTGGCCGAGATGCCGACGCGGGTCGAGGAGTACCTCGCCCCGTCACAGGCAAGAATGCCTGTGCCACCGTCAGAAAACCGGATGCGTTGCTGCACCATTCGAACGAAACAGATGCTGACGCGTATTGTAAACAGCGAGGAGTGGATGAAGTTCAGCCGCTGGATTGGCATTTTAACGATCGCACTGGGCGCCGTGGGGGTACGCGCGGATGATCCGCTGTACGAGCAAGCGCCGATCAACTACAGCAACGCGACTCCGCACGATCCCGTCGTGCCTCTGCAGCACGCGATCGATCAATCGAAGACAAAGCTCACAAGCTCCGATCGCCAGGGCTACCTCGAATCGCTGCTGAAAGACCTGAAGATTCCCGTCAGCTCGCAAACGCTTGTTTTCTCGAAGACGAGTTTTCAGCGAACGCGCATCTCGCCGAAGAATCCGCGGGCGCTTTATTTCAATGACGACACGTACGTCGGTTTCGTCCCCGGCGGAGACGTGATCGAAATCGCCAGCACCGATCCGACGCTCGGCACGATTTTTTACACGCTCGATCAGCGCACCTCGAAGATCACTCGCCAGACCGAAAGCTGCCTGCAATGTCACGGCGAGTCGATGACGCACGACATTCCCGGGCTGCTCGTTCGATCGGTGTACCCGGATTCAGACGGCGAGCCGATTCTGCCCGCGGGCACGTTTGTCACCACGCAGGAAAGCCCGCTCAAAGAGCGGTGGGGCGGCTGGTACGTCTCGGGCGCTGTCGGCGGGGCGCTCAACATGGCAAACAAGCTCTTCCAAGCGCACGACGGCCAGCAGGATCCCGACGCGGCGCCGATCTTCAAAGAGGGATCGACGGATCTCGGCGAAAAGATCGACACCTCCGCGTATCTCACCCCGCGGAGCGATCCCGTGGCGCTGCTCGTCCTCGCGCATCAAACTGAAGCGCACAACCGCATGACACAGGCGGCGTACGGAACGCTCCGCGCGCTGCGCGATGAAAAAATCCTCAACGACGCGCTCGGCGAGCCGACGAAGCCCGGCGAACATTCCGATTCCATCAGCAGCCGAATCAAAAGCAGCTGCGAGCCGCTGGTGGAATACCTGCTGTTCTCGAACGAAGCGCCGCTTCCGGCGCCGATCGCGGACGACCCGGCATTTACGACCGAATTCGCCGCCAAAGGCCCCCGCGACGCCAAGGGCCGATCTCTCCGCGATTTCGACCTCAAAACGCGGATCTTCCGCTATCCCTGCAGCTATCTCATTGAATCCCAATCATTTGAGGGCCTGCCGGACGAAACGAAAACCTACGTCCGCCGGCGGGTTTTCGAGGTCTTGAGCGACAAGGACACGAGCAAGCCGTTCGCCAATCTGTCGGCCCAAGATCGCGCTGATACGCTCGATATCCTCCGTCAGACCGATCCGGCATTTCGAGATCTTCATTAGCGCGGTCAAGCGCAAGCGGCCGGGCTAAACGAACGCGCTGATACAAACGCATGGGCTCGCTCCCGACCGCCTGTTCATCCTTTCGGAAAATATTTTGTAGACAGGCATAGACCTGTTAAACTGGGTTGTTATACTCCCGCCGCAGGAGGACGGGATGCCGTTTCGGGTTAACGAGGTGCAACCGACTCCGAATCCGAACGCTGCGAAATTCATCCTGGATCGCGATATCGTCAGCCAGCCAATGAGCTTCTTTAACGCCGAAGCCGCAACGGATTATCCGCTGGCGAAAAAACTTTTCGCGATTCCGGGCGTGAGCAGCCTGCTTTTCCTGAACGATTTCGTCACGATCAACAAGCGTCCGGATGTGGCTTGGGACGAGATCACCACGAGCGTAGAAAAAGTGCTCGCGGCCGAGTGAAAAATCGCCTCCTAAAGTGCGATTGAATACAAACACCAAGGGCGAAACACCCGTAGTATTTGGTGAAGTGTTTCTTCCCTCCTTACCCCGTAGGTCTCACCCACGCCTACGGGGTTTATTTTTGCGCTGATCTGTCACCACGGCCGTGAGAAAGTGTGGAGCAGCCCATGTCACTGTCCGGTAGTGGGTCAGTTTCAAACTGACCCACTACCCACTCTCCGGGCTGCTTTTAATTTTCGACTTCCACTCGCTTCAGCAGCAGGCCACCTGGACGGCCGTCCACCACCTCCACTTCCATCGCATAGACGGATTGCAACCGCGTGGCCAATTCATCCAAAAATGTTACAGGGGTGTATTGCGTCAAAGCGTAGAACCATGAATCCATCCCTACTTCGTTCGGAGTGCAGTCCACCACGCTTTGATCCAATTGAACAAACGCATACGCGTCACCGGTCGCCTTGACGTGCAGGCTTATGCGACCTTCAATGAAATCCATGAGCATCCTGAATAACTGATCCATCAGGATTATCTCGAAATGTCGCGTGTTCGTGTTGATGTTGATCATGCGATTGCCGAAATGATCCATATCCACGCCGCTCTTCATGCTCGTGATGATGATCTTCGTGAAGGGCCGATTCCTTCGCGCTGCGATGAATCTCGACCGCGTGATGCCTGAATCAAATCGGCTAGTCGATCGAATCTCTTCCACCATCGGTTCGAGCGTCGTGTGAGTGATGCCGGGTGTTTCACGAGTGCCGATCAGCGTGCCGAAATCGAGGCCATTAAAATCTATCTCGCCATAGGGGACGTTCGTCACGATCTGTGGTAGTGAACCATTGGACAGTGGTGCACCACCTGCGTTCATTAGAAGTCCGTCAGGACTTTTGAGCATGATGTGCTGAGTCCACCCGATCGACTTCACACCATTCGCGTCGTACGAAACGTGATCTGGGGAACGGCAAATCACGTCGAACGTCCAATTAGTTTCTTCGTCAGCGGCGCTACCATAGCCGCGCATGTTCGTGACGATGCAGCTATGCGGAGGATGCCCATTCCATTCGGTTTTGTTCAGATTGATTTTGCCGTTCGGATAGAGCCGACTCATCAACTCTTCGATGGACTTTGCCCTCACCCTATACTTCAAAGTTTTTTCGCTCATTCCCGCATCCTACTTGCCCCATTTGTGGTGCTCAAAAGACAGATGAAGGGAAACAGCTTTCCCCATTGGCTTAGAAAAAACCGGAACAACCCTGGATTAGTTTAATCCAGGGTTGTCCCGAATGCCATTCGCTTAAGCGTAACGCGCGCGGTGTTTTGCCTTTAGGTTCTGTCGTGGCTCTTTAAGCAGGTCGTATTCCTTCAGCCTTCGTTTCAACTTTCGCGGCTCCCACCGGCGCGGGCGATCGGGGTTGA
>JAICIO010000171.1 GCA_025924315.1 Phycisphaerae bacterium
CGTAAATGCCGGCCACTGACCGGCGGCGCCCGCCGGCGGGACGTGTTGTTTCCAACTTTTCAAGTCGTACTGTGCGCCGGTCAGATGCGCGATCGCGCGCTTGGCATGCGCGGGACCGACGCCATCAAGCAATTGCAGCACACGAAATGCGCTGGTCGTATCGCGCGGATTTTCCGCGAGACGCAAGATTGAGAGCACGTCCTTTACATGCGCCGCTTCGAGAAACTTCAGGCCGCCGTACTTCACGAACGGGATGTTTCGCCGGCTTAATTCAACCTCGAGCGCGTCGCTGTGATGCGCTGTCCGAAAAAGGACAGCCTGGTTCTTGAGCGCGATGCCGGCCTCGTGATGTTCCAGCACGCGATTGATGACATAATCGTTCTGCTGATCTTCATCCATCAGCGTCACAATTCGCGGTTTCTGTTCGCTTGCGCGCGTGGAGAAAAGATCCTTGTTGTATCGCTGCGGCGAAAGAGCGATCACGCGGTTGGTTGCGTCCAGAATCGGCTGCGCGCTGCGGTAGTTCTGTTCGAGCTTCAGCACTTCCGCATTCGGATACGTCTTCGGGAAATCGAGAATGTTATGTACCGTCGCGGCGCGGAAGGAGTAGATGCTCTGCGCATCATCGCCGACGACGGTCAAACCTTTTCCGTCCGGGCACAGCCGATGCAGAATCGCCGCCTGCAGCGCGTTGGTATCCTGATACTCATCGACGAGCACCGCATCAAACCGCCGGCGAACTTCGCTCGCGAGCGATTCGTCCTGCATCAGGTAATACCAGTAGAGCAGCAGATCGTCGTAATCCAGAACGTTCTGCTCCTGCTTGCGCGCGACGTAAGCCTTGAAGAGCGTCTTCAGCTGCTCCGGATAACTGCTGCACCACGGGAAATGCGTCTTCAATGCCGCCTCGATCGGCTCCTGCGCATTCACGCAGCGGCTGTAGATCGACAGACACGTTCCTTTTTTTGGAAATCGCACTTCGCCTTTGTCGAGGCTCAACTCCGATCGGACATCGTTCAGCAGATCCTCAGCGTCCGATCGATCGACGACCGTGAACGCTTCACCGAGCCCAAGCGACTGACTGTGCAATCGCAGCAACCGGTTCGCCATCGCGTGAAAGGTCCCGCCCCAGACGCGGTTGATCGCAGCGGACTGAAGCTTCGACGTCGCGTTTGAAAGGATCGTCTCGACGCGCTTGAGCATCTCCGCCGACGCTCGCCGCGTGAACGTCAGCAACAAGATTCGCGAAGGATTCGTGCCGCTCTTAATGAGATGGGCGACGCGATGTGCAAGGGTGTTGGTTTTGCCCGTGCCCGCGCCGGCGATGATCAGGAGCGGATCGTCACCGAATGTCGCCGCGACGCGCTGTTGCGCATTGAGCGAATCCAACCATGAATCGGGTGCAGCATCCATGCCCATTCTCCCACAAGTTCGCGCTGTGTTCGGGTAGGTTTTAACATGGCTTCTACCCATTGGAAAGCCCCCATCGACGCATCGCCATCACGTGGGTAAAGTCGTGCGTCGCTCAAGGGGGAACATGTCTCGAAGGAGGACAATCGAATGCGTCTGAAGAACATTGCGGTGGTGGGAGTGGTGATGCTCTGCGCGGGGCTCGTCTACGGTGAGATGATCGATAACCCGCAGTACCAGGGCTGGAAAAAGTTCGCCGAAGGATCGAGTGCGACGCTCACGTCGACGATCAACGCCGGGGGGCAGAAGGTCGAATCCGAGAGCGTCCGGAAGCTTGTTTCAAAAGCAGATGATGCCGTGACGATCGAAGTGACCGCCAATGTCACGTTCGCCGGGCAGGCGCACACCAGCCCGGCCCATCAACAGAAGATTCCCGCGCAGATCGACAAGAAGGATGCGCAGGTTTCCACCTCGAGCGAAAAAGTGGAGGCCGCGGGAAAGACCTTCGATTGCAAAGTCTACAACATCACGCAGACGACAGCGGACGGGAAGACGGTCAACGCGAAAGTGTGGATCACCGACGACGTGCCGGGCGGAGTGGTTAAGATGGAAGCCAAGAGCGACCGCGGCGACGTGACGTCGATCTTGAAGAGCTACGAAGCGAAGTAGCCGTATGGTATTGGTGATTGGTGATTGGTCACGCATCAATCACCAATCACCAGCCGTTCAACTTGTCATCGCCGCTACCCCCGTTACACTCCCTCACCAATCTGATTTCACCATCCTCGCGAGGAGCACACATCCATGGCGGAAAAGAAGACGATCAACATTTGCCTGATCGGCCAGAAGTTCATGGGCCGCACGCACAGCAATGCATTCCTGAAGGTCGGGAAATTCTTTGACGTGCCGCTGCTTCCGGTGATGCACACGATCTGCGGACGCAATGAGGCGGAGTTGAACGAATTCAAGGAGACGTGGGGCTGGCAGAACGCGTCGACGGATTGGAAGTCGGCGGTGAAGAATCCCGCGATCGGTCTCGTGGATGTCGGCACGCCGAACCATCTGCACAAAGAGATGGCGATCGCGGCGCTGGAGGCGGGGAAGCACGTCGCGTGCGAAAAGCCGCTGGCGGGGACGCTGGATGACGCTCGCGCGATGCGCGACGCCGCCAAGAAGGCGAAGAAGAGCAAGACGTTTGTCTGGTACAACTATCGCCGCGTTCCGGCGGTGGCGCTGGCGCATCAGCTTGCCAAGGCGGGCAAGCTCGGTCGGATTTTTCACGTCCGCGCGTTTTATCTGCAGGACTGGGGCGGCCCGGGCGTTCCGCTGCTCTGGCGCTTCCAGAAGAAGTTCGCGGGCTCCGGTGCACACGGCGATCTGAACGCGCACATCATCGACATGGCGCGCTTCATCACGGGCGATGAGATCACGGAAATCGTGGGATCACTCGCGGAGACGTTCATCAAGGAACGCGACATCGTGAGCGGAGGCCCGAAGGGCGGCATCGCCGGCGGAACGAGCGGCGGCGCGAAGAAAGGGAAGAGCGACGTGGACGACGCGGTCCTCTTCCTCGCGCGCTTCAAGCAAGGGGCGATCGCCAGCTTCGAAGCCACGCGCCTCGCGACCGGCAACCAGAACAAGAACGGTCTCGAAATTAACGGCGAGAAGGGCAGCATCCGCTTCAACTTCGAGGACATGAATTACCTCGAATTCTACGACGCCACGAGCGACCGCAAGACGCAGGGCTGGACCAAGATCATGGTCACCCACGGCGGCGATCATCCCTACGCCGCCAACTGGTGGCCCGACGCGCACATCATTGGCTACGAACACGGCTTCATTAACCAGACCGCCGACATGCTGAACATGATCGCGGGAAAAGATCCCGTTGTGCCAATGCCGGACTTCGAAGACGCGTACAAAACGCAACAGGTGTTAGAAGCCGCCATTGTCAGTGCAACGGAGCGGCGGCCGGTGAAGATTGCTGAGATGAAGTGACAGCGCAGGCAATCCAAATTGAGTACCAGCGCCAAGCGCGAAAGCGCGAGTCGTTAGAGGTCGCTTGGCTGCACAGGGTCGCTACCTACTGCGCGATTATTCCGGCACTCGTCGGGCTCTTTGCGTTGTCCGGTTATTGGCTCACCCAGGATGACGTATTCGAGTTCCTCGGATGGCTGACGTTGGTGGCTGGCAGCGTCATCGTCGTTATCGGGATCATCGCGACGCTTACGTCGTTCATCGTCGCCCATCGAACGCAGCGTCTTGTGCCGCGTTCGGTTCGCCGGGCCATGGTTCTTCTTATCGTTCTCGCGTTGAACTACCCGCTCGCGGTGTTCTGCCGATATGCGGGTCAGTGGTTGATGGACCACCCGTATTGCACTCTGGTTCTCTCCAACAACGGCAATAAACAGATCAAAGGCGGAACACTAGAGTTCGGCTCGACCGACAATCCATTCGACTCGATCCAGCCAGGAAAATCCGTCGTTGTTCACCGCAGACTAAACGATAATGATCGGCTCGCACTCGTTCTCCAGGTCGACGGCAAAATCCAGCGAATGCCAGTTGTAGACCGAGGCGCGAGTCCGCTTAGAATTGACGCGAGGCCGGTGCACATCGACATTGGCGATCAAACTGCCGAACGAAAGGATTAAGGTCGGACTGCAAATGGCGTGGACTTCGTTGTGTGAACTTTCTGAGCTTGAAGATGGTCAGGGCAAGTACGTTGAAATCGAAGGGTTTCAGCTGGCTGTCTTTTTGAGCAATGGCAAAGTGTATGTGATGGACAATTACTGTCCCCACGCGGGGGGAAACCTGGCGGGCGGGTTTGTGGACGATGGATGCGCGGTGTGTCCCTGGCACTATTGGCCGTTCCATCTGGAGAACGGGCAGCTGCGCGATTCGCCGGGCGTGAAGGTGAAGACGTACGAGACGCGGATGTACGAGCACGAGGGGAGGCATCTCGTGCAGGCCGAACTTCCCATGCCTTGAGCCCGCCATGAAGCCGATGCGCGCGACGCTGATCCTGGTTTCTCTTTTTGCAATTCTTCATACCCCGCATGTCCTGTCCGCCGAATCCGGAGGCAGGCTCATGACGGGTGCGGACCAAACCGACAAGTACGTTCCGTACCTCAAAGGCAAGCGCGTTGGCCTTGTGGGCAACCCATCTTCGATCATCGGCGACACGCCGAGCGTCGATGTTCTTCCCGCTCTCGGCGTTCATCTCGTAAAGCTCTTCGGCCCCGAGCACGGCTTCCGCGGAAATGCGAGCAATGGGACGAGCGTCGCCGATGAAGTCGATCCGAAGAGCGGGCTGCCGATCATTTCCCTGTATGGGAAAAAGAACAAGCCGAGCGCCGAAGACCTGGCGGATGTCGATGAGATGATCTACGACATTCAGGGCGTGGGCGTGCGGTTCTACACGAACATCAACGTCCTGCGGAATGCAATGGAGGCGTGCGCCGAGCACGACAAGGAACTGCTCATTCTCGATCGGCCGAACCCGCATGCGTACATGGTCGATGGGCCGGTCCTCGACATGAAGCTCAAGAGCGGCGTCGGCCAGTTTCCGGTCCCGATCGCGTACGGGATGACGACGGGCGAGTTCGCGCAGATGATCAACGGCGAAGGGTGGCTCGACAATGGCCGCAAGTGCAAGCTCAAGATCGTGCCCGTCGCCAACTACACACACGACACGCCGTATGTTTTGCCCGTAAAGCCGTCACCGAATTTAAACACCGCCCAAGCGGTCATGCTCTATCCGAGCACGTGTCTCTTCGAAGGAACGATCCTCAACCACGGCCGGGGAACGATGACGCCGTTCACGGTCATCGGCGCGCCGGCGCTCAAGGGCAAGTACGAGTTCTCCTTCACTCCGCACAGCATCCCCGGCATGAGCGAAGATCCGGTGCACAAGGATCAGGTGTGCTACGGCCTCGACCTTCGCAACTACGACGTCGAGCAGCTGCGGAAGAAGCGGCAGATCAATCTTCAGTGGATCATCGAGCTGTACAACGCGTATCCGGACAAGGCGCGATTCTTCGATCAGTCGTATCACAAGCAGATCGGCAGCATCGATAAGCTCGCGGGGACGTACGAGTTCAAGAAGCAAATCATCGCGGGGATGAGCGAAGACGAAATCCGCAAGACCTGGCAGCCCGGTCTCGAAGCGTTCAAGAAAGTCCGCGCGAAGTACCTGATCTACCCTTGACGCGCTTCGGTAGGGTGCGCTTCAGCGCACCGGTTATTTCATCCGTGCGAAACACGAATAACCGGTGCGCTGAGGCGCACCCTACAAGATTATCTCCGATGCATCACTTCAGCTTGAGCTCGACCATCCCCGGCCGGTGATCGGACGTGACGGGGTCATCAATGACCTTCGACTTTCCCGCCTCGAACTGATTACTCGCGAAGACGTAATCGATCTTTGTCTTCGGCTTTTCTGCGGGGACGGTCGGCGCGTCGCTTGTCGAGTCATTCCAATGCTTGAGCATGTGCTGGATCGGCTCGCTCTTTGGCGGACAGTTGAAATCGCCGGCGATGATCGTCGGCAGCTTCTCGTCTTTCAGCGTTTCGACGATCTCCTTCACCTGATCCATCCGGTCATTGTCGGCGCCCGTATGATCGAGATGGGTCGAGGCGAATACGACTTCGCCCACGGGCGTTTGCAGCTGCGCGATGACGAGGCACCGCGGCTCGCGCTTTCCGCCTTCCTTGTGCGGCAGGGGGTGGACCTCGCTCTTGTTAACCGGATAGCGCGAGAGAATGAGATCGCCATATTCTCCGCCGTCGTAGTTCATCGCCTTGCCGAAGACCGCATGCAGGCCGGTCATCTTTTCGAGCTCGGCGGGCTGATCCTCCGTCGTCCGTTTCGTCCCTTTGTCGACTTCCTGTAGCGCGACGAGATCCGCGCCGGATTTCTTGATCACGTCGGCGACCCGCGACAGGTCGTACTTCCCATCCGTGCCGGCGCCGTGGTGAATGTTGTACGTGAGCACGATGATCTTCGCCTCCTGTGCCGAAGCGCAGGTGACGAAAGCGCCGATGAACAACGTGAGTAAGATCGCGCGAATGGTTCCTCCCGGTTTGCGAAAAGTGAGTTTATCTGCCAGATAGCCGATAATGGCAATCGTGGCCGATCCCGACATCAGCATCATCGTCCCCGCGCTCAATGAAGCAGAGAATCTTTCGGCACTCGCGCAGCGCGTCGACGCGGCGCTGAAGGGACGCAACTATGAGCTGCTCATCGTCGATGACAACAGTCGCGACAACACGAAGGATGTCGCGCGCCAGCTTGAGCAAAAGTATCCACTGAGACTGATGGTTCGCGAGAAGCCGAAGGATGGCCTCGGCGGGGCGGTGCTTGATGGGATCCATGCGACGCGCGGCCGCGAGATCGTGGTGATGGACGCGGATCTTCAGCATCCGCCGGAGAAACTGCCGGAGCTGCTCGCGCCCATCGAGAACGACGGCGCCGATTTCGCCCTCGGCTCGCGCTATATTCCGGGCGGAAGCACGGGCGAGAAGTGGGGACTCCTTCGCCGAATCAACTCGCGGCTTGCAACCATTTTGGCCCGACCGTTCTCGGGTCGCACGAACGATCCGATGTCCGGCTTCTTCGCGCTCAAGCGCGAAACCTTCGATCGCGCGCAGCGCCTCACGCCTCTTGGCTACAAGATCGGCCTCGAATTGATGTGCAAGTGCCGCGTGCAGAACGTTCGTGAAGTGCCGATTCATTTTGCCGAGCGCGAACGCGGACAATCGAAGCTCACGCTGCGCGAACAGTTCCGCTATCTCGAACACCTGAGCCGGCTGTACGACTTCACTTTTCCGCGACTCTCGGCGGTGATGAAATTCTTCATCGTGACGGTGCTGAGCTGGCTCGTTGGCCTTGGGATTTACGAGCTCATCATCCAGTCGCACCTCCAACCGGCACTGGCGCCCGGGTATGCGTATCTTGCGGCGATCCTCGTGACCGCGGTGTTTCACAATCGTTATGTTCGCGCCCAGCGCGAGTTTCTTCTCACGAAACATCCTTGGCGTGAGTTCATCATGATCGCGATCTGCGAGCTGATCGCGTGCATCGTTGTCGCATCATGGCTCGTGCGACGGGTCGAGCACGTCCGCGCGATCGAGTTGTTCGTCATCAGCTTTGCCGCCGCGACGCTCACGCGATACGTGCTGCGGAAGGAGCTGATGCAGGACATCCGCGGCTTGCGGCGCGAGCTTCGGCGGGAAGAATGGACGGGATGAATCGATTCGCCGTCGTGCTCTCGTTTATTATCTCGGCGTCGCTTCACGCGCAGCCGCTCGTTCACGGTCATGCGCACAACGACTACTGGCATCCCTGGCCGTTGTTTGATGCATTGAATCACGGGTTTGTCAGCGTCGAAGCCGATGTTCATTTGCTTCAAGGCGAACTTCGCGTCGGTCATTCGGCCGAAGAAGCGACGGCCGATCGATCGTTGAAGAAACTGTATCTGGATCCACTGAAGGAGCGCGCGAACTCGAAGGACGCACCGCCGGTCACGCTCGTCATCGACATCAAATCCGATCCCGATGCGACCTACGCGGCGATCCTCAAGCTCCTCGCCAATTACCATGAAATATTGACGAGCTGGCACGATAACCAGGTGGAGGCGCGTGCGGTCACGGTGATCCTGACCGGCGGATATCCGCGCGCGACGGTCGCGGCGGAGAAGACGCGATGGGTCGCGCTCGATGGTGGATTCGACGATCTCGAGATGGATCCGTCCCCACCCGCGGATCTGGTCCCGCGCGTGCAGGCGAACTGGCGCGACTGGTTCAAATGGCGCGGCGAAGGGGCGATGCCGGAGACCGAGCGCGTGAAACTCAAAGCGTTCGTCGCCACCGCGCACGCGCAGCATCGGCAGATCCGGTTCTGGAACCTGCCGGATCGTCTGAGCGTCTGGCGCGAGCTGAGGGCGGATGGAGTTGATTTGATCAACACCGACGACTTGCGCGGGTGCTCGGAGTTTTTGCGTCACGAAGGTCATTAAGTGACTATTCTCCGTTCAGGAGGCCAAATCCACATGGCACTAAATTGGCTTGCATGTTTCCTTCTGATTCCGATTGTCTTGATCGTTCTCGTCTTGGTGGTTTTTTACAACCGCCTCGTCTCGTTGCGCGAACAGGTGCGCGGCGCGTGGGCGCAGATCGATGTGATGCTGAAGCGGCGCTACGACCTCATTCCCAATCTTGTGGAGACGGTGAAGGGCTACGCGAGTCACGAGAAGGAAACGCTCGAGCGCGTGATCGCGGCGCGAAATCAGGCGGTGTCGGTAACGGGCGATCCGCAGCAGGCGGCCAAGGCGGAGGGCGTGCTGGGCGGCGCGCTGCGGCAGCTGTTCGCGCTCTCGGAGTCGTATCCCGATCTGAAGGCGAATCAGAATTTCCTGCAACTCCAAAGTGAGCTGGCGAACACGGAGAGCCAGATCAGTTCGCAGCGTCAGGCGTACAATGGCCTGACCGCCCAGTACAACACGGCCGTCATGGGCTTTCCCGGCAATCTGATGGCCGGCATGTTCGGGTTCACTCCGCAGCCGTTTTTCGAAGTGCAGGATGCCGGCCAACGCGAGGCCCCGCAGGTGAAGTTTTGAGAACTGGTGATTGGTGATTGATGCGTGACAACAGGAAGTTCTCGGTCAATCACCAATCACCAATCACCAATTTTTGTTACTTTCCGGCAACAATTGCTGGAATTGATACGTAGCATCCGATAAAAGACCCATGGGCAACGGGTCTTTCCTTCGCGAATTGGGCTGGATGGAATCGCGTTTTCGCGAGGGTCGTTTCCTAAATTCGGGCAACCGCAACCTACGAATGAGGCCAGGGATGGCGAAATATGCAACGCTCGCGCTGATCTTCGTGACATTGGTGGGATGTCAGGCGCATCAGGGTCAGGTCGTCGATACGCTCCCTCAACCGAACTTTAACGGTCCGCTGATCGCACAAGCGCCGCCGACGCCTGCGCTTCCGCCGGTGCCGAAATACACCCCGCCTGCGCCATCTCAACCGCAGCGGTCGCTCTCGGGCCCACAGGCTTGGATTCCGCAGGTTCCGCCACGGCCCTGGAAGTGGATCGTCATTCACCACAGCGCGAGCCCCACAGGAAGCGCCGCCATTTTCGACAGGGAGCACAAGGCCAAAGGCTGGGACGGCGTGGGTTATCACTTCGTCATCGGCAACGGGACCAACTCCGGCAACGGGCAGGTTGAAGTCACCGCGCGCTGGCCGATTCAGAAGTGGGGCGCGCACGCCAAGACGCCCGACAATCGCTTCAATGACTACGGCATCGGCATTTGCCTCGTCGGCAATTTCGAGATCGAGCGTCCGACCGCCGCCCAGATGGCGTCGCTGGAAAAGCTCGTGGCGTTTCTCATGCAGCGTTACAACATTCCGCCGGAGCGCGTGCTGCGGCATAAGGACACCAAGTCCACCGAATGCCCGGGCCGCAACTTGAACATCGACCTCGTCCGTCGCGCCGCGACGCAGATCATCGTCAACAGCGGTGGAAACGTCGAACACATCGCCGCCGCGGATGCGACTGAACTGCTGACCGATACGCCGGCGCACTGAAACGCGTCTGCTTCGGCATGACATCACCTCCGACCTGGCAACCGTATCGCGAGCCAATGCGCGTCACGCTGATGCGCACGATCACGATCGCGGTGGTCGTTTCTGGCTTGCTTGTCTATATCAACCGGACGGGACTCGCGCGCTGGCCGCTGCTGGCGCTTCTCGTTTTGTGGCCATCGCTCGGCGGGCACTTCGTCGAAGTTTGGTTCCTCAACCGGCTGCGTCCGCGTCTGCAACACACCCGTATCATTCAGATCCTTGCGCGACTCCTCACGTGGTTCATCGCCGGCATTGCACTGCAATTCGCGATGTGCATTACGGCGCGGCTGCTTACGGCAAATCCGCGCTGCCCCGCGTGGTACCTCGGCGGGCCGGCATTCATTGGGATCGAACTCATCGCGCACGCAGTGCTCTATCTCCGCGGACGACCGAGCTTCTACAGCGGTCGAGGGTAGGATGCTGTTCAGTTTTCAAAGAGTTGGGGAGCGCCGTTGGAGGGAAGGAACGGTGCGTTCTGCAGGGAGGACTATATGAGGCGGCGAATCGGAATGGCAGTGAAAAATCGGCGGATCGCAGCGCCTCGTAGTCTCCCTTCAAGGCCGTCCCAGAGCGCAGCGCCGGGCGGCATCGTTCTTTCGCTCGCGCGTCGCGATGCCGCCCGGCGCGTCGCGCGGGGACGGCCGTGAAGGCTTCGTGCGCGGGTGGGATTAGTGGTGGTGTGCGCCACCGCCTC
>JAICIO010000172.1 GCA_025924315.1 Phycisphaerae bacterium
ACCTTCAAGGCCGTCCCAGAGCGCAGCGCCGGGCGGCATCTTTCTTTCGCTCGCGCGTCGCGATGCCGCCCGACGCTTCGCTCTGGGACGGCCTTGAAGGCTTCTTGCGCGGATTGGATTAGTGGTGATGTCCGCCACCTCCTCCTCCACCATGATGATTTCCATGATCTCCGGAGTCGATATCGATGTACTGAATATCCGTCGTGCTGTTGTCGATCGTGTGCGTCGTCGGGAGCATGTGGGCGCCATCGGGGCCGACAATGTAATAGCGGTAATCGCCTTGGTCGTAGAAGCGATAGATGCTCGCGCCGCTGGGGTCTTTGAAGAGCAGATCGACCTTGTACGCCGGGTTACTGACGGCGATGGTCTGCTGCGGCGGGGCGGGATGACCGGCGATGCATCCGCCGGCCAGGAACGCCAAAGCAAAAATGGTTACAACGCGCCGAGCCATGATTGATCCTCCCGGGGTTGGAGTGACGATGTTGCCTATTGCGTCAGACAGCCAGTTTGCCGTTTCGTGAGGCGCTTTCCCGTCGCTTGAATGGTTGCGGGGCATGAATAGAATCTCTCCGACCAACGCGGCCTCTTGGCGGAATTGGCAGACGCAGTGGATTCAAAATCCACCGCCCGCAAGGGCGTATCGGTTCGACTCCGATAGAGGCCACTGATCCCTTCGTGTGATCGGGCAGCATTTGAGATTGACTCTATGGCGAGTAAAGGTCGCCCGCGGGCGCAGCTTCGGAAGGACGAGGAAGCGCCGGCATCCTCCCGCGGCAAGAACGAGCCATTGCCCGATCCGATCGAGCACCAGTCGATCAAACCCGGTTCAGGGTGGAACCTGATCGTCGCGGGCATCCTGCTGCTGATCGTCGCGGTCACCTACGTCAATTCATTCCAGTCCGGCTGGGTCCTCGACAACCTGTACATCATCCGCAGCGACCCGCGCATGCAGGCCACGCAGTGGACGACGGTGAGCGACCACCCCGGCGTACGCGAGATCTTCACGCAGGACTACTGGTGGCCGAAGGGCATCAGCGGGCTCTATCGCCCGATCACCACGTTCACCTACTGGATGAACTACACGCTGTTCGGGTCGAAGGACGACACGACCGGCTTTCACTGGGTGAACCTGCTGCTGCACTGGATCAACGCGGTGCTGCTCTATTTCGTCGGCCTGCGCTTGCTCAAACGATTCTGGCTGGCGCTGTTCGCGGCGGGACTCTTTGCGACGCATCCGATCGCGACGGAATCGGTGACGAACATCATCGGCCGGGCAGATGAATTTGCCGCGCTGACTGTGCTGGGCGGATTGCTGCTCTACATGCGCTTCGTGCAGAGCAAGCTCGCCAGTCCGGCGCGCCTGCTCATCTCGGCGGCGATGCTTGGGCTGGCGCTCTTCGGCGTATTCTCCAAGGAAAGCGCTCTGGCCATCGTGCTCGTGATGTTGCTGTACGACTGCGTTTATCGAGTTCCCGCATTGTGGCGCGCGATCGAGTGGCGAGAAGTGGCGCTCGCGGTGGCGCGGGCGTTCACGATCTCCGCGTTCACGTTTTTCGTCGCGTGCGCGTTCCTGTTTCTGCTCGTGCCGTGGCTCGGGCAGATGAACGATATCTCGCTGCCGTATCTGTATTCGAACGTCACGATCGCGAGCGTGCCGCAGCCGGGGTCGCTTCACCTGAACGATTCGAACATTCCCGCCGCCACCGAGCTTTCGATCTCCGAGACGAAAGCGGATGGCAAGGGACTGATCGAAGCGCTCTCGAACCGGCTTGAAAACAACCAGCTTGACAGCCGTATTACGATCACAAGCGCCAGCGATCCAACGCAATCGGTAACCTACGACGCCAGTGGCACGCTCAGCCCGATCGACACGTGGCAGAAGCTGAAGCTCGAGCCGGTACACGGATCGGCGCAATTCAAGCACGGCGAAGGGGTGCTGGTCAGCTCGCCTGATCCGCGGTTGGGATGGGCGTCGCTCGGCATCATTGTCGCGCTGGTGCTCGCGCTGCTCGTGCCGGTGGTGCTCGTTAAGCGAAACATTGTGTGGACCGCGCCGCTCGTGGTGACATCGACGGTGTTGCTCCTGATCATGGCGGGGATCTATCAACCCAGCGCGGAGGATCCGACACCGGGAACCGACACGTTGCTGGTGAAGCTCAAGCTGATTCCCAAGCCCAATCCGCTGTGGGCGAGCGCGGCGCCCGTTGCGCCAACGACGCAGACGATCACGCCCTTGTCGAACGCCACCGGAGCGTCGACGACCTCCAAGCGAGAGCCGAATCCGACTCAGGTGAAGATCCGGCATGTGGTCATGTCTGGCCTCGTCAGCTCCGCGGCGGTTTTGCTCGCGGTTGAGGCGTACTTCGCTTTCGGTTGGCGCGAGGACGATGACGAAGGCGAACTTCCGCTGGCGCGAGCGCGCTGGCGCGGGTTCTTCGACGGCTACTACGGCATGGCCGCGGTCACGATCGTCCTCTTCGTCGTGCGCGACTGGGTCTTTGCCAACACAACCCCGCCGGAAGAGCCGTTCCTCGACAACCCGATTCGCGGCGCGAATTTGTTCGATGGTCGCATGACCGCGATCAAGGTCATCGGCAAGCTGCTATGGCGATTGGTGTGGCCGCATTCGCTCTCGGCGGATTACTCCTACAACCAGGTTCCGATCTTCCTCTGGCCGAACTCTACCGCGTGGGAAAACGTCAAGGCCGTCATCGCGCTCATCGTCGTCGTCGGCTTGATCGTCTTCGCGATCTGGAACTGGAAGCGAACCAGGGATCTCACGTTCTGGATTCTCTTCTTCTTCATCGCGCTGTTGCCGACGGCGAACCTGATCATCGTGATCGGCAGCATCATGGCCGAGCGCTTCATCTACCTGCCGCTCGCGGGTTTCTGCGTCGCGGCGGTGATGCTCATCGACTGGGCGCTGCATAAACTAATCATCGATCGCAAAGATCCACGTCCGACGGGCGAAGGATCGGCGATCACGTTCATCCCGCACGCGGTGTTCTGTGCGATCATGATCGCGTTCGGCGTGCGTGCGGCGTATCGCAATCTCGATTGGCGCAGCGACGAAACGTTGTTCAGAGCCGGGGTGCGGGAATGTCCGAACGCGTTCCGCAACTACCAGTCGCTCGCGTTCGCGCTTTACACGGAAGACGCACGCGGAAACATCAAAGAGATCATCGACACGGCGGAGAAGGGCCTGTCGATCCTCGACGACCTCCCGCCACGCCTCAACAGCAGCCGGCTCTATCTGCACCTCGGCATGTACTACCTCACCAAGGCGCAGACGGTGATGAAAGTCGAGAACAATCAGCAGGTTCTCACCGATGAAGCGAGAGAGTGGCTGAAGAAAGCCGTCGCGGTGATGGAACGCGGAAAGATCATGGATCAGGCGTTCAACACGATGAACCACGAGAAGGAAATTCGCCGCGGAAAGCCGGAATCCACGATCCCGAATGCGGGTCTGCCCCAGCTGTATCAGTATCTCGGCGACGCCTACCGCGCATTGGGCGACACGAGCGACGCGATCGCCGCCTACAACTACGCCCGCGATCTCGATCCGCGCGAGGCGGAAGTTTATGCGAAGCTCGCGGAGACGTATCTCCAGACGGGCAAGCAAGACGCCGCCGTCCAGAAGATGATCCAGCTTCTGATCCTCAAGCCGCAGCAGCCGCAGGTGTGGGGCGTTCTCGCCGGGATCCTCAATCGCGACGGCGCGCATCGCGTCGTCACCGATCCGAAGACGCATCAGGCATTGTTCAACTCGAACGATCCCGAAGTGAAAGCGCTGATCCTCAGCGCCGATCGCGAGTTCATCGAGTTCCTGATCGCGACGCATCGCCCGCAGCTCGCGCAAAGCGCCCGCGACGTCGCCGTCAATCAACACGGCTTTGCACCGTCGCTCATCGATCCGCAGTTCGAAGGAACCGGCATCACGCCAACGCCGGCGCAGTGAGCGTTGGGAGGGCGAGGCTCCTGCCGAGCCGTTTGCGCTCGCGCGCAGCGACGGCTCGCCAGGAGCCTCGCCCTCCCGAGACTATTTCGATTGCAGTGAATCGAGTGTGCCGACCATCGGCAGTTTGCCGACCAGTGGGGCAGCGTATTGCCTGAATGCCTCGCTGATGTTGTTGCCGTTCTCGATGTAGCTCGCATCCATGTGCCGCGTCTCGCGGGCGACGGTGTTGAGCGGCGTAACGAAGGTCTCGATCTTGTACGGCTCGTTCGAGATTCGCTTCATCGCGATCGAGCCGGTGGCGCCGGCTTGGCGGCTCGCCTTCACCGCTTCGACGCCGACCATTCGCGCTTCGCGCGCGTCGGTTTCGCTCGTGAATCCCGGGAAGCTTCGCTGCAGATAGCCGAAGGTGTCGGCCCGAACGCGCAGCTTCTTTCCACCCGGCGTCGCGAGCTCGCGCTTGATCAGCTCCGCCAGGTAATCGCCCAGTGCGCCCGTGCCTGAGAGCTGAATGTTTCCATGGCTGTCGCGATCGATTTCGCCGGCCATGTCCTCCGCCCAGCTCTTGCCATCCGGTTTGCTGATGCCTTCGCTTGCGGCGATGAGGCATCGGCCGTGCTGCTTGTAGACTCTTTCGACGTCGCTGAGGAACTTGTCTTCACTGAGCGGCGCTTCAGGAACGTAGATGAGATGCGGGCCGTCTTCGTCGTGCTGCCGCGCGAGCACTGACGCCGCGGTCAGAAAGCCGGCATGGCGTCCCATGATCACATCGACCTTGATGCCCGGCAGCGAGGCGTTGTCGTAGTTGTCGCCCATGATCGCGGCCGCGACGAACTTTGCGGCGGATCCGTAACCCGGCGTGTGGTCGTGCACGCGCAGATCGTTGTCGATCGTCTTGGGAATGTGAAAGACCTGCAGCTCATGGCCTTCCTTCTTGGCGAGATCCGCCACGATGCGCGCGGTGTCGGCGGAGTCATTTCCGCCGATGTAAAAGAAGTACCGCACGTCGTTCTTCAGGAACACTTTGAAGATCTTTTCGCAGTACGCGTGATCGGGTTTGTCGCGCGTCGAGCCCAGCGCCGCCGCGGGCGTGTTCGCGACGCGCTCGAGCAGATCCGCCGGCGCGTCCTTCAGTTGCACGAAATCTTCGTTGACGATCCCGCGCACGCCGAAGCGCGCGCCGAGCAACTGGTTGATATGGTCGCTCTTCTGCACTTCCTGGATGACGCCGACGAGCGATTGATTGATGACGGAAGTCGGCCCGCCGGACTGTCCAATAACGGCGTTGCCTTTGGTCGAGCTCATGATAATTCCTTGTGCTGATCGTCCCCGCTAAAGGACGGAGGGATGATATGCGCGGAGAATCGCGGTTCAAGGAAGGGGGCGCGAATTGTCGCTGAGTCTTTGCCTTGCCCCGTAGGGTGCGCTTCAGCGCACCGGTTATTCTCCGATTCAAAAGCAAATAACCGGTGCGCTGAAGCGCACCCTACAAGACTACAGCCAGATCAGGTGTGCTTCTCGCCGTAGTATTTGCCGCCGACCGTCTGCCCCGCGCTGAGTTTGACCGTGAACGTCGACTGCGTTGTCAGCTTCCAGTTCGTCTGCTGCACCACGCGGATGTTGTACGTGCCGGCCTTGAGCTTGTTGATCACCCAGTCGCCGCTGCTGTCGGTCATGACGCTGACTTCGCTCGTCTCGTACTTGCCGTCGTTGTTCTTGTCATAGTAAACGCGCCAGCTGGACAAGCCCGACTCGCCGCTGTCGAACGTCTTGTTGCCGTTCGCGTCGTTGAAGACGCTGCCGGAAATCTGGATGCACTGCGTATTGCCCCAGTTCTTGGTCGAGCTTCCGCCGCCGGTCAGCACCACCGTGTAAAGCCCGTTTGCGGGAACCGTGTGTCGCCAGGTGCTATCCACCAGCGTCTCGCACAGCTTGTACGTGCCGTTCTGCAGGCTGCTGAACTTGTAGTTTCCGTGGGAATCACTGCGAACCATCTGCTCGTTGCTGTCCCACTTCTTGTCGCCGTCGAGGTCGAGGAAGATGCGCCAGCCGGACTGATTCGGATCGGCGCTGTTCTTCACGCCATTGCCGTCGAGGTCGTTGAAGACGTTGCCCTGGATCGTGCCCACCTGCGAAGCTACGCTGCTCGCAAACGGAATCGCCGTCGTCGGCGCGGAAGTCGCAAACACGTCGCCCGCGATCGTTCCGGCCGCGGATTTCGTGACCGTCAATCGCGCGACCGTGAATGTTCCGGCGCCGGTGTTGGTCGTGTCGCCCCATTGGGCGCTCACTTGGTTCGAGCTGAATGTCGGGGTGCCAAGAATCGTCGGCGTGGTGAAGTTCGGCGCGCTGACAAACGTGTCAAACTCGAGGTTCGGCAGAGCGCTCCAGAACTCCTTATGCGGGACATTGTCTCCGTTGGTGGGCGAGTAAAAGCTTCCGCTCGTCAGGTTGACCGACAGCTCACCGCTGATCCAGTCGTCGCCGCTGCCCACCGTCACCTGCACGTCGAGCGTCTTGTAGTTGCTGAGCGACGGGTCCTTCGAGAGCGCGGCGCTGCTGATCGGCACCGCTTTCACCGTCACGCTCATCGACATCAGTCGGCGGGCTTCCAGCGCATCGATCATCATCGGCTGAACTCGGGAGACGCGACGGGCGACGGACGAACCAAACATGTCTGAACTCCTCAACGTTGACGATCTGGATGAACAGCAGGGCGGGGCAGCCACTGACTGCTGGCCAGAAATATCCCCATCCTCCAAGCGATGCAACAGAAAACGCCGCTATCTCTCATACTTTCGCAACCGCTTCGTGGTTCGGGTCACTGGTTTGACCCTTAAGGTCGCACTATATTACCCCCTCGATTCAACCGTCCGGTTGCTCCCGCGTACTGTGTGCGGGTTCACCGACCGATCGACCAGCACAATGGGACATCTGATGCGTTTTTCGCTTCCTCGACGGGCACTTGTCGCTTCTCTCACACTCGCCGCGCTTCCGATCGCCACCTACGCCGCGAACCCCTCGGGCGACCCCTTCGCGGAATTCGTGCGAAAAACCGATGCGCTCCGCCCCGAGGAAGAACAAAAGGTCTTTCACCTGCCGCCGGGATTTGAGATCCAACTCGTCGCTTCCGAACCGGAAATCGGCAAGCCGATGAACCTGGCGTTCGACTCCAAAGGCCGCCTCTGGATTACTCAGTCCAAGCAATATCCCTTTCCCGATCCGGCTGGGCCGAACCCCGCCGACTGCATCAAGATCCTCCAGGACTTCGACGAGAACGGCCACGCTCGCAAGATCACGACGTTCGTCGATAACCTGGACATCCCCATCGGTATCTACCCCTACAAAGACGGCGCGCTCGCCTACAGCATTCCAAGTATCTGGCGTTTCTTTGACAAGGACGGCGACGGCAAGTGCGACGACCGCAAGGAGCTCTACTCCGCCTTTGGCTACAAGGACGACACCCACGGCATGTCGAGCAACTATCGCCGCGGATACGACGGCTGGCTCTACGGTTGCCACGGCTTCCGTAATACCTCCGTGGTGAAGGGCAGCGACGGCCAGGCCATCACCATGGTCTCCGGCAACACCTATCGCATGAAGATGGACGGCTCGCACATCGAGATCGTCTCGCACGGCCAGGTGAATCCGTTCGGCTGCACCTTCGACGCGCTCGGCAACGAATACACCTCCGACTCGCACAGCAAGCCGAACTACCAGATCCTGCGCGATGGCTACTACGAAAGCTTCAGCCCCGTCGATGACGGCCTTGGCCTCGCCCCGATGATGATGACCCACCTGCACGGCTCGACCGCGATCGCAAGCATCATGATTTGCGATGCCGATCAGTGGCCCAAGGAATTCCGCGGCAACACCTTCGTCGGCAATGTCATCACCAGCCGGGTCAATCGCGATACGATCACCCATCACGGTTCGTCGCCCGTCGCCAACGAAGCGCCGGATTTTCTCTCGACCGATGATCCCTGGTTCCGCCCGAACCAGGTCATCCTCGGCCCCGACGGCGCGATGTGGGTCTCGGACTTTTACAACCGCATCATCGGCCACTACGAAGTGCCGCTCGACCATCCCGGTCGCGATCGCGAGCGTGGTCGGATCTGGCGCATCGTCTACAAAGGCGACGCCGCCAAAGCGCCGCCGCCCATCATGCCGGACTACTCGAAGATGAACGCGCAGCAGCTCGTCGACGCCCTCGGCGATCACAACCTCACCAATCGCTTTCTCATCATGAACGAGATCACCGATCGCATTGGCAAGGACGCGATCGAGCCGCTGAAGAAGATGCTTGCGGATTCGAAAGACCCGCTTCAGATTCGTCATGGGATGTGGGACCTCTATCGCCTTGGCGGGCTCGAAGATTCGATGCTCGAGTCGCTCGCCAAGAACGATGACGCGGGCGTGCGCGTGCACGCGATGCGCATCCTCGAAGAAATGCCGCAGTGGAACAGCACGCAGCTCAACCTCGCGATCGCGGGGCTGAAGGATTCCGACCCGCTCGTCCAGCGCTGCGCCGCCGCGGCGATGCAGTTCCATCCGCACGTCGAGTGCATCCGCCCGCTGCTCGACTTCCGAAATCACATTGACCCGGCGCAGCAGGACACGCACCTGCTTTACGTCGTCCGCATGAGCCTTCGCGAGCAGTTCAAGCCCGCGGGCTCGCTCGAAAGCCTCGCGAAGGACAAGCTCACCGATCAGGACATTCTCAACATCGCCGACGTGCTGCTGGCCGTCCCGACGAGCGGCGCCGCCGATTTCCTCGCGACGCATCTGAGCACCCTCGCCGCCGCCGGTAACGACGAGCGCCTCGCCGCTTGGGTGAAGCATGTCTCGCAGCACGTGTCCCCCGATCACGTCGATCAGCTCGTCGATGTGATCCAGAAGAACTTCAACGGGAATCTCGATCTTCAGATCGAGCTTTTCCGCTCGCTCCAGGAGGGCTTCACGCAGAAGGGCGCCACCATCAGCGAAACGATGCGCAATTGGGGCGGCGATCTCGCCCGTCGCGCTGCGCGCGATCAGGAGGCCAACGAAGTCGCCTGGCAGAACCGATCGCTGGACGGCTCCCTCGGCGCGGAAAGCCCCTGGGGCATCAAAGTCCGCCAATCGCGCGACAGCCAGCAGGCGCGCTTCCTCGACAGCATTGTCGGCGGAGAAAATCTCACCGGCGAGCTGCGCTCCAAACCCTTCGCACTTCCCAAGACGCTCACGTTCTTCATCGCCGGTCACGACAATCCCCCCGATCAGCCCGCCGCCGGTAAGAACTACGTGGAGGTGCGCGACGCCAAGACCGATGAAGTCCTCAAGACATTCAAGCCGCCGCGCAACGACGTCGCGCGCATGGCGAAGATCAGCTTGCCGAAGCATGTAGGTGAGCAGGTGTATCTCAACGTCGTCGATGGCAATGACGGCGGCGCGTACGCCTGGATCGCGGTGGGGCGTTTCTATCCGCCGGTCATTTCTGTCCCCAGCTCGAGCCTGATCGATCTCCAGCATCGTCGTCGCGCCGCCGCCGAGCTCGCCGGCGAGCTCAAACTCACCGACATGAAGCCGGACCTGCTCCGCATGCTCGATGACAAAAACATCGAGCCGTCCACGCGCATCGCCGCCGCGAAGTCGCTCGCGATCGTCGCGCCCGACGACTTCATCGCGCCCGCATCCGCACTCATGAACGATCCCGCCCAGCCGATGTCGCTGCGTCAGGACATTGCAAAGGCAATGACCGACCTGAAATCGCCCGCCGCGCGCGAGGCGCTCATCGCGTCGTTCAAGACCGCGCCCAATGTCTTGCAAACGCAGCTCGCGCTCGCGGTCGCAAACTCCGCCGAAGGCGCCGAGGCGCTGCTCACCGCCATCCAGCAGGGCAAAGCCCCCGCGATGCTCTTGCAGGATCAGTCTGTCAAAGAGCGGCTCGCCGCGACCAACGTCAAAGACCTCGACGCGCGCATCGCGACGCTCACCAAAGGCCTCACGCCGACGAACCAGAAGATCATCAAGCTCCTCGACGAGCGTCGCGCCGCGTTCCGTCAGCTGCATCCCAATCCCGCCGCCGGACAGAAGATCTTCGCGACCAACTGCATGCCCTGTCACAGCATCAATAACCAGGGCGCGCACGTCGGACCCAACCTCGACGGCATCGGCAACCGCGGACCCGATCGACTCATGGAAGATGTCCTCGATCCGAACCGCAACGTGGATCCCGCGTTCCGCTACAGCAACGTCTTCCTGAAAGACGGCGACGTCGTCAGCGGCCTCTACCGCCGCGAGGAAGGCGAGACGCTCATCTTCACGAACTCGCTCGGCAAAGACGTCGTCGTGAAGAAATCCGACATCCAGAAACGCGTCGAGTCCAAGAGCAGTCTCATGCCGGAAAACTTCGGCGAGATCATCAAGCCCGACGACTTTTACAACCTGATCGCCTTCTTACTATCGAACCGCCCGAACCAGCAGGCCGCCGGAACCCCCGCGACGACACAGGCGGCGCATTAGACGATCGGTTGGATCTAGTAGTATCGCCAGGTAGGTGGCCGCTGGAACGGACCATTCGGCCGGGAAGGCCTGACGGCGACACGAGTTGGAACCACGGTGGGTTCGTTTTGCATTTTCGCGGGAACACTCGGTGGAACAGGCGGGTTGACCGCCGTTGACGGCGCGGGTTCGGTTGATGGCGCGGGTTCAATTGACGGCGCA
>JAICIO010000173.1 GCA_025924315.1 Phycisphaerae bacterium
GGCCTCACCGTCTCCATCGAACCGGCGGAGTGATGGCGCCTGTCTTCGTTTAGCCGCGAGCTTGCTCGCGTTCGATTTCGATAGCAAACCATCGCGAGCAAGCTCGTGGCTAAACGATACGTTCAATCCATTTCATCGTCTTCGTCGCGAGCCGATCCAGCGCCTGCACCGACATCGCGATATGTTCTTCCTTCGTGTCCTCGATCTTGTTGTGGGAAATACCCTTCAACGACTGCACGAACAGCATCACCGTCGGCACGCCGGCGCGGCACACCTCGGCGGCGTCGTGTAGGGGACCGCTTGGTAAACGAAACGACACGCCGCAAACTTCTTTGATAGCTTCATCCGCCAGGTCGATCAGCTGCGGGTGAAACGGGAACGGCTGGATCTGCCAGATCTTTCGCCACGCGACGTCGATCTTCTCTTCTTTCGCGATGCGCTCGCTCGCCTCGCGTGCTTCGTGGTGCATCGTCGCGAGCACGTTTGCATCGAGATGCCGCTGGTCGAGCGTCATTTCGGCCTCACCGACGACGGCGGTCACAATGCCCGGCTTCGTGACGACGCTGCCCACCGTGCATACCCCGCCGTGGTTCACCGCGATCTCGCGCACCGCGAGGTGCAGCTTCGACACCCCGCCCAGCGCGTCGCGGCGATGCGCCATCGGCGTCGAGCCGGAATGCGCCGCCTGTCCCGTGAATGTGATCGCGTGACGCTCGACGCCGAACGTGCCAAGCACCGCCCCCATCGCTTCATTGCGGCTCTCGAGCACCGGTCCCTGCTCGATGTGCAACTCGAGATACGCGGCGGCGTTCTTCAGTTCGCTACGCGCATCGAGCGCGTGATCGAGATCGATCCCCCGCGCCTTCGCCGCATCCACGAGCAGCGTGCCCTCTTTGTCCTTCAGGTTTCGCACTTCATCCGGCACGAGCGCGCCGGAAACGGCGCTCGATCCGAAAAGGCTTCGGCCGAATCGCGCCCCTTCTTCATCCGCCCAATCGACAAGCCGCACCGTGACCGGCGGCGGGCCTTCGGCCGCGATGCGTCGCAGCACTTCCACGCCGGCGAGGAGATTCAGGCAGCCGTCGAGCCATCCGCCATTCGGCACCGAATCAATGTGCCCGCCGATGAGCATCTTGCGATCCGACTTTCCCTTCAGCGTCGCCCACAGATTCCCCGCCGGATCCTGCTTCACCTCAACCGGCAGCGTTGAAAGCTTCTCGCGAAGGAATTGCCGCGCCTTCGCCCACGTCGGCGTGAAGGCGACGCGTTGCGCGCCGTCGGCGTTGCCCGTGAGCGCGCGAAGCTCTTTCAGTTCAGCAATCGTCCGCTGTGGAGAAAGCGCCATTCTTCATCTCCCGCGCCAGTATCACTTAGATGACTTGATCCCACACAAACCGCAGCACGACGAATCCGCAGATCGCGCCGCCGATCACTACCAGCGGCAGCGCCCACGGCGGCGGCTGATTGCGCCGGCCCAGCAGATCGATGCGGTAATGCTCGCCCTCCGCCGACCAATCGCCCATCGTGATGTTGTCTTCCTGCTCATCTTTCAACACCGAATTGCTGTCCCACACCTCGACCTTCTTCACCTCCGACAGCGCGATCGGTTTTCGCAGCGACCACACGAGGCCATTCCCCACCGGCGTGTCGTTGTACGGCCTGGTCTTGAAATCGCCGGCGTTGGTGGACACCTTCAAATACAGATCCGGATTCCGCGGATCGATCAGCTTCACCGCTTCGCTCGCCTGGCCGACGAGCCCGGGCTTGGTCGTCAGCTTGATCGACTCAACCGTGCCACCTTCCGGAAAGTTGTAAAAATGAAAAAGGCCAAACGCGAGCAAAAATGCGCCCGGCAACAGCAACAACAATCTCCAGTACCCGCGCACGCGCGCAGGCGGCTGCCTCAGCTCAACTGGGGCAGCCTCTGTCGATGGTTGAGTCGTCTCAGAACTACTTTGTGTCATCGCCCCTGACCTTCCAGCGACCGTAAGTTCACACAAAACCCCGCCAGAATCGAGAGAAATATCGCGACGCAGAACAGGATCGTTCCCGGCTGCGCCCGCACCTCCGCGACGCCGTTGAACTTCACCACGATGATCATCACCGCGACGACGAGGATATCCAGCAGCGAGTATCGCCCCGTGAAGTGCGCCGCGTGAACCATGAACCGCCGCGCCCGCGCAGAGAGCGGCGCATGCCGGCTGGTCGCTGCGAGCAACGCGATCAATTTCGCGAAGGGAAAGATCACACTGAAGACAAATAGAATCGTCGCGAGAAAAACCTGGTTCGAGTGAAACAGTTCCAGGATTCCGCCAACCAGTGAGAAGATCCGCACGCTGCCGAACTTCGACATTGAAATGAACGGCAACGTCACCGAAATCGCAAGCACGACGAGCGCCAGAAGCGCGAGCACCGCCGCCAAGCCGTTGTGCTGCGCCCGTCGCCACAGCGCCACCGGCGCCGCGCCACAATGCGGACACGCCGGCAGCAGGTGCGCACGCTCTACGTGCGCATAACTCTGCCCACATCGTCTGCAGGTAATCGTCGAACTGACGGTCACAGTAGTCATTGTAGGGTCCGCTCGAGCGGACCGGTTATTCGAATCGTGGAGATGATCAATAACGCTTGCCAAGGCAGCTTCAATCAAACTTCCGCTGCAGATTGAGCGCCTTGCGAAGCCGGCTCATGTACTCATCGGCGGGAAGCTCGATACAGCCGAAGCGTTCGAGATGTGCGGTGGATGCCTGCGTGTCGAGCAGCGTGAACTTCCGCTCGCGCAAGCGCTCGACGAGATGCACCAGCGCCACCTTGCTGGCATCGCGCTGGACATGAAACATGCTTTCGCCGAAGAACGCGCCGCCGATCGTCACGCCATACAACCCGCCGGCGAGCTCGCCATCCTTCCATGCTTCGACGCTGTGCGCGTAGCCCATGCCGTGCAGTTCGCTGTAAACGCGAATGAGGTCTTCGCTGATCCAGCTTCCACCGGGATGCGCTGTCATGCACGCGCGCATGGTCTTGGGAAAGTTCGAGTTGATTCGGACATCGAACCGTTTTTGACGAACGATCTGGCCGAGCGTCCTGGGAATGTGAAAGGCATTGAGCGGAATCACCCCGCGCGGATCCGCGGTGTACCAGCGCGTCACCCCATCACGATCGGTCATGGGAAACGCGCCTTGCGTGTACGCGAGCAGAACAGTGTCGGGTTCGAGGCGATGCGCAGACATGTGCATGGTCAGGTCACCCGATTATCCCTTCGCATTGATCTTCGCGACCGTGCTCTTCGGAGGGCTCGATTTGGCCTGGCCCATCGTTTTGAACTTCTCGATCTGATCAGACGTCAGAATCGACGTGATCTGATCGCATCGCGCATCGACGATCGTCTTGGTCTTGTCGCGATTCGCATCGCCGATGTCTCTGAGCGCGTTGACGATCGCGTCCTCGGCGGTGCCCTGGGCGTCTGGTGTTTTGGCGGTCGCGAAATCGGTCCACAGCGCCTTCATGCGCTCACGATCGGCATCCGAGACCGCCATGTTCGGCCAGCCAATCGCCTTAAGCGCCTTGCGCTGCTCCGCCGTAGCGCCGACGTATTTCGCGGTTGAATTGTCCGCAACAATACGCGTCTTTGCCGCGAAAAGAGCGCTCTGCTCGCCGGTCATGTAATTGCGGACGTAGTAGATGCTCAGGTCGCTGAGCTCGTGCTTCGGCGCCGGCAGATTGACGCGCATCTCGACGTCGTCGGCGCGGACGATCGCGCCGTCTTTATTGCGATTGTAGCGAACGCCTTCGGGCGGCGGAGCGAACTGCCGCGCCAGCGCGCCTGGGCTTCGCGGGACGATATCGCCGTCTTTCAATTCGATCGCTTCGCCCGTCGCCGGCTCGGAATACCACTGGCGATAAACCAGCATTCCCGCGCCGATCACGAAGATCGAGATCACACAGCCGGTCACCCACTTGGGCACCTGCTTGACCTTCGGCTGCTCGCTTGCAGCGTCGCTCGGCGCCGGTTGCATGGGTGGTTGATTCAATGGTTTCATGTTGCGCATCGTGCTCTCCCGCGGCCCCTTGAACTGGGGTTACATCTTCAGGTCCCACGGATCGGATCCCGTCAGCGCCTCATTCGGCAGCAGCGTATCGACGTGTCCGTCGAAGTGCAGATAGTTCGAGCCCAGCTGCGCTCCGTGACGAAACTTCTCAACGACCCGCGCGAAATCCGATCGCTCCATCATGTAATCGCGCTCGGTCGTGACTTTTTCTCCCGCGACGATCACTTCGGAATTGGTCAGCCCGCCGAAGTTTTTACTGCCGGCGCGAATGCCCAGATCCGCGAGGTGCTCATTGAGCACATACGAGTGCGCTTCGTAGGGCTCGAGATCGGCCGGGCAACGCATCACCTCCGGCGTGAACGGCTCCGCAGGAAAAACATCGGGACGATACGGAAGCTCCGTGTAGAGTGTCGATCCCCACGGCGGATCGGGCATCGAAAACTTGAAGAGCCGTGCCGGCCATCGCTCGTTCGGCGCGACGTTCGTCCCAAAGCCTTTGCGCGTCCCGAAAATCGGATCGTTATACACCGGATACAGCCACCCTCGATTGACGTTCTGGTAGATGAGCAGCATCTGCCCGAGCTGGCGGAGGTTCGATTTGCATTTGACGCTGTTCGCTTTGGAACGGACTTGCGTGAGGGTCGGAAAGAGAAGCGACAACAAGACCGCGATGATCGCCAGGACCACCAGCAGTTCGATGACCGTAAACGCGGGTTGGCTTCGTTTCGTACGCCGCCACATGATGTCGTAACCCTTTCACGGCCGAACGAGATGCAATCCGGACATTCGCCCGACGCGCTTCCGTGCGCGTCCCACCACCCTACAACGACCGGTCGCCACGTTTATTGGCGAGCCCGCACGCCGTGGGTTCGTTTTGCGAACTTCGCCTTTCGCGCCGAAAGAAGTGCGGCGCAAGCGAATCCCGCGAAGCGAAGCTACGCCTCGCGGATACCACGCTCCATTATAAACCGTCGCGTTTCGTGCGCACAGCAAGACTTCTGAATGGCGAAGAAAGTGACACGATCGTGATGACCCTTTAACTTGCTCGAGTGCTCGCCTCGCGACGAAATGCCCCGGCCGTTCTTTCCGCGCTCCTGGCCGCGATCCTCTACTCCGTGACGCTTTGGGGCACCTACGTTTATGACGATTATGCGATTATTCGAGAGGATCCGCGGATCGAATCGCCTTCGCGGTGGTACCAATTCTGGACGCAGAATTACAACGGCCAGGTCGACAACCTGTATCGCCCGATCACGTCGATCACGTATGCGCTGCAGATCTGGCTGCACGGGCCGCGCGCGTGGGCGTTTCACTTAGTTAATCTGCTCTTGCATGCGGCGATGTCGGCGCTGGTCGCGATCTTTGCAATGCGGATGACAGAGACGTTTGCAAATGGAGCGAGATCCCAGAGAGTCGGGCTTCTTTCGGGGCTGCTGTTCGCGGCGCATCCAGTGCATGTCGAAGCGATCGCAAATATCGTCGGTCGCGCTGAAATCCTGTGCGGCATCGGAACGATCGGCGGGCTCATCCTGTACCTCAATCGTCCGATGACTGGCGCGAAAGTGCTCGGCATCGTTGGGTGCTTTCTCCTTGCCCTGCTCTCGAAGGAACTCGGGATTCTGTTTCCGCTGCTGCTGTTTATGCTCATGCTCTGCCGACGATTTGCGAAACCGCAAGCGGCGGCCGAGGCTGCTTCGGATCCAGCGGGCGTGTTGGCTTATGCCGATCCGGACGTCGCCAGCCCCGATCTCGCGGAGCGCCGCGCGACGACGTGGCTCATCGTCGCGATGTGCTGGCTCCTCGCCGGCTACATCATCATCCGCGAGCAGGTGATTCACCTGAAATTCTGGTGGGACCGCAGCTTTCTCGACTGGACGGTCAACCCGCTCGTCCACATGAGCGGCGGCGAGCGGCTGCTCATGCCGATCACGATCTTCGGCCATTACATCGCGGTGCTGATCGCGCCGATTCATTTGTCACCGGATTACAGCGCCAACACCATCGGCCTGCACTTCAACCCGCGCGATCCCTATTTCGCGATTGGAGTCGTCGCCATCATCGCATGGATTGCCCTGGCGATTTTCGCGTTCGTCCGGCGCAACGTCGCGCTGCTCTTCTGCCTGCTCGCCTTCGGCGTCACGTATGGCGTGATCTCGAACGTCGTATCGCTCATCGGCACAATCTTCGGCGAGCGACTCATTTACCTTCCGTCCGCGTTCTTTCTCATCCTCATCTCGATGGCCCTCGCGAAGGTGTCGTGGAAGTTATTGGCGCCGCTCGTGACGTGCCTGCTTTTGCTGGGATCGCTGCGCACGTTTACCTATGCGCGGCTCTGGAATGACAAGATTCGACTCTTCGAGACAACGCTCGCGCATCATCCCGATTCGATCCGGCTGTATCTGCTGCTGGCGAACGAATATCGCGATCACGGGCAATATGCGAAGGCAAAGGCGGTGCTCGACCGGGCCGCCGAGCACTTGCCGAACTATTGGGAGATCTGGCTGCAGGCGGGCGTGAACGCGCTCAAGGCCGGCGATCTCGACGACGCCGAGCGCTACATTTTACGAGCCATGAAGCTTCAACCGGGGCCCGCGACGAGTTACTGGCTCACCCAGATCGAAGCCCGGCGCGCCACAACGCGAGCAGCGACGAAAGGAGCCGCAGATACACGCAGATGAACGCAGATTAAGAATTCACTCTTATCTGCGTTCATCTGCGTGTATCTGCGGTTCCACTTTTGTTGCGATTTCAGCAAGCGCGTCGGCCGCGAACTTCACGTCTTGCTTGCTTAGGAACGGACCGAAGCTGAAGCGCGTCGTTCCGCCGAGGGATGCGGTGCCGATGGATTCGTGGGCGAAAGGGGCGCAGTGAATGCCGGAGCGCGTGAGAATGCCGAAGCTCTGCTCGAGCACACCCGACAGTTCCTGGGGATCGAAGCCTTCGATGCGAACGGAGAACACGCCGAGCCGATGCTTCACGCCCTGCGGACCGTACATCTTTAAACCTTCGACGTCGCTGATGCCGTCGATGAACGTGTGGACGAGATCGAGGTCGTGGGCGGCGAGCTTTTCGATGCCCTGTTCGAGGATCCACTTCACGCCCGCGGCGAGTCCTGCGAGGCCGATCGCGTTGTGGCTGCCGGATTCGTAACGGTCGGGCATGAAATTCGGCTGGCGCGGCTCTTCGCTGATCGATCCCGTGCCGCCTTCGCGAAAGGGCTGCAGAATTTTTTCGATGCCCGGTCGCACGTAGAGAAATCCCGTGCCAAGTGGGCCCATCAGCGCCTTGTGTCCTGGCGCCGCGAGGAGATCGATATTGTCTGCCTGCAGATCGATCGGAATATGCCCGGCAGACTGCGCCGCGTCGACGATGAACGGCACGCCCGCCTCGCGCGCGATCGCGCCGATCTCGCGAATAGGCTGGATGGTGCCGGTCACGTTGCTCGCGTGCGTGATCGCGATGAGCTTCGTGTCCGGACGAATCGCTTTGCGGAAATCTTCGGGATCGACGAGGCCGGTTTTCGGATCGATCTGGACGCGCGTCTGCGAAATCCAACCGCGCTCGGCCATTGCGTTGATCGGACGGAGGATGGAGTTGTGATCGATAAGGCTGCAGATCGCATGGCCACCAATTTGGGGATCGATCAGTCCCTTGATCGCGATGTTCAGGCCATCGGTGCAGTTGAGCGTGAAGATGAAGTGCTCGTCGCGCTCACCGTTGAAGAGCTTGCGAAGTTGTCGCCGGCAGTCGCTCAAGATTGCGGCCGACTCCATCGCCTCCGCATATCCACCTCGACCGGCGCTCGCGCCGATCTCCGTGGCATAGCGAGTCATTTCCTCCTGCACCGCGCGCGGCTTGGGAAAGCTCGTGGCGGCGTTGTCCATGTACAAACGACGGGGATTCATTGCATTTCCTTGAAGGATGCAATGATAGGTGCGCGCGGCGAAGTGTGCTACTTCAAGACTGCTTGGAAGGACGACGCAGCAAAGTCGCAATAGAAATGACGGGAAGGAGAATCGACGGCTCGGGAACGGCGCCGCCGGTGGGAGGCGGAAGTCCGCCAGCGCCGCCGCCGAAGCCTGATCCGTCGCCACCATTTCCCGGATCACCACCGACGGGAACGGGTGTGGGCGTGGGAATTGGCTCAGGATTCCCTCCAACAACTGTCGCGCCCTCGCCGTCGTCGGTAGTTGGATGACGAACGACCGGTCGGTTCGTTGTCTGCGCAAGCGCGATCAGCGGATGTGTCGCGAGATCATATTTGAACGAGTTCGCGATCACGGGGCGAACGTAATTCGTAATGGTCGCCCCGCGCCGCTGACGGTGCGGTTGAAAGTCCAGAGATTGATTTGCGATCACGCGAACGATCGGGCTGCTCGACCGGGCGATCGCTTGCGGCGCTTCGATCGGCGCGAATTCGGTTTCGGAAAAGAACGACAGGTCGCGCGACATCGCGTCGAGTTGTACCTGCGTCGGCAGATCGATTTGCTGCTTCGCGAGATAGAAGCTCAGGTCCCGCAGTTCGGACTGAAGAGCAGGAGTCGCTTCAAAATTCCAGGGTTCGAGTTCCAGGGTGACAACCGGCATTGCCGTCGGTTTCGCTTGGACTATCGAATGGACGGAGGGGGCGCTGACAGATGGAGAAACCAACTCTGCATGCATCTGATGCAATCGCGGCGCATGCACGAGGATGCACGCAATCAGTGTGAGGAAAAGCAGGAAGCGTCGCCACCGCGGATTCATGATTCACTCCGGGCGGAAAAACGGCTTGCCCGAGGTGTTCATCGACCGCAAAGAGGCGCTAATTCAGGAGTTAAATGTGATTTTAGAACGGTAGAAGCTTCGAAACCCGCGGAGCTGCGCTCCGCCGCTAAATATGCGGACGGCTACCGATCCCTTTAGTTAGCGGCGGAGCGCAGCTCCGCGGGTTATCGGTCGACGACGCTTACGGTTGCCCCGACGCTGTCGGGGCGGCCATGGCATCTTCAGCGCGGCCGGGGGCGCGACGATTGTGTCCTTCGCGGTTTTGATTGCTGTCGCCGAGGTCGTCGCGCGCCTGCTCGGCGAGCGCTTCGAGATCCGCGACGACTTGCGGCTGCTCTTTCGCGGCGTCGTGCTGTTCGCGGACGTCGCCGTCAAGGTTGAACAGCTGCTCCGGCACTTTGCCTTTCCTGGTATCGTGCGCGAGGTGAAGTTTCCATTGGCCGGAACGCACCGCCTCCAGCGCGTTTCCGCGGTAGTAGTAGAAGACGTCGTGAGGCGAGCGAGCGATTGAATTGACGATGAGCGGCGTGATGTCCTTGCCGTCGATGATGCGGTCGTTCGGCGCCCCCGCGCCGGCGATTGTCGCGAGCGTCGGGAGCCAGTCGATCCCGGCGGTCAGCTCATTCACCTGGCGACCCTGCGCAGTCTTGCCGTCCCATTTCACGATGCACGGCACACGCACGCCGCCTTCCCAACTGCTGCCCTTTCCGCCGCGCAGAAACTCGTCACCGCGCGTCACCTTCGCGGCATCACCGTACAGTTTTTCGAGCTCCGGCATCCGATGATCGAGCGGACCGTTGTCGGACGCGAAGATCACCATCGTGTGATCATCGAGATGGAGATCGCGGAGCGTTTTCGTCACCTCGCCGACGCTCCAGTCCATCGCCTGAATGAAATCGCCGTACGGTCCGGCCTTGGATTTGCCTTTGAATTTGTCCGACACGATCCACGGGGTGTGCGCGGCGACGTGCGTGATCATCAGGAAAAACCGGTGATTCTTGTTCTTGGTGATGAAGTCGATCGATTCCTGCGTGATGCGCTCGGTGAGCGTCTCGAGCTTCACCGGCTGTTCGATGATTCGGTCGTTTCGGTAAAGCGGAATTGCCGGCCAGCCCGGATGGCGCTCCGGTCCGAAATCATTCGAATACGGAATACCAAAGTAATAATCGAACCCATGCCGCGTCGGGTTGAACTGCGGTTGCTGACCGAGATGCCACTTTCCGATCAGCGCCGTCGCGTATCCCTGTCGCTTAAGGATCTCGGGAAGCGTGATTTCGCTGGAGCTGATGCCGATCTTGTCGCTCGGATTCAAAACGACCGGCAGTCCGACGCGCTGCGCGTAGCAGCCGGTGAGAATTCCCGCACGCGATGGCGTGCACGTGGGCGCGGGCGCGTAATACGAAGTGAACCGTACTCCAGCGCGGGCGAGCTGATCGATGTTCGGCGTGCTGATGTCGTCGGCGCCCGTGCAGCTGAGGTCGGAATAGCCAACGTCGTCGGCGAGGATGAACACGATGTTCGGCGGCGCGGACTGCGCGCGCGTCGGCGATACAAAGCCGGCGCAGACGATCAGCGCAATGAACAACCGCCCGAACATCGGAGATCCTCCAATCACAGCTTGCAGGGTAAGCGGAAGCAAAACAACTGCACATTCTGCATGAAATGGGCAACAGGCGCGGGAGAGCGCGCGAGTCGTTTCAGATATGACGGTCGTGCGACGAAGGAGATTATCGGACGTGCCTTCGCACCAAAAGAATGTCGCCGGCGCTGGGCGAGGGGGGGGGCGGGGTGGGTGAAAATAAGGGCGGCCCCCTGGCACCGCCCGGGGGGGACAACGGGGGCCAATGCA
>JAICIO010000174.1 GCA_025924315.1 Phycisphaerae bacterium
CTTCAACTTTGTCATCGACTACCTTGAGCACGACGCATCCATACCGCTCCGGGTGTAGCCGGCGAGCTTGCCCGCCGCGTTTTGTACGGACGAACGGCCACCAAGCTCGCCGGCTACACGAAAAGTTATCAAGTCCATGAGCGAAGTTCTTCGGTTATCGCCCGTACCGACCCTCCTCGAGCGCACGCGCGCAGAGCTTGCGGCGGAGTTCGACTTTTCGCGGCCGATGCGCGTGAGCCGCGCGCCCGGGCGGCTCGACGTGATGGGGGGAATCGCCGATTACACCGGCAGCCTCGTGTGCGAAGCGACGCTTGATCGCGCCGCGGCGGTGGTGTTGCAGGAGCGACGCGATCGCGAAGTGCAGGTCTTTTCATTCAATCTCTTCGACGAGCATCGGCCGTTCACATTTCGCATATCGCTTGACGCGCTGGCGGCGGGGTCGATCGCGGATTTGCGTCGCGATCTGCAGGATCCCGGGCGGCGCTGGGCGGGGTATCTCGTTGGGTGCTTGAAGATTTTGGATGATGAGAAGCGGATCGATCTGCGCGATCCGAAGATGCGCGGGTTGAATTTGGCGCTCTTGAGCACGGTGCCGCTCGGGGCGGGCGTAAGTTCATCGGCCGCGATCGAAGTCGCGACGATGATGAACCTGCTGGATCATTTTGGAATCGACAGACAGGGTCACTTAAGTGACCCCGCCGCATTGGGCGTTCCGCCAATGCGCGTAGCGGCAATGTGCCAGCGCGTGGAGAACGAAGTTGTCGGCGCGCCGTGTGGCATCATGGATCAGGTAACGAGCTGCTATGGTGACACCGGCTCGCTGTTGCGGCTCGTTTGTCAGCCCCACGAATTGCAACCGCCGCTGAAGTTGCCGGATAAAGTGCGCGTGATCGGCATCAACAGCAACGTAAAGCACAGCGTCGGCGGGGGGCAGTATGGCATCACGCGGTGCGCCGCGTTCATGGGTCACGCGATGATTGTTGCGAAGATGCGCGAGATGGGAGAGGCGGCGGGCAAAGAACTTTCGCGCGATCCGATGAACGGCTATCTCGCGAATCTATCGGCCGACGATTACAAGCGGTTCTTTCGCTCGTACCTGCCGGAGTTCATGACCGGCAACGAGTTCCTGTCGAAGTATCACGGCACGATCGATCGCGCGACAACCGTCGATCCGAAGACGAACTATCCCGTGCAGCATGCGACGGATCATCACGTGCTCGAGTCGCTGCGTGTCCGGAACTTCTGCGAGCACCTGACGACGGCTGCGAAAGAAGGGCGCGAGACGCGCGACGGCGGATTCGCGCTCGATAAGGCAGGGCATCTGATGTACGGGTCGCACCTCTCGTACACGATCGACGCGATGCTGGGCGCCGACGAATGCGATCTCCTGGTGGACCTCGCTCGCAAGCGCGAGAAGGCCGGCATTTACGGCGCCAAGATCACCGGTGGTGGCAGCGGTGGAACTGTCGCGATCCTCTGCAACACCGGCGAGCGCACCGACGCGGCGATTGAGGAAATTCTCGCGGAATACGAAAAGAAAACCTCGCGTAAACCCGAAGTGTTTGGCGGCACGAGTCCCGGCGCGTGGCACGTCGGGACGCATCTTATTTCGTCAGAGCAATAACACTCGACGAAGTCAAAAAGCATGACATCGCACAAAAAAAAAGCCCACGCTGCTAGCAGCCTGGGCTTTTACGTTGATCACGTGTTCAACTCGGATCAGCCGGGACCCTTGTTGCTGGTGAGGAGCGGGAACTGCTTGGCTTCCTGTTCACGCTCGATCACGATCGTCGGCTTCACCAGGATCAACAGCACGACGTCGTCACGCGACATCGTGCGGTTGGTGAACAGCCGTTTCAGGAACGGGATCTTGCTGAGGACCGGCACGCCTTCTTCGCGGGAGAGTTCGCCGGTGAGCGTTTGTCCGCCGAGGAGCAGCGTCGCACCGTCCGGTACGCTGACGGTCGTTTCAAGGAACGTGACCGACAATTCCGGCTGCTGCACGACGCCTTCGCCGGCGCTGATCGGCTGGGTCGTCAAGTCGATCGTGCTGTTCGGAATGATCGTGTTCGAACCGAACACGAACGGCACCAGGTTCAACAGTCGCTGCAAGCGCGGCTTGAGGTTCATCGTGACGTACTTGCGATCGGCCGATGCCGTCGCAGTCACGATGAGCGACACGCCCGAATCGACGACCGAGATCGTCGGGTCGAAGCCGATGGCGTTCTGTCCGACGACCGGCGTCAGGTCGCTGACGTAGGCACGCTGCGTGCTGACGACGACGTAAGCGGTCTTGCCGTTGTAGACCATGATTCGCGGCGCCTGCACCTGCGTGCTGGTCTGCTCAGCCTGCGTGGCGCGGATGAGCGCGTTGACGGTGAAGTCATCCACGAAGCTGATCGCGGTCGTGAGGGCGGGCGATTCGGCAACCGCGCCGCTGAGGTTGCCCGGCAGGCCGGTATCGACCGAGCTGGCGCCGGTAAAGTTGAACGAGTTCTGCGAAACGCTGATTGGAGCAAACTTGCGGTTCGGATCGTTCGGGTTCGCGTTGTTGAACGTGAAGTCGAAGTCGATGCCGACGTCTTCGAGGAAGTTGCGCTGTACGGTGAGGAAGCGCGTCTCGACCATGATCTGGATCGCGAGGCCTTCACGAAGTTTGTCCAGAAGACGAGCGATCGCACGCTGGTTTTCGGCGGTTTGCGAGACGATGAGTCGGCCGGTGCCGGATTGCACGCGGATCGAACCAATGCCGCCGTTTTCTTTCCAGCTTTCAGGTGCGATGGCTTCCTGAATGAGCTTGATCATGTCTTCGCGGGCTTCTTCCGAAGCGCGACGGCTTTCGTCGCCGGTGGTGGTCTGCCCGCCGGTGCCGCCGCCGAAGAGACCCTGGCCGCCGCCGCCACCGCCGCCGCCTTTACCCGAGGTCTGCGCGGAGCTCTGGATGTTGAACTGCGGGATGTCCGTCGGATCCGGCGGAGAGAACAGCAAGTCCGAGATGTCGTACACGAGCTGCGTCGTGTTCTTGCCGATTTCTTCGTCGGTCGAAATCGTGATCACGCCGTCGCCCGTCGTGAAGCCGAGCTTAGCGGTCGCCTGAGCGCTGACGTCCTGAAGGATAAGCGTCAGCGCCTTGCTGAACTTGACGTTGCGGAGGCGCGCCGTCACCGGGGCGTTCTTGTCGACGCCGGCGGCTTCCAGGGCTCGCCAGTTCACGAAGATGTTGGCCGTCGTGATATCGCGCAGGAAGTCGATCACGTCGCCGAAGGCAACCTGGTTGAAGTTGACTTCCGGCAGGGTGCGATCGAGCTGGCGCTGCACGTCGGCGTCTTCGCTCTCTTCGCCGCGTTCACGACGAACCGATTCGTCGCGCGTCGCGGAGAGGTCCGGCCAGTTATCCGGGAAGCGGAGGATGTCGCTGTACGGAATCTTCCGTTCTTCGTTGGCGTTGAGCTGCACCGTGATCTGCCGCTCAAAGTCTTCGTGATACTTGCGCTGCTGAAGGAAGAGCGCGCGATCTTCGACGAGCCCGCGCACGCCGACGGCGTAATCGTTCTGCGGATCGAGGATCAGAATCTGATCGATGATGCCGAGGGCTTCGTCGTACTTTCCTTCATTGACCGCCGAGCGCGAGCGGCTGATCAGGCTCGCCACCTGGCGACGCTTCGTTTCTTCCTGGATGTGGATGCGTTCGGTTTCGGCTGCATTCGCTTGTTTCTGGTTTTCGACGGCCTGCTGCTGCGCGAACGTCTGGCTCTTGCTCGTCACATCCGTCTGAGCATTCGCGATGCGCGTCTCCATCCGCTGAATTTCATCCGGCGTGAAGATCGTGCGATCGGTATTGAGCGCGACCCGAGCCCGATCGACCGCAGCCTGGGCGGCGGTGTAGTCGTTGCTGCGAACGTCGTTGCCGGCCTCTTCGAGCGCCTGGTCAACGCGGTACATGATTTCCTGACGGCGGATCTCGATTTCCTTCTGAACGCGCGTCAGTTGATCTTCGCGGCCGGGCTGACGGCCCAGCAGCTGCAGCATCTTTTCGCGACCAGCGATCGCTTCCTGATTGGTCGGATCGAGGTCCGCGGCGCGGGTGTAGTTATCCAGCGCCTGTTCGTAATTGTTCTTGTCCTGGGCGGCCTGACCGCGGGCGACGAGCTGCTTCGCTTCGAAGGCATTCTGCTGCGATTTGACCTTCTCCATCTGAGCGGTGTCTTGCAACTCAGCTTGCGGATTGGTCGCAGTCGGCGCGGTGGACGGGGCGACAGCCATCGTCGTGGGAGCGGGAGCCGCGGTGCTCGGAGTGGGGTTCGTTGCCGTGTTCTCGGTCGGCGCCACGGCGACAGCGGTTGGAGCCGGCGCGGCGGCCGCCATCGCGGCTTCCTGATCGGCCTTCGCCTTGGCCTTGGCGGCATCGGCGCTTTCCTTGGCGTCCATGCGGGCCAGGTACTTCGCGGGGCTATCTTCGAACAGGCCCGGCTTGTAGCCATTGTCCTGGGCGATGTTGAAGTTCTCACGTGCCGCCCGCCAGTCACCCTTGCGATACTGATCGCGGGCGAGTTTGTAGGCGGACTTAGCGGTTGCTTTGCGATCGGCCTCGCTGGGTCCGGCCGGCGCCGCGGGCGCGGCTTCCGGAGCGGCGGACACCGCTTCGGCCGGAGCTGGAGCTGTGGTCGGTTCGGCTGCGGGCGCGGGTGCCGGCGTCGGCACCGCCGCGGTTGCCTCCGCGGGCGCGGGCTGTGACGTCGGAGCGGCGGCTTCCGCCGGGGCCGGCGTGGTCGCCATTTCCGTCTTCGGAGCACGCTTGTCGATTTCCTTCAGGTAATCGCCCGGGCTCTTCTGGAACAGCGGGGCTTTGAAGCCGGCGTTGTTCAGCACCTCGAACTTCGTGCGGGCGTCGGCATATCGGCCGGCCTTGAAGTCGGCCTTCGCGTCGTCGTAGCTCTGACGGAGGTTGCCTTCGACCTTCTTCTCGGCGGCCTCAGCGAGCGTGATCTCTTCCTTGGCCTTCTGGCGCGTGCCCTCATCGACGTATTTGTTGTCAGCGGCCTGCTTGTAGAGCTTGATCGCGTCGGCGGGCTGGTTGTTCTGCAGCGCCTGTTCGCCCTGCTCAAAAGCAGCGCGAGCCGCGCGACGTTCGTTCGCGGCGGCTTCGGTCTTCGACAACGTGTCGGTGAGCTGTTTCTTTTCTTTGTCGCTCAGGTTGTCGGCGTTGACCTGCTGAAGGATCGACTGCGACTCTTCGTATTGCTTGTCCTTGTAGCGCTTGAGGCCTTCGCGAAGCTTGTCCGGATCGGACATTTGCTGATCGGCCTGCGTGTCGAGCTGGACCGGCGCTTGAGCGTTCGCGTCGGGCTGAGCAGGCTGCGCGGGCGCGGGCTGCGCTTCAAGCTGCGGACGGGTATCCGCCGGTGGGGCATCCGCCGCCCACGCGCTATGCAGCATGGGGTTCAGCGGGCTGGCCACCGCAACGGCCATTGCCATCATCGCCAGAGCCCGCTGACGGCGCGAATCGCCCGCCTGCGGTGTGCTCTCAGGCGAGCTGGGGGAGGGAATGAACGACGACTCGAGGCCTTGACGCTTGAAGAACACGACGTTCCTCCTGGCTACTCGGCCGCTCGCCCGGTCTGCGGTTTGGTCAAACCGTAAACCTGCGGCCGGTCAAAAACTGGCGCTACGACGATCGCTCGCCAACAAAGGGCGAGCGCGCATTACACGTCTGTCCAAGGCTGTTATCCCTGGGCAGAAAATGCTGCGCGGTTGATGGAAATCGTCGGGGCATGCGCGGGAGAAGAAATCCGTTGTCGATCCCTGGTGTAATTACTGACTGCGGTGCAACTGCTCACTGCGGGGCTGCGCGTCTGTAGGCGTATTCAAACCGGTGAGTCATCCGGCAGGAACACCGTTGCCAACGCGGACCCTACTCAACTGGCAGGCAACAGACCGGCACCCAAACCGGCCGTCCTTTCCCCATCGTCCTTACTGCCTTGATCCCCGCTCCGATCGACGCCCGACCGAAGCCAAAACCAAGCGGCGATGAACACTTACGCTGGGCGAATCACTGCATCCTTGCTGCACAACCTTTGCCGAGTCAGAACTCCGCCTGAGCGGCGCGAAGTCTAAACGAACGATAAAAACGTTGCAAATAAAATTGTCGCTATCAACGGTACCAATTCACCCCACTTTGCTTGACGTACTGAGAACCGCGAAATTATTGGAATCTAAGAAGATATGCGGACCTTGACGGGTGAAAAATTTCCCTTGCGGGGGCTTCTGATCCGGGTGCGTAGGGTGTGCTTCAGCACACCATCTTGGTTGCCAAAACGGTGTGCTGAAGCACACCCTACGCACACCCTACAAAGGCAGCATCTGATCGATGCGCACGAACGAATAACCTCGCTTTTTCAGCTCATCGAGCATCGGACCAATCAGCGAAAACGGCTTATCCTGCCGCTGCGAGCCGAGGTGCAGGAGAAGGAGAAAACCATTGAGTCCGTGCGGGCCTTTCTGCTCGTACGCGAGGATGTCGTCGATGATCTTCTGCGAAGCCAAAAAGCTCTTGTGACCTTCGGGCGCCCAGTCACGATTCGATCCGCTGCCGGGAGTGAAGTTGAAGAGCAAAACACCCATCGGGCGCGCCCAGTTCACCTGATCCTGGTTGTACCACTCGTACGGCGGGATGAAGTAAACCGGGCCGTTGCCTTTCAGTGCGCCCAAATTCCGCAGGTCATCGATATTCTTCTCCAGATCTTTGCGAAACTCGTGTTCGGTCACGAGCGTCTTGGTTCGATCCTCCCACGGCACGTACAGCGGATGCTTATCAGAGTGTGGCCCGACGTAATGCCCCTCCGCGATCGCGCGCTTCACCTGCGCATTCAGTTCAGGTTTTCGAAGAAAATCGCCGGTCACGAAGAACGAGCCTTTGATGTTTCGTTCCTTCAATGCGTCGAGAATCGTGCCGGTTCCTTCGCCGAAGTCTCCGCCGGTGAAGATCAGCGCGATCTGTTTCTTCGACGTATCGCCGCGCGTCACGCCACCTTCCACCAGCGTCCACGGCTTGTCTTTGAGATCCGGCACAGATTGAGTCGTAGGCACGTTCGCTCCGCCGAGAAACAGACAAAGAATTCCACAACAGCCGGCAAGCAGCTTCATGTTCGGATCCTTATGCCAGCAGTCCAATGAGACACAGCAGAAGTCCGTTGAGCACGATTGCCGCGATCGCGATGCTCTTGAGGAACCCGCGTTTGCGGATCACAATGATGCCAAGAATGATGCCGACGATGGGAAGAGCGAGTGCGATGAACGGCAGCAGGCGCGTCCACATCGGCGGTTGCGTCGCGATCACGACTGTGCCGGCGCCGCCGCTGGCAATCGCAATCGAGGTTGTTGTTCGAACCGCATAGATCGCGAAGAGGACGACAAAGAAACCCAGCCCCGCCAGTCCAAAGGATACCCACGCGAGCGGCGGATGCCCCGCGGGTGCCAACGGCGTCTCGTAGCTGAGCGGCTCAGTCATCGCGTTATCTCCGCAGAATCCAGAGGATTCCTACGATCAGCACGCAAGCGATCACCGCGTAGTACAGAATGGACGAAGCCCCACCCGCGCGCGACAAGTCCATCAACCGCTGACGCCGGGTCGTGCGGTAATAACCACCATCCGGTCGAATTCGTCTGCGGTTGTACATCGTCCTTGATGTTCCAGCTCTTTGTTCGCACGCTCTTGTAGGGTCCGCTTCAGCGGACCGGTTATTATTCTTTTCGAACGGAAGTAACCGGTCCGCTGAAGCGGACCCTACAAAGACGACGAAATATTTAAGACGACAACTTCGCTCGAAGCCGTTCCTGCACGAGCTTCGGATTCAAGCCCTTTGCGCTCTTCATTACCGCGCCCGTAAGCGACCCCAGCGCCGCCTGCTTCCCGCCCTTGAAATCCGCGACGGCTTTGGGGTTGGCGGCGATCGCGGCTTCGATCGCGGCGTCGATCGCGCCGGTGTCGCTCACCTGGAGCAGGCCGAGCGCCTTCGCGATGTCGTCCGGCGGGGCGTCTTCTTCCATCAGCTTGTCGAACACCGCGCCCGCGGCGCTTGCAGCGATCTTGTTCTGGTCGATGAGGCTCGCGATCTCCGCGACGCGCTCGGGGAGAATGCCGAGTTCGCTCAGCGTGCAGTCCTTTTCGTTGCACAAGCGCCGCCCATGCGACAGCAACAGATTCGCGACGCGCTTCGCACTGCTTCCATGACGCAGGGCCTTCTCATAAAAATCCCCCGTCGCGCGGTCATTGGCCAGGGCGGCGGCCTCAGCTTCGCTGAGGCCGAGTGCGGTCATGTAGCGTTTTCGTCTCGTGGCAGGCAGTTCACCAACCTGGTTCTTCAATTCCGAAAGCCACGCTTCGTCGACGTCGACCGGAACCAGGTCTGGGTCAGGAAAGTACCGGTAATCCTGTTCCTTCTCCTTTGGCCGTTGAAAGAACGTTGCGCCGCTTGATTCGTCCCAACCATAGGTTGCTTTTTGACCCAGCGATCCCGTTTCGATCCACTCGTGAATCTGCCGCTGAATCTCGTACGCCGTCGCGCGCTCGAGCACGCTAAAGCTGTTGAGGTTTTTGATCTCGGTGATGGCAGTCTTGTGAACTTTGCCATCGCCGTCGGTGATGTGCACGTTGATGTTCGGCTCGAAGCGCATGTGGCCCATTTGCATCTGGCCTTCGGATACGCCGAGGAATTGCACGAGCCGCTGAAGTTCCTGGCCAAACGCGCGCACCTGCTCCGGCGTTTCGAAATCGGGTTCCGTCACAATTTCGAGCAGTGGTGTGCCGGCGCGGTTGAGATCCAGAATGCTGTGATCGATCTTGAACCCGCCGGGCGCGTCGTGCAGCAGCTTCCCCGCGTCTTCTTCCAGATGCGCCCTGCGGATCCGAATCGTTTTGGTCGAGCCATCCTCCAGCGTCAATTCGAACGACCCTTCACCGCACAGCGGCAGGTCATACTGGCTGATCTGATAGTTCTTGGGTAGGTCCGGATAGTAGTAGCTCTTGCGATCCCACTTCGAATGCTTCGCGATCTGGCAACCGAGGGCGAGCCCCACCTGGATCGAGTACTCGACCGCTTTCTTGTTCATCACCGGCAACGTGCCGGGAAGTCCGAGAACCTGTTCGTCGACCAGCGAGTTGGGCTCGGCGCCGAAGTTCGGGGCCGCGTTGGCGCACCCCGTGAACATCTTGCTCTTGGTCGCCAGCTGGACGTGAATCTCCATCCCCACCAGCACGCGATACGATTGGACGACCCGCTCAGGCATAGACCTTCTATGATAATCGCGCGCGATTGCCGACAACAGAACCCCATTTGGCCGCGCCGGCTTGCTCCGCGCGAGACGCGGCTCCGCGAAACGGGCTTCGCGCGGGGCAAGCCCGCGCGGCTAAATAAAGACTCGGATTTTCTCGATAAAGACTCGGATTTTCTCGGACCTGTTTCCGATTGTTGCAGCGCTTCGAAGGTTAACCTCCTCGCTGGCCGATAGTTCTTCAGATATGCAGACGAAAGCGAAAAAGGGCGGCGAGGAAGAACTGAGCGGCGCGGACCGTCGCCGCAGTCATCGCGAGCCGGTGTTCACCATCGGCCGGCTTTCTTGCGTGGATGCCGACGGCGTCTGCAATCAGGAAGTCATGATCACCGACGTGTCGCTTCACGGCTGCGGATTCCGCTGCCACGTGGAGCTCGATGAGAGCTCGACCTACGAGATTGAAATCGGCGTCGGCCCGCTTCATCTCCATTCCAAGATGCGTCTGGTCCGCGTGCGGCTTCGCAACGACGGCAGCTACGACATCGGGGCCCAATTCTGCTGATGGATTCGGAAGCGCTTCCAGATTCGACGCCAACCGCGACGGATGACCGTCGCCGCCGCGCTCGAATCGAAACGCGCACCGTCGGCTGGCTTTTCCCGAGCGACGATCCCCACGAACGCGCCCAGGCGGTCATCATCACCGACATCTCCAAGCTCGGCGTCGGCTTCATCTACGCCAGCGAGCTGGAATCCGGACAGATCTGCAAAGTCCGTGTCGGCCTCGGCCCGCGACGCCTCGCGCGGCGCATTCGCATCGCGTCGTCGCGTGCGAACTCCGACGGCACATTCACCGTCGGCGGGGCGTTCATCTAAAAGAATTCAACCGCGAAGGCGCGAAGGGCGCGAAGAACACACGCGAAGGCAAATTCATTTTTGTCTTCGCGTTTTTTCTTCGCGCTCTTCGCGCCTTCACGGTTGTCTTTCGTCTTATTTCCGGGACGGATCTATCTTGCCATCGATGTAATACGACTTCGGCACGCCGATCTGGTCGTACCACGCCCACGCGGCGCTGTAGTTTCGATCGTCGCCGGCGGGTCGCGCGAACAGGCCGGAAATGAACTTGCTCGCATCAATCCCCGCGTACCAATATGCCGGAATTCGGAACGATGCTTC
>JAICIO010000175.1 GCA_025924315.1 Phycisphaerae bacterium
GCGAAACGAAAGATGCCGCCCGGCGCTTCGCTCTGGGACGGCCTTGAAGGATGCCAATTTTCGATTGAACGACAACGCGTCCTTATTGATTCCGCGCTAGTGAAAAACGTCACAACCCGCTATACCATTCACCCTCTATGCCCAAGATCACCGTAGACGGCAAAGTCATTGAAGCCAAAGACCGCCAGATGGTGCTGCAGGCCTGTCTGGATGCGGGCGTTGCGCTGCCGCAATACTGCTATCATCCGGGTCTTTCTATCCCCGCCTCCTGTCGCATTTGCCTGGTTGAAGTTGAAGGGATTCCGAAACTCGTGCCCAGCTGTCAGACGCCGGTGCGCGACGGAATGGTCGTTTATTCGAAAAGCTCCAAGGCGATCGCGAATCAGAAGGCGGTCATGGAGTATCTGCTGATCAACCATCCGCTGGATTGTCCGGTGTGCGATCAGGCCGGCGAATGCTATTTGCAGGATTATTCGTACGAGTATGGGCGATCACAGAGCCGCTTCGAGGAAGACAAGCAGAAGAAGCCCAAGAAGGACGTCGGCGAAAACATCCTGCTCTACAACGACCGCTGCATCATGTGCACGCGGTGCGTGCGCTTCACGCGCGAGGTGTCGGGCACGAGCGAGCTGTACGTGGACGGTCGTGGGTCGAAGGAAGAGATCGACATCTTTCCGGGCAAGCCACTGAACAACAAACTCGCGAGCAATGTCGTCGATCTCTGTCCGGTCGGCGCGCTGCTCGATAAGGATTTTCTCTTCAAGCAGCGCGTCTGGCTGTTGAAGCAGGCCCCGTCGATTTCGCCGGTGGATGCAGGTGGGGAAAACATCTTCCTCGAATACAACGAAGGAATCATTTACCGCATCAAGCCGCGCTACAACGCGGAAGTGAACACGTGGTGGATCTCGGACGACACGCGTTACAGTTACAAGGCGGTGCATTCCGAAAATCGCCTCACCAAGCCGATGCGCACGCAGTACGGCACGCAGGTCGAAACCGATTACGCGGGCGCGATCGAACACGCCGACAGCGCGCTGAAAGAGCTTGTGAAAACGAACGGAGCCGGCAGCACCTACGCCATGCTCTCGCCGATGATGGCGAACGAAGAAGCGTATCTGCTTGCGACGTACATTCGCTCCATCGATCCGCAGGCGGTGCTCGTGCTCGGGCCGACGCCTTCGAGCGGCGCGGACGAAGTCTTCAAGAACCCCGCCAACGGGAAAGTCACGTTCACGATCAAGGCGGAGAAAGTTCCCAACGCCGCCGGCATTCGCCGCGTGATCGAAAAGCTCGGCGGGCCGAAGGCGACGTTCGAAGATTTCACGAAAGCCGAGAGCGCGGAGCTGAAGAAGCTCAAAGGCGGCTGGATCGTCGGCGGATATCTGTCGGCGTGGCTGCCGACCGAAGTTCCCGCGCTTTTCAAGAAGGGCCTGCGCATCGTGCAGGACATCCTGCCGACGAGCCTGAGCGGCAGCTGCGATGTGCTCCTTCCCGCGGCCGCGTGGGCGGAGAAGGACGGTTCGTGGGAAAACTTCGCCGGCAAGATTCAACCGTTCCTCGCCGCCGTGCCTCCACCCGATGGCGCGCGCCGCGAAGGCGATGTGTATTACAAGCTGCTCGGTCGCACCGGCATGTACAACGCCGAAGATGTCCGCGGCGAAATGGGCGAGCCGTTCGCGCAGATCCCGCTGCCGGACCTCGAAACTCTCGCGCCCGCACCGGAATTCATCGAGCTTTAAGAGTTGTGACATTGGTTCGTAGGGTGCGCTTCAGCGCACCGGTTATTTGCTTGTCGAATGAATAACCGGTGCGCTGAAGCGCACCCTACGCGATCTCTCGAAGGGGATATGATGCTTCATCGTTTTATTTTGTTGTTCGTTGTTGCGATCGTTCCAGCCGCATTCGCGGCTCCGACCACCAAGCCCACCGCCGCCACCAAACCCGCGGTGAAGCTTCAGCCGCTGGCCGAGCGTGACACGACCACGGTGAAAGGCGACCGCTACACCCTTCGCATCCCGAAGGACTGGAAAACCGAACCCGCCAACGGCGCGACGTTCCAATTCGAGCTGCCGCACGGACACTATGACAATGGCATGCCCGGCAATTTCACGATCTTCGCCGGTGCGCTCTGCCACCCGAATGCGACACTCGACGAGCAGGTCGACGCGAACAAGCAGATGTGGGAGCAGCAGGAGAAGGGGTTCAAGCTGATCAAGCAAGAGACGACCGACCTCGACGGTGCTCCCGCGGCGCTGCTCACGTACGATCGCACCTACGAGATCACCACGATCGACCCGAAGACGCACGCGCAAAAGTTGAGCGACGGCCACATGCGATGCATGTCGCTGCTGTGCGTGAACGCCGGCCAGGCCTACTTCATCGATTTCGCCATCGAATCGCGAAACTTCGATCAGAAGGTGAACCTCGTGAAGCGCGTGTTGGCGGGCTTCAAATGGTCAGAGCCAATTGAGAAGAAATGACCTCCCCGTCGCCGCTTGCGGTTTCGCAGATCGGACGCGTTTTGATCTGCGAAACCGCAAGCGACCTCGAACGTTATATTCCCTGCCTTTGCCTCGCGACTTCGGCGCAGTATCATTCCCCGCTTACCCGGTTTCCGGGGTGTTAGCTCGAGTTGATGCACATGATGGATACGCTCAAGGATTGGCTGTTTTGGATTCCCGCCTGGTTCTGGATCACGCTGGTCGTGCACTTCACGATTCTCGGCACGGTGGCTTATCTGATCCTGCTCGAACGCAAAGTTGCGTCGTGGGTGCAGGACCGCATTGGCCCCAACCGCGTCGGGTTTGACTTCGGGCTGCCGTTCCTCTGGTTCCTCAAAGGGATGAATGGGCTGGGTCAGCCGCTGGCGGACGGGCTCAAGTTCATCTTTAAGGAAGACTATCGTCCGGGTGGCGTGGACAAGATTCTGTTCACGCTCGCGCCGGGCATCATGATTCTGACGATCATCATCTCGATCGCGGCGGTGCCATGGGGTGGAATCAAGCAGTCGACGCGCGCGATCGATCTGGGCGTGAACGACACGAGTGCGCCCGTCCCCGCGGATCAATTGACGGCGGCGGCTCAGAAGAAGCTTCCGCCGGGCGAAGTGGTGTACGGCGTTCCGACGCCCGCGGATCAGCCCGGAACTTACAATGTGACCTTTCGCTACTCGTTCCAGATCGCGGACCTCGACATCGGCGTGCTGTTCATTCTCGCAACGCTGTCGCTGGCGGTGTATGGCGTCGTGATCGGTGGCTGGGCGAGCAACAACAAATACTCCTTCCTGGGCGGACTTCGCGCCACCGCGAACATGATCAGCTACGAAGTGCCGCTGGGCCTGGCGGTGCTGACGATCGTGCTGATGTACGGCACGCTCGATCTCGGGACGATCGTCGAGAAGCAGGCGTGGATGTGGCACGGGATCATCCCCGCCTGGAACATCTTCACGCAGCCGCTCGCGTTTCTGATGTTCCTTGTGTGCATTCACGCGGAAGCGAATCGCGCGCCGTTTGACCTGGCGGAAGCGGAACAGGAACTGGTCGGCGGATATCACACCGAGTACAGCTCGATGCGATTCGCGCTGTTCTTCCTCGCGGAATATGCGGGCATGCTGACGACGAGCGCCGTGTGCGTGGCGCTGTTCTTCGGCGGATGGCATTTCCCCGGATTGACCGGCAACACCGATCCGAACAACCCGGCGGTGACGTCGCACCTGCTCATCGCGATCGTTCGCTGCGTTGTCTTCTTCGTGAAGACGCTCCTGATCATCTTCGTCTTTATGTGGGTTCGCTGGAGCCTTCCGCGATTCCGGTTTGACCAGCTGATGGGTCTTGCCTGGCGGGCGCTCATTCCGATGTCGCTGGTGATTCTGTTCGCGACGGCGGTGGTGATTTACTTCTTCGGCCACGATCGCGCGCTGATGCGTGTCGGCGGAAAGATGGGCCTGATCCTGCTGGCGGCGAATGTCGTGACGCTGATCGTTTTCTTCGGCGCTTATTTGCTGCTCCCCGCGCCGCCGCCGACGAACCGACGAATTCGAATCCCCGGAAGCCGGTTCAATCCGGAACCGGCGCTGTCTGCTTAATGTTTAGCCGCGAGCTTGCTCGCGAGGTTTTGCGAATCGAACTTACACCGCGAGCAAGCTCGCGGCTAAACAGGGAAGGCTAAACAGGAAACCGAATGAGCACCGAAGGTGGAAATTGGATCCAGCTTGCTCCCGGCGTGCGTCGGCAGACCGTTGCCGTGGGGGAGAAGATGATGCAGGTCCTGGTGCATTTCGATAAAGGCGCGAAGGTTCCGGAGCACAAGCACGTGCACGAGCAAATCGCCGCGGTGATGGCGGGAAAGCTGCGGCTCGTCATTGAAGGCAAAAACATCGACCTGACCGAAGGCGCGTACGCCCTGAAGAGCAATCAGCCGCACGCGGCCGAGGCGCTCGAAGAATGCTGGGTGCTCGACACCTTCAGTCCGCCGCGGGAGGATTTTTTAAAGGCAGATGCGGAGCACGCAGCGAAAAAGTAGCACCGGGTTCAATGCAGAAGAAAAGAGTGAACCACGAATGAATACGAATGCACACGAATGAAGAGAATGGCAGCTCTTATTCGTGTTCGTTCGTGTCCATTCGTGGTTAAAAATCGAAAACAGAAACCGTCATGAAAGACTCCGACGTTATCGTTCTTGAAGAACCGAAGCTGTCGCTTGGCGATCAGTTTTACATTCCGCAGGTGCTCAACGGCTTGGGCACGACGATGAAGCACATGTTCCGCGTGCTCGGCGGCAAAGATCGCGTCGTCCAATACCCGGAAGAGAAGCGCGAAGATCTTGCCATCGAAAAAGGCGGTATGCTCACCCGCACTTATCGCGGCGTGCATCGCCTCAACAAGGACGAAGAAGGCCGCGTGAAGTGCGTCGCGTGCTTCATGTGCTCGACCGCCTGCCCCGCGCGCTGCATTCACATCGAAGCCGACGAATCCCCCTGGGCCGATCGGGAAAAATATCCGGCGAAGTTCGACATCGACGAGCTCCGCTGCATCTACTGCGGCATGTGCGAAGAAGCCTGCCCGGTCGATGCAATCGAGCTGACGCACGTCTACGACATCGTCGGCCTGACGCGACAGGAAATGATCTTCGACAAGTCGAAGCTGCTGCAGGTGTACGATGAAACGGTGAAGAACGAGCCGATGTAATCTACCAGGGGGTACTGATTGCTCTGGATTTGCACCGTTTACTTCCGCCAACCTGGAAATACACCAAAACGTCAGCCATCGGGCTGCCGGAAAAGCTATACTGGAACGGGACCAACGCGCAAGGCTGCCATCGCAGCAGCTAACGCCAAGGTTCCCCGCGGTTGCCAAGGTGCCGGTATAGGAAGCTACGGACATCCAAACTGCAGGTGCAAGACGTGACGATTGCATCAAAACATCTCGGGAAAAATCGACGAAACGGAAGAGCGACCAACGATAAGGGGCGCGGGACAGTTTCCCTCCATGAAGCCGCGATAACTGGCGATCCGAAGTTGGTCAAGGAACTCCTTGGTAAAGGGGCCAGCCCGAACCGCCGAGACAGACTCGGCCAAACCCCTCTTCTCGCTGCCGTATATCGATTGAAGAATCTGGAAATCGTGCGACTTTTATTGGCGGCTGGCGCGGATCCGAATGCCGCGGACAAAGAAGGAAATACGCCGCTCATTGCGCGGAGTGACGATCTCGCGGTTGTGAAAGCGCTCGTGGCTGCTGGTGCGGATGTGAATGCGCGAAATTCAGAAGGAGACACGCCGCTAACGAACGCCGCGATTTGGGGCGATGCAGACGTTGTACGTCTTTTATTGAAAGAGGGGGCATCGACAGAACTTCCAGACGGCGAGGGATGCACTGCGGCGCAACTTGCAGAACAGCACGGCTACCCGACCATCGTTCGGATGCTCAAACAAGTCGCGCGCCGGCATTAACGCCGCAGCTCCCTCGTTAGAAGTAATCCCGCAGTGAATCAATTGTTTTCTTGACGGTGTACGCATCGACGCGTTCCCACGCGCCTGTATTTCGCACGAGCGCGTCTGCGTTTTCGATCCGTTTGTAGCGGATTTCCAAGTCGTATGGGCCTTTGAGCGTGAAGGGCTTCATCTCTTTGCAGCGTTGGGCGGCGCGCTTCGCGGCGGCGTGGATTTCTTCGCAAGCTCTGGCTGGGTGTTTGCTGATCGCGCCGTTCCAACTTAGAGACTGCTTCGTTGTCACTGTTTCTATGCCAGGGAAGAAGCGCTTCGCTTCGGCGACGCCCTTGTCGTCGCTGGCGCACAAGACCGGCGGTACGCCCATCGATCCCGCGATGGCGGCGTCGATCGCCATCTCGCCGACCTCCTGGCCGTTGATCTTCATCCATTGAAACGTCGCGGAGGAAAACGTGTGGGCGATCACGGCTTCGGACGTGTTGTCCATCGCGTGATACCCGACGAAACCGATGCCGCTGAACGAATCGTCGAGCCCCGGTACTCGTTTGAAGTTCGCGCCGAGCGCAATGTCGCAGCGCTTGTCGAGCAGGTCGTAATTGAGGTTCGGGCTTCCGCCGTGGTTGTCCCAGATGATGACCTGCGTCGCGCCGCCGTCGAAGAGCCCCCGTGCGGCGGCGTCGGCTTCGCGCGCGCCTTGCAGCCGGGCGAATTCAAAGTTCCGCGAATCGTTGAGCGTCCCGCCCGGCGCGCCGACGACGCACGCGAGGCCTTCAAGATCGACGCCGATGATGAACTTCATGGATCAATTGCCTTTCAGTTTTTGTATTAGTTCTCTAACGCGCGCGGGGTCTACGGGATTGGTGGCAATTCCGTCGCGTTTGACCGAAGTGCCGACGATGAAGCCATCGACGTGCGGGAGCAATGCGTCGATCGTCGAAACGCTCGCGCCGCTGCCGATAAAGACGGGCGCGTGGCCGGCGCGGGCCTTGACTTGTTTCGCCTTCGACGGATCCGTTGCCTTGCCGGTACCTGCGCCACTGACGATGAGCGCATCGGCCAATCCTCGTTCGAGCGTGTCGTCGACTTCGTCTTCAACGGGACGAGGCGCCAGGGCGGCGGAGTGTTTTACATCGACGTCCGCCATGATCTTGATGTTCGTTGCCTTCAGCATCGCCCGCTCACGGAGCAAATCGTGGGCGATGCCTTGAATCACGCCCTGATCGGTCACCCGCGCGCCACTCAGCACGTTGACGCGAATGAAATCGGCGCCCGAAGCGTGCGCGACCGCCAGTGCGCTGAGCCCATCGTTTCGCAGCACATTGATTCCCAAAGGAAGGTTGAATCGCTTCCGCACCTCGCACGCGATCGAGGTCATATAGCCGACGACGTACGACGGCACGCGACCCGGATAGAACGGCACGTCTCCAAAGTTCTCCATCATCAATCCGTGGACGCCGTTTGAGCTCAACGCGTCGGCGTCACGCAACATCTGATCGAGGATTTCATGCAGAGGCAATTTTGCGAGGGGCGCGCCGGGGAGCGCGGGCAGGTGCAGCATGCCGACGATCGGCTTTTGAACGTTCGACCAGCTCGGGAGGAAGGGATTCATCAAGTGCGATGATACTTGAGGGATCGCGCGAGCGCAAGAAAAAGCCCACGCCTGAAGGCGTGGGCTTGGTGAAGTTCATCGTTCAGATGGACGTGATTAGAACATCACGCGCTTGCCGCGAAAGTTCTTGCGGACCCACATGATGCCGAGCATTGCGCCACCGGCCCACACCGCGGGGGGCAGGGGCACCGCTGCGTGCGACGGTTGCGAGGATTCGATCTGCATCTCGAGCCGGAATGCATTGGCTGGGTCGGATTCCTTTTCGGTGAAATATTCCCAGTTGGTGTTGCTCGGATCGACGCTCTCGTTCGAGGCCTGGAACATCAGGCTGAGCACGCCGTCGCCTTCGAACTGCGAGCGGACTGAGTTCGTCAGGTCGACTTTGAAATCGCTTCCGACCGGCGCGGTGGTGATATCGAGCGTCGCTTCGGGCGATCCGAACGCGTGGCCGGGCTGGTTATTCCAGGTGATCGTCTTCTCCGACCAGTCATCGCCGGCGACGAAGTAGATCGCATGGCTGCCGTTGTCGTTCGAATCGAAATCGTCCTGGTGATGGCCGACGAGCCACGCTTTTTTCAGCACGAGGCTATCGTCGAACTTGGGCAGGTCGAACTTGAGATAGAAGCGCGCCGGGCCGGAAAGGCCACCATCCACGCCGCTGTACAAGCCGCCGCGGAGGTAGTTGTCGTTGTAATTCTTGTCGGGTTGGCCGGCGATGACGCTTTCGTCCTCGGTCACCGGAACCATCACGGTGCCCGCGCGGGCGATATTGCCGACCAGCGCGGCGATTGCGAGCGCACCCAGGGTGCGAATCATCGGGAAGCGCAGCATACGAATCCTTTCTTCGCCGGCCGAACAAAACGGCGGCGCCTGCGGTTTGGCCCGATCTGTCTCAATCCATGAGTGCTGCAACCGGATCAATCGTCACGACCGGCGCAGAAGATCAGGCATCCTGTCTTTAGCGTTATCGGCCGATGACCCATAAAAAGATGCGGAAATCCCCGGATTGGCCCGTTTTGGGCGTGAGCAGCGCAACATTGGGGCGTTGGATTTCGATCGTGGGAAATGCAACCGTTTAACTTCGCAGCCTCAGGAGGCCGAAAATTATGGGGAGGGCCGCAGCAAGTTCGTGGGTACTGCGGCCGAGAAGATTTTTCGCAGTGCTTGAACCTGCGGTGAACGTATTGGACGCTTCATCCGTAGGGACTTCTGTCCGGCACTCATTTCTGTTTGGATCTGGGACAACGATGGAGGTTGTGATGCAGACCCTTTCCGCACCGTTGCGGTATCACGAATTCCGTGACACGCAGACCGCGTGGCCGATGGATGCCCGCACCGCGCTGTTCGTGCTGGAAGCCGGCGGATCGACCGAGCAGTACTTCGATCGCCGCGACTCGGACCGCACCCCGTGCCACGTCGAAGCGACAGCGTGCTCTGCGGACGATCCTGCTCAGCTCGGCCAGTTCATCCTCTACACCCACGACATCGACTCGTTGCACTTGGGTTTTGTGGCCGCGCAAAATCTAGCTGTCGGGTCGCACGTGCAGGTAAACCTGACTCTCAACGATCAATCCTTCCAACTGACGGGCACCATCGGCCGCTGCCGACATTTCATGGAAGGCTGGTTCGAAGGCGTCATCCACTTCGACTGCGAAGCGCCGATCTATCACTGAAGCTGAAAAGAGACGCGAAATCGCAAGCGGCGTCTGAACGTTGCTTGCGATTTCGCGTCTGTTTCCTTGATCGCCCTCCCGGTGCGCGCAACAATCTACGCGTGCCGGCGCTGACCGATTACAACCTTTCCTCGCTCGAAGCTCAGCTGAGCGGCTGGGACATCCGCGCATCGCACGCGCGGCGGCTTCTGGGCGCGTTCTATCGCAACACGGGTGAGATCGACCTCGATTCACTCGAGCTGGGAAAGATGCTTCGCGCGAAGTTCAACGGCGATTTGAAGGTTCGCCAATCGCGCATCCTCACACAATCGGCAGCAGACGACGGCACGATCAAGCTGCTCATCGGCTTCGATGCCGGCGGATCGGTCGAATCCGTCTACATGCCCGCGTATCGCGCGGACCGCGCCGCAGGTTGCATCTCATCGCAAATCGGCTGCGCGATGGGTTGCGACTTTTGTGCGAGCACGAAAAACGGGGTTGAGAGAAACCTCAGTGCCGGTGAAATCGTCGAACAGTTCCTCCATCTCTCGCTGCTGGCGCGACGAGACAACCGCCGGATCGCATCGCTCGTCTTCATGGGCATGGGCGAGCCGATGCTCAACCTCGACAATGTCGTCGCCGCTATCGACCGCATCGCGCATCCCATGATGGGCAATCTTGGCTGGAAAGCGATCACCGTTTCCACCGTCGGTATCGTCAGCGGGATCGAGCGCCTCGCGCAGGAGAAGCTCAAAGTCAGTCTCGCGCTCTCGCTCCACGCCCCGGACGACGAAACCCGCGCCAAGATCGTCCCCACGAATAGGAAATGGCGCGTCGCTGAGATCATGAACGCTGCGAAAGAGTACGCGCGGGTTACCGACACCATTAGCACGATCGAATACTGCCTGCTCGCGGGCGTGAACGATTCGGACGAGCAGGCCCATCTGCTCGCGGATCTGATGGAAGGCTTTCGCGCCCATGTGAACTTGATCCCGTACAACGCGATTGGCGCGGGGTTAAGCGGCGCCACCTACGAAAAGCCTTCGCAACACCGGGTGGAATCCTTCGCTCAGATCCTTCGCGGCCGCAACGTCATCACCCATTTCCGTCGCACAAGAGGCGATGACGTGAGCGCCGCCTGTGGACAGCTCAAACAACAGCTCATCCAACTCGGCGCGTGACCGCCGCGTAGGGTGCGCTTCAGCGCACCGGTTATTCCGAGTGAAAGACAAATAAC
>JAICIO010000176.1 GCA_025924315.1 Phycisphaerae bacterium
CCCCGCGACTCGACTGAGCTCGTCGAAGTCCGGCTGCACGCAGAGCAACGATGGATTTGCTCCGCCGCCATCCGCTTTGGATAATCCCTACCCGATGAAACGACCGGCGGTTTTCTTCGATCGAGACAACACGCTCATCGCCAGCGATGGTTACCTTGGCGATCCCGCGCAGGTGCGGTTGATCGAGGGCGCCGCGTCCGCGATCGCGCGGGCGCGCGAGCTGGGCTACGCGACGGTGATCGTGAGCAACCAGAGCGGCGTGGCGCGCGGCATGTTCACCGAAGAAGCGGTGCTCGCCGTCAACGCCAAGCTCGACGACCTGCTGCGCGCCGAGAATTCACAGGCGGTGATCGATCGTCACGAATACTGCCCCTTCCACCCCGCCGCGACGGTTGAGGCGTACAAAAAAGATTGCGATCTGCGCAAGCCCGGGCCGGGCATGATTCACGCGGCGGCCGAGGCGCTGGCGCTGGATCTTTCGCGCAGCTGGCTCATCGGCGACGCGCCGCGCGACATCGAAGCGGGCAAGGCCGCGGGATGTCGGACAATTCTCTTCAAAGATGCAAGTCTGCCCGCATCGCCCGCCACGGCCGAAGAAAGCTCCGCGACGCCCGATTTCACCGCCACGACGCTCAAAGAAGCGATGGACTACATCGAGAGCCACGACGTGCCCGCCGACGAAGCGGATATCACATCAACCGAGACGACGCCCGCCGCGGCCGACGCGCCGATCGCGCACATCGCTCCGGCGAATCCCACGGACGCCGCGCATCTCGCCCCGCGTGGACCGAATCTCGCGCGCACCGAAGCGCTGCTCGAACAGATCCTTCACGAGATCCGCCGACAAAAGGAGAACCCGGTCGGTGATTTTTCGGTGAGCAAGCTAATGGCGGGAATCGTGCAGGTCGTCTCGATCGCCGTGCTCTTCATCACCTATCTCAATCGAGCTGAAGCGGGCGCCGTGATGTATCTGCTGCTGGCGATTTTCCTGCAGACGTTGACGATTGCGCTGCTGATTATGGGGAAGCAGGGTTGAGCTAACTCCCTCTCCCGGCGTACCGGGAGAGGGGATCAAGCTTCTACTTCGGATACTTCACACCGCAGCCGTACGATTCGGTCTCGGGTTGGCTTACGGTTTGGCCCGCGACGAGTTCGCTCAGGGCTTTGTCGACGTAGTTCACCTTGTCGGCGCTCTTGTCGCCGTCCGGGTCGTTATCGATCCCGCCTTTGTAAACCAGCACGCCCTGCTTATCGATGATGAACATGTGCGGGGTGGTCTTCGCGCCGTAGGCTTTGGCGACGGTCCCATCGGGATCGCTCAGCAGCGGGTGCTTGATATCCCACTTGTCGGCGGCGGCCTTGTTGCTGCCGGCGTTGTTGCCCTTGGTCGTGTTGATGCCGAGCCACGCGACGTCCTTCGCCGACCACTTGTCATACAGGTTGTTCATCGTGTTGAACTTTTGGCTGTAATGACGTTGAACGAACGGGCAGCCGGGATTGAACCACTCGAGCACGACAATCTTCCCTTTGTAGTCCGCGAGGTTGACGGTTTTGCCGTCCTGATCCTGCAGGGTGAAGTTCGGCGCCGGCTGGCCGATCTTCGCCTGCTCCGCGGCGTACGCGCGGACGACAAGAAATGCCAGCGCCATGGCCGGCAGGATGAATAATGCAGTTCGCTTCATGACGATCCTCCTGAATTGAGTGTTCAAGTTCGAGTTTCAGTTTACGCTTGATGATCCCGCCTGCTGAACGGGAATTGTTCCCTTCATGCCGCGGCGGTTGCCGGAATCATCGGTATAGCCGACTACGGCTTCGATCGGCTGCGTCGCGGGTTTCGCGCCTTGGAGCACGCGCACCGTAAAGCTCCCCGTCGCGGTCTTGCCTTCTGTCTTCACCTGGATGTTCTCAACCTTCACGCCCCGCGGCGGAGCGGGGAACAGATGCACGTCCTTCGCCTCCGAAGGCAAGGTCGCGTTGATCTGCACCGATTCAAGCTTTCCGTCGCCGGTGGTCTTCGGTTGCGCCGCGAATCCTTTTTCCGTCGGCACCATCGCCAGCCATTTCTCGAACAATTCTTTGTTGGCGGGACTCGCTTCGCTCGCAACGGGAAGCCTGATCGACAAACTCTGATGTCCCGGCACGCAGACCGCTTCGCAGCAGAGCCACGAGGCGTTGGCTTTGAGGTCGATGGAATCGCCGGGTTTCAAATCCTTCGGCGGAGTCACGCGCGCGGTGAGCATCACCTCGTCCACGTAGCCGTATCCGATGATGTCGCCCGGTTGGTTAAATTCGATCGGGGTGGGAAACTGCAGCGGTTCGATCGTGAAACCGTCCGGTGCGGTAAAGCTGATCTTCGTCGGCGAGCCCGAGTCGCCGGGGTTCTTCCAATACGTATGCCACCCCGGCTCGATCTTCATCATCACGCCGAGGTTGAACGGCTTGCCCGGCTGAATCGCGCTGACGTCTGCGAGCAACTCCGCCTTCACCAGATCCGACGGCGGCGCAGCGCAAGCGGCCAGGCTGGCGAACATCGCGAGAAGAACAAACGCCGGTCGAATCATTCTCACCTACCTTTTAGTTGCCGAGATGCGAAGCTTTATTCCACGCAAGTAAGAATAACCGTCAAGTGCAAATGTCGCAGCGAAGCCGCATTTCTTCTCGCAATGTTGAATACAACGCGAAATCGTTGCATGCGTGGCGGTGGATTTGTCTCGATTCGACGCATGCATCGCGTTATCGTAGGTCGGTCAGGTACCTTCCATGAGTGATCAACCGCCTGAGCAAGACAAGCGCGTTTTCCCTCCGCCGGACAAACCCGTCGAATGCTCGTGCCTTCACTGCGGCCGCGTGTACATGAGCGACATGATGATCGAGATCGAAATCGACGGCGAATACCATTACGCCTGCCCCGTCAAAGGCTGCGACGCGATGGGGTGGAACTTCGACATCTTTTCGACGAGCGAAGACGACTCCGAAGACGGCGGATGGGTATACGACGACGACGAGGAATTCGACGAGGAAGAATTCGAAGATTCCGATGGCGAGGTGATCGCACAAGGCGAGGAAGCGACGTTCGATCCGCCACGCGATTGGTCACCCGAAGCCGACGCGGAGGACGAGAACGAATTCGGCGAAGACGAATTCGCGGACGAAGAAGACGCCCTCCGCGGAACGGTCTTCACGCGCGAAGAGTACGAGCAGCTGAAAGCGTCCGGTGAATACGATCGAAAGATCGAAGAGATCCGGGCACACTGGCGCCGCACGCGCGAAGATCATCCCCCGCGCGATCCCACCAAGCCGATCAGCGACGACGACATCCCGTTCTGAGGCCGCCTGCGGTTTCACAGACGGAGACGCGTTGATTTGCGAAACCGCAAGCGGCAGGGATATCCATTCACCAGACCCCCTACCCTTAGATCCCGCTGGTTTTTCTTCCGTTACGGTAGTAGAATTACCCGAGTCTACGGGCAGTGGAGCACCTCTTGTGAATCCGCCGGTCGCAATGAACCGGACCTCACCAGACGCTCGCAAAAGCGCCCGCGACCGCTGCAAACATGAATCTCGATGCGGGAACAATTTCACCCGGCGGATTCGGCGTACCGGCGCTCAGCGCGAACGTTCTCGTTCTCAATAAGCACTACCAGGCCATCCGCGTCATCAATGTGAAGCGCGCGTTCTCGATGCTCTGTCGGGAGTTGGCGGAAGTCATCCACATCGAGACCGATGCCGCCGGCAAGAGCCAGTGGCAGAATCTCAACTTCGCCGACTGGCAGGAGCTGAGCCAGCTCAAGAAGGAATTCGAGCCCGACGAGTACGACTGGATCCACACGGTGCGGTTTCAAATCGCCGTGCCGCGCATCATTCGCCTGCTCGGCTACGACAAGCTCCCGCGGCAGGACGTGAAGTTCAACCGCCGCAACATCTACGCCCGCGATGGCAACAAGTGCCAGTATTGCGGCAAGAAGATGCCGACGACCGAGTTGTCACTCGACCATGTCGTCCCCAAAAGCCAGGGCGGAAAAAGCAGTTGGACGAACATCGTTTGCTGCTGCGTAAAGTGCAACGTCAAGAAAGGCGGCCGCACCCCCGAGCAGGCGCACATGCACCTGATCACCAAGCCGGTGAAGCCGAAGCGCAGCCCCGTCATCAACATCCGCCTCGCCGACCAGCGCTACTGGAGCTGGAAACAGTTCCTCGATAACGCGTACTGGACGGTGGAGTTGAAGTAAGTTCCCGAGGGGGAGATGTGAATGCGCTATCAGAAGCCGTTCACACCCGCTCAACGCCAGCATGCGATCGGTGTATGCCGCGCGCTCCACGCCCACTTTCAGGTCATGAGAACGCAGTTTCGGCCACGGACGTCGCGTGAGCGCGGTCTCGCGCGGCAGTTTCGTCGCTCGCTTCAAGATTTAATCGATGCACTTCGGCCGTCAAATGCTAAAGTAGACGTGGATGAGCTTAACCAACTGCGAGAACACGCGCAGGCGCTAAGCGTGAGATACACAATGCTCCGCTACATGAGCGAGGAACGCTGATGGATCCCGAGCGAATGATCACGACGGATATGTCTGCCAGTATTGTCGCGGATCTCTTGAAGCAACGCTGGTCGGTCAAGCGAATCGCTCAGACCATCGGAGCGCCGACTGAGTTCGTGAAGGGTGTGCAGAACAAGAAACACGTCCTCACCTTCGCCGATTTGGAAGCGATCGCGGCAAAAACGGGCGAAAGTGCGTGGCTCATCCTGTTGAACTCGATGAAAGGCGTGCCTGAACAATTGAAACCGCTCTTCGAGTCCACACGAAGATTCATCGAAGCCTGCGAGGCACCGCTGCCGACCTCCAAGAAGATCAAACCAAAGACACGCCGATCGGGGACTCACGCCGCATAGTGCCTCGGGATCAATCCAAGACGCGCATCTGCAACTCTGCAGTGTCCGAATTGCGTGATCGCCGTCCGTTACCAATCGGTGGGGTCATCCTGGTAACCACAGCATGTCTGCGCCGACACAATCATCGCAGAATCCTTTACCTTCCCCGGCGTCAACCGTGCTCGAATATCGCCGCGTCGAGCCGGTTATTCATGAAGAAAACGATCGCGCGATCCGCAACACCATCGGCATGTTCGGGGTCTTCATTCTCTTCGTCGTCCTGTTCGCGGCGATGCTGTGGCAGTCGAGCTATCCGCGGGATCAGCGTGCCCGCGATGTGGATCGGTGGCTTGATGTTGAGATCCAACGGCGGCTGTTTGAGATGAATTCGCGCAGAGGGCTGGCATCAGGCACAGAGCCGGCCCCACCGACGCCAGTCCACGTGCATCGCTGGGCATCGGCACTGATGACCGCCGCCGACGCGGCTCTCGTCTTTCTCGTCCTCTTCTCTCATCGCATCGTCAGACGACTCGATCGCCTGAAACGACCGCTTCGGCTGACACCTCGCCGAATCTGGCGCGCAATGCTCGCGCTCGCGGGGTTGCAATTGCTCTTGTCGCTCGCCTGTGTCGGCTTCGACGCCTGGCGAATCTTCACGTCCGACTTCGTCTTCATCGGCTGGATTCTTGTCGGAGTAATCCTCGCAGAGCTGCTCGCGCGCTTCGCCGCGGGTGTGTCGTTTCCCGAAGCGCTTCAACGAGTGAATCTCGTCAAAGGCCGCGATGAAGTGCTGCGCAGATAAGGATACTGCACCCCGAACACGAACCCGCGGAGCTGCGCTCCGCCGCGAAGTTGGCGAGAGGTCGCGTTCCATATTTAGCGGCGGAGCGCAGCTCCGCGGGTTGTACGCTTTCGCGCTACGTCGGCCAAACCTTCTTCCCCAGCTCCGTCGGATAATCCTCGCGCGCCATCTCCTCATCGATCTTCTGCTGCAAATGTCCCAGTGGCAGCTTCTGATTCAGATCGATTTCTTTCGACGACGGCGTCATATGCTGCTCGACCTCCAGCGGATTGTGATGATTGATCGCTTCCATCACGCGATCGAGAACCGCTTCGTCCGAGGACACCGCCACCACCGCGCACCCCTGCTGCGCCGCCCGCGCAAACGTATCGGCGAACACCTCGCGCCTCACGTCGGCGCCATCGAACTTCTCGCGTTCCGCGCCGACCACACGAATTGTGGCGTCCCGCAAATCGACAGCCCGCAGCTCCCCTGCCGCAGCCTCCGCATCCGCGGACGATTTGAAAATCGCGAACGTCGTTCGTGACATAGCGCCTCCATTGTCCGATTCGCCCATCGTTCGACCGCATTATCTCATAGCGCCTATGATGCTGTGAACGATCATTCGAAGGGGGCTCAATGCCACATGAACAACGCATGGCCCGATGCCTTCGCTCGCTCGACGGCCTGTCCGTCGGCGACGCGTTCGGCCAGTGTTTCTTCTCGATCTTCCATCACCTTCCGCGCGAAGGTGAGAATCGCAGGATCCCTGCGCCGCCGTGGATGTGGACGGACGACACCGCCATGGCGTGCGGAATCGTCGAAGTGCTGCAGCGCCATCAGGCGATCGATCAAGACGATCTCGCGATGACGTTTGCGAAACGTTACATGGCCGCCCCCGATCGTGGCTATGGAGGTGGCGCAAAACATCTGCTCGTCGAAATCTACAGCGGAACATCATGGCGCAAAGCGTCACAAGCGCTCTTTAACGGCGGATCGATGGGCAACGGCTCCGCGATGCGCGTCGCGCCCCTGGGCGCGTATTTCGCAGATGACATTCCGCGTCTGATTGACGAAGCGCGACAGAGCGCCGAAGTCACCCACGCACATCCCGAGGGAATCGCTGGTGGAATTGCGATCGCTTTAGCCGCGTCGTTTGCATCCGCGCACTCGATGTCGCTTGCGGTTTCGCAGATCAATGCGTGTTCCTCTGCGAAACCGCAAGCGTCCCCCAAGCCAATCGCAAAGCCATCACCGAAGCTAGTGCGCGACTTCTTCGATTTTGTGCTGGAGCACACCCCCGCGAGCGAAACGCGCGACAACATCACCCGCGCCACCAATCTCCCGCGCAGCAGCGCGCTCGACGAAGCGATCCGAACGCTCGGCAACGGCAGCCAAATCACCTGCCCCGACACCGTCCCACTGTGCCTGTGGCTCGCGGCACGCCATTGGACCAGTTTCACCGACGCCTTGTGGACCACGGCCGCCGCGATGGGCGACATCGACACCAACTGCGCCATCGTCGGCGGAATCGTCGCGCTCTCGGATCCGCATCCCATTCCGCAAGACTGGCTCGACGCCCGAGGACGAATTCCGCTTGATCCGGAGCCGCGGTGATCACGCACACGCATCGCCGCTTTTCCACGCGCGCGCAACAACTCGCACGCGAGTCCATCTTCATCTCCATTTTCTGTCTCCTGATGCTCGTGCTGCCAGCGGAGGGACATTGGGACCTTCGCTCGATTCGAAGCGCCACCATCGCCACCCTCAGGCAAGTGCAGGATGAGGAATTCCTCCGCTGGTCGCACAACGAAGTCAGTCGGCGCAGCAGTCTACGCCGGCACCTCGTTCCACCAGCAGTGACCCACCGGCGCGTTCTACCGCTTCGCAGATCTGCGATTATGTCGATCTACAGCAGCTATGCGGTGATGCTCATGCTTTCGATCTCGATCGCGACGGTCGCGATGGCACGAGGAAGTTTGGCCTGCTGTCGCTGGGCATGGCGTTTGATCGCTGTCGCTTCCGTTCTTATGTGCAGCTTTCTGCTTCTCACGGGTTGGCCGGCAATTTTTTTCTCGCTTCTATTCGTGACCTTTGCGCACGTCTTTTTCGCGGTTTATGCTTTATCCATCATCAAGCTCACGCGCGTTATTGAGCAAGTCGGCAGAGCTCGCGAAAACATGCCGTCAGCGCCTCTGCCTGATAATTCGCATTGAGTCCACTTGGATTCGGGAGGACAAAGATCTTCGTCTCTCCAATCGTTTCGTCCTGCAGACCGATCGTCGCCTTCGGTCGGTTAAAGCCCGTACGATACGCACCGATGCCGAGCAACGCGAGATACTTTGGACGATATCGTTTGATCTTTCGGCGAAGCGCCGCTGTGCCATGCTGCAGCTCTTCCGCCGAAAGTTCATCCGCGGCGGCCGTGCCGCGCTCGACGACGTTCGTAATGCCATATCCAAGATCGAGCAGTTCGCGCTCTTCGAATGGAGAAAGAATTCGCGGCGTAAAACCCGCCCGATGCAATGTCGGCCAAAACCGATTCCCCGGCCGAGCGAAATGATGCCGCACCGCCGCGGAATAAAGCCCAGGATTGATCCCGCAGAACAGCACCTTCAAATCCTTCGCGATCAGATCAGGCACGGTCTTTCCGTAGGCCGCGAGCAAACGCTCGCGCGTGGGCTTCCATGGCGTTTCGATACTTTTTGCCTTCATCGCTTCGCTCGCGAAGAGTATCGTGAGAGACCATGAATCTCCATGCGCAAATCACGCTCGCACTCGCGCTACTCGGACTCACCACATCAACGCTCGCGCAAACGAGCGGCCCAACGACGAAAACCGCGAAGATCGGCATCATCGGCGCAGGTCACATCGGCGGAACCCTCGCGGAACTTTGGGTCAAGGCGGGACATCCGGTGATCATTTCTTCGCGACATCCGGACGAACTCAAACCGCTCGCCGAAAAGCTCGGCCCACTCTGCACCGCCGGCACCGTGCAGGAAGCCGCGTCACAAGGCGACGTGATCCTGATCTCCGTCCCCTACTCCGCCCTTCCGCAAATCGGGAAGGATTACGCGAAAGAACTGAAGGACAAAGTGGTTCTCGACACCGGCAATCCGTATCCCCAGCGCGATGGCGAGATGGCGGATGACGCGCGCAAACGCGGAACGGGCGTAACCAGCGCCGAATATCTGCCCGGCGTGAAGCTCGTTCGCACATTCAACGCGCTTCGCTATCAGGATCTGAAATCCGAATCGAACCGCAAAGGCGAGAAGGTCGCGATTCCACTCGCCGCAGACGATCCCGAAGCGATGAAGCTCGCGGCGCAGCTTGTGAAGGATGCGGGCTTTGACCCCGTGGAGGTCGGGCCGCTCTCGCTTGCGAAGGAATTCGATGTCGGCTCTGAAGTGTACGTAAAAGTTCTCACTGCGAAGGAGATGCGGGAGAAGCTGCATCTCGACGAGAAGAAGTAATTTGTAGGGTGCGCTTCAGCGCACCGGTTATTTGCTTTTCAAAACCAACGAATAACTTTTCAAAACCAACGAATAACCGGTGCGCTGAAGCGCACCCTACAAATGCAAGTCACATCTCCCGCACAGCGAAATCACGCAACGTGATCGAGCGGCTGTGCTGCTCGCCGGTCGTGATGAAGCGGATGAGCAGCTCCGACGCCACCGCAACCGTCAGCAGCACAAGGTTTCGCGCGAGCGGGTAATCGCAAACGCCGCCCGCGACGTCGCTCGGAACGCGGTACTGCTCGTCCCAAACGACTTCGCCGTAATCCGCATACAAACCGACGTGCAGGCACGGCGACTTCGTCGCGCGGGCCGTCTCCTGCACGATCTGCCGCGAGTGCGAATTGTCGAACGTGTCGATGATGACATCAACGTCCTTCAGTAACGTTCGCGCGTTCTCGGCCGACAACTCCTTGCGAATCGCTTCAATCTCAACGCCCGTCGTGCGGAAGAGCCGATTGCGCAGCGCCTCCGCCTTCCACGCGCCGATCTCCGCTTCCCCGTAAATCTGTGTGGAAATGTTGTGCTCCTCGACGCGATCGAGATCGATCACGCGCAGCGAGCGAGCGCCCTGCCGCGCGAGGTTATCGGCAAGATTCGAGCCGAGCGCGCCGGCGCCGCACAGCGCGACGCGCACCGACGCGAGCTGCGCCATCGCTTCCGCTCCGCGGAAGATCTGCTCGTGATGAAACTTTCCAGCCATGGTCCACCCCAATCACAACGTTCCTGTTCAAGAGTTCAACTGACGCAATCCGCACGCCGCGGCTCTGGTAATCAACAAAACGCCAAGCGCCGACACTCTCCGGCGTTCGGATCACACAAATGAGTGATTTGCCAAACGCATCGCACCATGCTCGCATCGTGCGGATGTCCCGCTTGCTCGGCGCGACTCCGCCCATCGGGTGCGTATGGAGGAATCCCAGCACATCGCGCCGCTTGTCCTCGCGCGCGAGAACCCAATCAGCGTCGAAGGTGACGCTCATGACGTCCCCGCGACGGTGACGTACCGCGCGAGCGGACCAGATCGCCCCGCGGCGACGGCCGACGAGTACCCAGGACTCTTCACACTTCATCCGCACGTTACATCCGCCTCCGCCGCGTGCGGCTTAGCGGGTCGTGCTAACCCCGCTAAGCCGCCAGCGGCTCACCCCTGCCCGCGGCCTTCGCGCAGCACACCCACCAGGCTCGCCAGGTCGCAATCACGATACCGACCCGACA
>JAICIO010000177.1 GCA_025924315.1 Phycisphaerae bacterium
GAGAGCGTGTGATCTTTTCAGCGTGGCGAGGGCATCTTGCCCTCGCGAACGCGGCGGTAGCCGCCAATGCGAGGGCGAGACGCCCTCGCCACGCAAAAAATCACAGACTCTGAGCGAAGCGAAGGATCTGGCCCGATCGCGCGGTCCATGCCAGATTCTTCACTTCGCCCCGACGGGCGCGGTCATCTTTCCTTTGTCCGCAGCGCTCGCGTTTGCCTTGGCCGCTTCTTTGTCCTTGGCAAGCTCTTCGACCGACTTGATCGGAATGCGCACAGCCCCCTGCGTGTCGCGCAGCTTCACGCGCGTGCCGTTACGCTCCTGAATCGCGAGATTCTGCCTGGCTTCGAGGATCGCGCGACCATATTGCGGCAGCCACTGCGCCTGGGCGACGAGCATCTCGTCCGTCATCTGCCACACTTCTTCCGGGTCGCAGACCGCGCCGACCAGCGGATCGTGCAGCATCGCCTGCTTGAGCAGCGTCACATCGCCGTGCACGGCCGCCTCCATCGCCATCTGCTGCACATGGACGCTCGCGCTGCAGGTCGCGGCGCAGGCGAGCGGAAGATCGCCGACGACCGGCATGTTGATGCCGTTCTTATCGACGTAACCGGGAATTTCGATGATGCATCCGTTGGGCAGGTTCGTAATGTGGTTCTGATTCGGAATGTTGAAATGCCCGCGATAGGTGCGGCCGGTTTCGAGCGCTTCGATGATCCACGAACCATGCTCTTCGCTGCGGATTGCCGGACTGATCTTCGGGGGCTCCTCGTTCATCCAGTTCGGGAAATCCGTCTCGAACCAGTTTCGCCCTTCCGTCGCGACCCGCAGGTATCCGCCGGTCTCTCCGTTGATCCAGCTGGACAGGTCGATCCACTTCGGAATCTCCTCGACGCGCTTGCGATACCACGGCAGATACTCGCTCAAATGTCCGTTCGATTCCGTGGAGTAATAGCCGAAGCGTTTCAGCACATCGATCCGCACTTTTTCCGTGTGCACATATTGTGGGTGCATTTCAAACAATTGCGCTAGACGCGGCAGCATGTTCATCCCCCGCCACTGCACTTTGATGAACCACGTTTGGTGGTTGATGCCGGCGGCGATGATGTCGACATCTTTCTTCGTGACCTTCTCATCGGCCGCGATCAGCCCTTCCTTGTGCGCCCAGTGCTCGATGACGCTGGCGATCTGCCGATGCGCGCCCTGCACGCCGTGGCACAGCCCGATGGTGCGTACCTTGCCGTACTTGTTGCACGCCCACGTGTTCATCGCCATCGGGTTCGAATAGTTCAAAAACAACGCTTGCGGCTTAGCGACTTCACGGATGTCCTTACAGAAACCGAGCAGCGCATTGATCGTGCGCTGGGCGTACATGATCCCGCCGGCGCAGATCGTGTCGCCGACGCATTGGTCAACGCCATACTTCAGCGGAATGTCGATGTCGCCCTGAAACGCTTCAAGCCCGCCCTGGCGGATCATGCAGATGATGTAGTCCGCCTCCGCGATCGCGCGGCGGCGGTCGGTCGTGGCTTCGATTTTCGCCGGCAGCTTGTTCGCCTTGATGTCGCGCTCGCACAGTTGCGCGACCATGTCGAGGTTCCGCTGCGAGATATCGGTGAAGGCAAATTCCGTGTGATCGAGCTCCGGCACGCACAGCAGATCCTGCATGAGCCGCCGCGTAAACCCGATCGACCCCGCCCCGATCATCGCAATCTTCTTCCGCACAAAACCTCCAGTTCGCCGGCTATTTTCCGCTATTTCCCGGCGGCGTCACATCTTACCGCAACGGTGGCTTCGTTTTGAATTTTCGCCCGTGCGCGAACAGTTTGGAACACCCCGGAACATTTCTGAACAGATCTGAACGTTTCTGAACATCGTCGAACGGAACGTTGGAACACGACGTCACTCCGTTCTCATCGCGCGCCACACGCGACGCTCTGCACGATATCAATTCACCCCAAGAAAATCCGCGGAAAAATCGCTGCACCTGTAGGGTGCGCTTCAGCGCACCGGTTATTCATGACACGCCTGGAGCAATAACCGGTGCGCTGAAGCGCACCCTACAAAACGCTGCATTAATCGTGGAGCAGGAGGAGAATCCCCGCCCCCGGCGCGAGCCAGTTATCTTCGGCGCCGAACGGACGAACTTGCCCTGTGAGGGAACTCACCCGTTGAACGGCTGACTTCGTCTTCGCCACGATCGTGAACTGCGTCGAATGCGCGAGATCCCGATTCACAACGAGCACGGCCGGCCGCCCCTGCTCGTCTTCGAACTCTCCGACGCAGAATGGACCCGTGCCCTTCACTTCCTTGAGAAACTTGCTCGTGTCGATTCCCTGGCAACCGGGCGGGACGTCGGGGTGGTGAAAGACGTTCACGCTTTTCAGCTTCGTGATGATCGGCGCGAGGCGGTGCAGTTGATAGTTGGCGTCGCGGAGCAGGTCGTAGGTCGGTGTGCGGTGGCCGAACAGATCGATCGCGGTGTTGCGATAGTTTCCACGGTCGCGGCCGGTGTAGGTGAACCACCCCATCCCGCGGACGCCGTACGCGAGCGACGTGAAGATCTGAAAGTTGAACGTCGCGGCGCTGGGCGTCGCGTAACTGAAGTGCGAATTCGCGAGCGCCACGTGCCAGAACGGCGTGTGCGTTTCGAGCGAAACTTTTCGCGCCGATTCGAGATTGCTGAAATAGCTCGCGCGAACCGTGCCGTTGTCCAGCAACGAGTAACCGTCGTAGCTGAATGCTTTGGGCTTGGCTTCATCGACGAAGCTGTGAAGATACTTCTGCCACTTCTCCGCCGACTTCGCTCCGCCGAAATCGGGAAACAGGTTCACATAGGCCACGCGATCCGGCGCCGCTTCCTCAAGCGCGTTCGTCCATTTCACGACCGTCGGCACCAGCTCGTTCGCGGGCTCGTCGATCACGTGATAGCCGAACGTCGCCGGATGATTCGCCGTCTTCTCCGCGAGCGCTTTCATGCGCTTGGCGATCTCGTCATCCGGCAATTTCTCCCCGCGAATCGCGATCGATGAATCGGCGACGAAACATTTCATATTCGCCTTCGCGACGAGATCGAGGTTTTTCGGATCGACGAATCCCGCGAGGTTGAAGCCGCATTCCCGGGCCTCTTCGTAAGAAGCCTCTTTCGCGGGAAGAATATCCCACGGAAAAATCGGGAAGGTTTCGGGACCGACGAGGAAGTCAATCTTGTCGGCGACGGCGCTGACGGGTTGAGCGGAGGCGGTAAACGAGACAAGAAGCAACGCGGCGCACGCGGCCAGGAGTTTCATCTCGGAAAGGGTCACCGATACGCGAAAGATGTCAACGACCTGCGATTCGTAGGGTGCGCTTCAGCGCACCGGTTATTCATCGCATCGAACAGGAAATAACCGGTGAGCTGAAGCGCACCCTACAATGTCACCCCGCCTCCGACACCTTCGTGTACTTCAAATCATCGAACCAGATTTTGACTTCCTGCCCGCCGGTGGGGACGGAAAGAAGACCGAAGCGATCGAAGTGGGCGCCGGCCTTGAGGTCCTGATCACGAACCGGCAGCGTTGTGGACTGGCCGTCGAGCGTCGTCTTCAGCTCGTGCGTGGCGGGATCGTAGTCGATCGAGAACGTGTGCGATTTGCCGTCGGGTTGCAGAACCGGTGCGTCGATGTTTCGGCGGCGCTCGCCCTGGGACGTGGCGTATTCCGGAGCGAAGTAATGACCAACGCGCGTGGGGCCTTCGATGTGCACGCCGAGGAAATTCTGGTTGGGTTTGTCCTTGGTACGCTGCGGTTGAGTCGTGGCGGTGGCGCTGTCGAACCAGCCGAAGTAGACGCCGGAATCGGGCGCACCGACATCGAATTTCACGCGTCCGCTGGCGTGAAGCGGCTGAGTCAGATCGAGTGACCCGACGCGATCGGCGTACCACGCACGCGGATCTTTGCGGCGCCAGATCGTTCCGCCGATCTCACCCTTTTGTTCACCACCGGCGTTGTTCGTTTCGCTGTAGCCGAAGTCGTGATCGCCGGCGAGATTGCGGTCTTCGAATTTCGTGTGGCTGCCGACCGATTCCCATTTCGGATCGGTCGCGAAATCGAAAGACTTGTCGCCGAGCTTCAGGTCATCCAGATAAAGGTTCATCGTATGGCCCGACTTCAGGTGGTTCACGATGCCAAATCGATCCGCGGTGATGCCGTCCTTCCGTACCTCATCCGACAACTCGAACTTCACTGCCGGAAGATCGTCGACCTGCGCGCTCACGGTGCCCTTTCCCGTGGGATCGTACGAAACGGTGAAATGATGCTTGGTATCGCTCGCGGGGAAGGCAAAATCCCTCTTGGCGGCACCTGCCTTCTGCACGGTCGCCCCCGCGCCGCGGTTGTGCGCGGTGATGATGCGAAGGTGGATCTGCACGCCGTTCTTTTCCCCGTTGATCTGGAAGAGGAGCGAATTCATCGGCCGGGTGCCGGCCGTCACCTCATGACCGAACCATCCGAAGGAAACACCACCGGTGCCCGCGGTTTTCGTGATCGCGAATGTGCCGGACGCGCTGAAGGGTTTCTCCAGCGTCGCCGGCTCGATCGGCATCGCGTAATACGCCGGCGTTGCGCTGCGCGTGATCGCCCCGCCGATCTCGCCCTTCTCCTTGCCCGCGAAGTTGGTGTCGCTCCAGCCGAAATCCTGTTCGATCGTCGGATAATGATCGCGCGCGATTCGGTTGCTCACACCTTCCCATTGTGGGTCGTGATCGAAATTCTGAGTTTGAATTGCAGTCTCGCCGGCAAACGCCATCGAACCGAGACAGACCGTGAGCAGCAGCGGCAATCGCATTTGGTATCTCCTCGTTTCATGGAGAAACGTTCGAGACCGCGAAATGTTCCACGCGGTACTTCGCAAGGGGAATGGGGCGATCCTGCTGCGGATCGATCTTCGCGAGACGCTCGCCGGTTTGGAGGGAGACGCCGATGATATGCTCCCGCTCCGCGAGATTGGGAACTCGCAACATCTGGCTATCCAGCGTCGCGGAGCAGGCTGTGGTGATCCCATCTGCTTCGACTTTCACGGACAGCGCCTTGCCTCGCACGCGGTTTTTTGGATCGATCGCAATGCGCGCGAGGCGAGACTGTTTGGGACCGAGAAGATCGACAAAAAACGGCGAGCCATCGGTTTCGTCGATGGTGAGATCGAATGTGATCGCGATGTGCGAAGAGGGATCGATGAATTTCGTCGCGCGTGCGTAGTCGAAGGGATCGCGGTCCTCGAGCACGACCGACTGGTCTTTCTCATCCACAGTCACGGGCGCCCACTTGGGACTGTACGTGTTCCACCACACCCCGCGAAATGACGTCGAGCCTTCCAGGTATGGATTAACCCACACGCGGCTGATCCAGATGTCTTCCTTGCTCATGCTGTAGGCGATCCACGTCGCGCTGTCCTTGAACGATCCGTCGCTCGACCACTCGCTTACGCCGCGCATATATTGCGGGCCGGGAACTTTGTAGCGGCCCTCGTAGCGCATCGGCGGAAGCTCCGGCTCGATCACGCGCATTTGGCCGAAGGTGATGCCATCGTCACCAGTGACCATCACGAGGGGCCAGCGGTTTTCGAGCTGCGGGTTGTAGGCGAGCACGTAAAGGCCGGTGTTCGTGAGTTGGCCCCAGATTTTTCCCATCCCCGCGACGAGGGTTGGCGGACGGACGGGCGACGACCAGGTCTCCCCTTCGTCTTTCGAGACAAGCACCCAGCCCCATTTCATCACCGCCACGAGCGCGCCATCTTTGCGGTGATAGAAGCACATCGCCTTGCCGAAGCGATGCGGAAAATCCGCCCGTGAAGGCTCCGTCGCAGGCCAGGTGCTCAAGTCATGCCACTTCATCTTCCGCTCGCCGAGCAGCGCGCCGTAGTCCGCCTGTTCGAGAAACGGTTTGTTGGCGAGCAGCTGCTCGATCGCCCTGATCAATTCGAGGTCATCGCCCTTGCCAGCGACCAGCGGACCTGCATCCCGGCCGTGTGGTACGACAACCTTCATGACCGGACCGAGCGTGTGGTCGGCGCGAATCTCGCGCACGACGATTGAGCTGGCGAACCGCTCGTGCGTTCGCGCATCGCGTGCGCAAGCAAGCGCGAGCATTCGATCATTTGGCGCATGGAAGAAATACATGCGTTGTGCCGCCGACGTGCCCATTGGAAAAAGTTCTTTCGGATCCGACCAATGAAAGCCGTCGGTCGAGGTCGAATACACCTCGCGCGAAGGCCAAGTGTCCTCATCCCGCTCGCATTGATTCCACGCGCAGTACATCCGCCCACGCCACACCCCCAGGTCGAGATGATGGTTGTAGGTCCAGCCTTTGCCGTCGGTGAGCTCCGGCGCGCCGCGCGACGCGCGAAAGATCTGAATGTTCTGCACGCCGGGATACCACGGCAGACCACCATCCGGCAGCGACGGGTCGAGTTGTTTCTGCTCCGGGCCAGTGATGATAATGGGTGATTCCGCGCGCACCACTCCGGCGAGAAGAACCGTGAGAATTGTCATTCTGAGCGTAGCGAAGAATCTCGAAACCGGAAGCCGCGTGCGACATCGAGATCCTTCGCTGCGCTCAGGATGACGAGCTTTAGTCATTCGCACGATAGTTGCGGAAATTCGCGGTTCCGCAAGGCGACAGCCTTCTTCATCGCGCGTAAAATGAAAGACAACCATTATGAGTACCGCCACGATTCCCACGCAAATCGCCGATCCGATCAACGCGCGCATTCTCTCGATCTCGGAGGACAAGATTCGCGGATTTCAACGCGATCCGTTTGGCGAGATTGCGCGGCAGTCGGGCGTCGATCTGCCGACAGTGCTGGAGCGTATCGCCGCGATGCTGCGCGCCGGCACAATCCGCCGCGTGCGCCAGACTTTGATGGCGACGAATCTCGCGCGCGGTTCGCTTGTCGCGTGGCAGGTGCCGGAAGAGAAATTGCAATCCGCGTTCGACTGGATGTTCAAGGAAGATCCGTTTTCGGGTCACGTCGTGATCCGCTCGACCGACGCGGGAATCAGCAAGACGAAGTATCGCCTCTGGACGACGCTGAAAGTTCCGCAGGGTTATTCGATGGCGAAGCACTGCGAGTTTCTGTGTCGGCAGACCGGGGCGATCTTGTATAAGCTGATGCCCGCCAAGCGTCTGTTCGCGCTGGGCGTCGGCCACGTGCGAAGGCGCGGGATGGAACCGGGCAGCAAATCGGATGAACTCGCGGACGTGATCGATACCAAGATCGTCGAGCTGAACGATCTCGAATGGCGCGTGCTGACGGAGCTGAAGCGCGAATTCACGCCCGATGAAATCAAGTCGAACTGTTGGGAGCCGCGGGCGGAAGCCAGCGGCGTCGCGCTCGACGAGTTCTATCGAATCGCAGAGGACCTCAACAAACGCGGCGTGATTGGCCGGTTCAGCACGTTCCTCGAACACGTCAAGACGCTGAAAACCGGCGAGCAGGTGACGAAGTACAACGCGCTGTTTCACTGGGCCGTTCCCGAAGGCCGCGAGATCGAAGCGGGCCGCGAGGTCGGGCGCTTTCACATCATGACGCACGCGTATTGGCGTGAGGGCGGTCCGGAATTCGGCAACGTCAACGTGATGGGCGTCGCCCACGGCACCGATAAGCAACTCGTCCTCGCGCACAAGAAGGCGATCGACGAACATCTCGAACAAGTCGGCATTCCGGTCAGCTACACGAATGTCTTCTGGGGTGGCCGAAGCGAGATCAAACCGAGCGAGATCTCGCCGGCAGCGTACGAAGAATTCTGCCGCAAGTACAATCTTGAGCCGAAGCCGATGAGGGAATGATCTGCCAAGGAGGGAGCTATGGCGATCGATTATTCAGCCAATCTAGCGGTCGAAGAGTTCGATGCAATGGGATACTGGAGGTGTTCCCATCGCCGCCGGACGAAGGAAGAGCACCTGGCGATGTCCGTGAGCGACCGGTTCCGGATCATGGCGACAATGACTGAGGGACGGCGACGGGTTGCTGCTGCAAGGCTGCGCCGAAAGAGGCCCGCAATCACGGATCACGCGATCAAAGACATGATCGTCAACCATCTACTGCGTCGCTCGGATCGCGAGAACGAAATCGCGAATCGCCTTCATCGAAAGAGTTCTGGCAAACGCAATCCGGCGTTCACGTTTTGAAGTAGCAGAACGTTTTTAGGCCGTGGCCAGATCCCGGCGCGATGCGCGCGTGATCGGGAAAAGCGTTGGAATCCAAGAGCCCACGAGCTAAAATCATTTTATTGTGGATTACGCCAAGCTCATCACGATCACGCCAGGCAAACGTGGGGGCAAACCCTGCATTCGAGATCTGCGATTCACCGTGTACGACGTGCTTGAGTATCTCGCGTCGGGAATGACACCCGAACAGATCGTGAAAGATTTTCCCGAGCTAACGTTGGAAGATATCCGCGCGTGTCTCGCTTTTGCTGCGGATCGTGAACGCAAGCTCACGAGCATTCCCGCGTGAAGCTCTGCTCGACGAGAATCTTTCGTTTCGCATGCTTCGCGATCTTGTCGGCCTTTTCCCAGATTCAGCACACGTAAAGGACTTCGGCCTCGTGACGGTGGACGATCACGTCATTTGGGATTTCGCTAAGGCAAATGGTTTTGCAATCCTGACAAAGGACGATGACTTTCACCAGAGAAGTTTTTTACACGGCCATCCACCCAAAGTAATCTAGCTGCGGTTGCGCAACTGCTCTGTAGATGACGCAACCGCGACGGTGGCGAAACACCATCAAGCAATCTTGGACTTCGATTGTGATGCGAGTGCCAGCTTTCTGATCATATCCTGACCTATCCGCGGAGAACCCACTTCGCCAGCTGCCCCAAACTCGGCGCTTTGCCCTGCATCAGGATTCCGACTCTGAAGATTCGGCCGCTGGCCCAGATGAGGGCGATTGTTGTCGCGAGGACGATCAGCATCGCGACGATCGTTTCCCACAGTGGCATGCCGGGGGAGACGGCGATTCTCGCCACGGCGATCATTGGCGTGGCCGGTGGGAACAGGGTGACGATTCGCGCCAGCGGGCCGTTGGGATTCTGGATCACGTTGATCAGCATCATCAGCGGGATGACCATCAGCAGATTCACGGGCATGAGCAGCGATTGCATTTCTTTCGCGTCGGTGACGCTTGCGCCGATAGCGATGTAGAGCGAGCCGTACATCAGCACCGCGAGCAGTTGAAACAGGATGAACCAGAGCAGCACGGTCGTCGGCAGATGTTGGGCGATGCCCATTTTCGTCGCGGCCCAGTAGGCGCCGCCGAGGTAGATGATGATGAGCGTTCCGCTGGTGGCGACGAGGCCGAGCACTTTTCCCATCATCAGTTGAAACGGGCTGACGGAGCCGAGCAGCACCTCGGCGATACGCTGCTGCTTTTCTTCAATGATGCCTTGCGTCAGTGGAATGGCGCCGATCAGGATCACCATCAGCATGAGGATGACGAGGCCCATCGGGATCATGATGGAAAAAATCTCGCCCATCGCGCGCGATTCGGTGATCGTGCCGGTGGGCGATTTCGTCGGCAGACCGCGGTCCTGCACGGGGACTTCCGCGAGCAGCGCGTTGAAGTTGTCGCTGTGCACCCCGGCCGCTTCGAGGCGTTTCTTGCGCACGGCATCGTTGACGGTTTGGCGAACGAGCTGGCGGAAATCGAGAAACGTCGGCGTGTTCGTGTAGTAGCTGACGAGCTGCGGCGCGGGGAGATCGGCTTGATTGAGAGACGGCGCGGTCGCGGGGACGGGTTTCAGCACGTCGGGGCCGATCGAGATGAAGCCGAAAAGCTTCCCGGCGCGCACGCGCTCGGCGAGTTCATAGCGCTGCTTCAACAGCGCATCACCGGTATGCGCGGGCGCGACCTTTTCGAGTGAGAATTTCGGATGCACCTGCCGCCCGGTCGCGGGATCGTTGACGGCGGCGTTGTGCGCTTTCACCGCCGTGTCGAGGGCGGCGTAGATCTGCTCGCCGGGCGTTTGATCGATCACCGCGAAGGATCGCTCGCGCGTGTCGACGACGTCTTTGGTGACGCGCTGGACGACGGCCGGGGCGGCCATCATCAGCGGAAGCAACACGAGGCTGAGGACGAACGCTTTGCTGCGAACGACCGCGTTGTATTCCCGGGCGGCGATGGTGAAGATCTTTCGCATGTGAACGACTCGTTCGTAGGGTGCGGGTCATCGCCCCCGTTATTTCCGGCGTGCGCAACCAAGAAAAAACCGTTCGCGGGATCGCACCCAAAACGGAACCACCCGGAACCGCGCCCTCCGTTATTTGGGGCGGGGCAAACCCCACGA
>JAICIO010000178.1 GCA_025924315.1 Phycisphaerae bacterium
CCACGTGTGGAGATATGGTACCTTGGGATGGGACTGGGTATTGAGTAATTACATTTCGCCGTGCGGGCTGGCCCCGCGCCAACCGTGGCCCCGCGCACCCGCGTCCCGCGCGGGGCACGCCCGCGCGGCTCAATGGTGAAGGGCGTAAAGCATACCTCCTTCAACCGCACCAATGACATGGATTTACGCGTCTTCTGTCCCATAATGACATCGCCTGCTTAATCGGCATAATGCCCGCAATATTTGGTCGCGGTTCACGTTTTAGAGATGACGGTTGGAATGAGTCGGACGCCTGTGAGTGCAGCAAAATCGCAGCAACCGTCGCAGGCTTTGGAGCCGTCCGACGAGTCGCTTGTGCTGCGTTTGCGCAAGGGCGACACGCCCGCCGGCGAGGTGCTGGTCGAGCGATATTACCAGCCGCTGATGCGTTACCTGCAGCGACTGGCGGGGAACGATCACGTCGCCGAGGAACTGCATCAGCAGACGTGGCTGAGCGTGCTCGATCACCTGGATCGATTCGATGCAGGTTCGACGACCGGCGGATTTAAGGCCTGGCTCTTTCGCATTGCGACGAACAAGGCCAACGATTTGTGGCGGTCTCGAGGCAGAGAACGCGCCGCAAAAGAGGGCCTGAAGCTGGTGACGGACGAAGAGTCGCCCGCGGCCGGGCATCGGATGGAAGGCTCGGAGCAGGAAGAAAAGCTCCGCCGGGCCATCGAGCAATTGCCCGACAGCCAGCGCCAAGTGCTGCTGCTACGATATTACAGCGGCATGAAATTTGTTGAGATCGCCGACATGCTCGGTTGCCCGCTGAACACGGCGCTCGGCCGGATGCACAAGGCGATGTTGAAATTGAAGCAGTTGATGGAAGCTTAGTAGTTAAGAAGAGTAAAACAGGGACGGCGTATCTCACGATACGTGTAGAGCAATGAAAAGCCTGTTACCCCAACTTCAAGATGACGAAGCGATCCTGCTGATGTACGTGGCGGATGAGCTTCCGCCCGCGGATCGATCTGTGGTTGAACGACGACTCAATACGGAGACGTCGCTTCGCGACCAACTCGATGCGCTTCGCGGTGTGCAGGCGGCGGCGTATGCGGCGCTCCACACAACGGATGCGCAGCGACTGCCGGGCCAAGGCGCCGGTTCGCGGCGCGTGATTCGTTCAATTCAGAAATGGCTGGGGGGTCGCGCGGTTGAACAAGCCGCTTCGGCGCACAAGGATCGATTCCGTCTGCGTATCCCGGCGTGGACGTATCCGGTCGCAGCGGCGGCGGTACTGGTCGTCGGCTTTATGCTTTGGGGTTCGCACGGTAACACCAATCCGCAGGTTGCGACGACGGGTGCCAATCCACCGGCCTGGACGGGCGGCGACGGGTCGATCTTTGACCCCCCTCCGCCGGACCCAAGCTCGCCTGTCGCGGAACAATATGCGAAGATGGAAGAAACGCTGGATGATTCCGCCGGCGTGAGCGCGGTCGACGACCAGGTCAGCACACTGAATGACTGGGGCGTGCCGAACATTCCGCGGGATGTGGATCAATGAAGCTCGCCAAAGCATCACTTTGCCTGTTGCTGATCGCGCCGATCGCTTCGGTGGCAGAAGAGCCATCGACCGCGCCGGCGACTCCACCGCCCGCGGCTCAATCGCAGCAGCCTCAGGGCCACCCGTCATCGTCGCTCAATCAACTGATGGGCCCGCAAGAAGTGATGGAGTTCCTTGCTGCCCACGGACCGAATCGCCTCGACTTCTTAAACCGCATGCCCGACGACGGCCAGGGCCGCCGCCGGCTCCTTCGCTTCTGGGGACAGCGCCTCAGCACGATGGCGCGTCTGAAAGACACCGATACCGAGCTGTACCTGCGAATGGTTCACCAGTTCGAGCTGCAGGATCAGGCGCTTGGTTTGGTTCGCAAATCCAAATTAGGCGATCCGCCGACGAAAGAGCTCCGCGATATTGTGACTGAGCTGGTCCGCACCGGCATCAGCCTGCGCGAGCAGCGCATCGCCAAGCTCGAGAAGCAGCTTCAGAACGAAAAGGAAAAGCTGGAATTCGATCAGAAGAATCAGGCAAAGCTGGTCGATCAGCAACTCGACAGCCTTCGCAAAGAAGGCAAAGAGCTCGCGAAGCGCATGGGGCCCGACAACGAAACCATCAACGCCAGCCCCGAATCACGGCATTAGAACTTACCGAAGCTCGAGTACTTCGAAATCACCAGTCATCCTGAGCGCAGCGAAGGATCTCGGGATGTCAAGACGTATTCGATATCGAGATCCTTCGCTGCGCTCAGGATGACACGTCTTCTGAATCGAGGGCGCCTTTGGTGGTCACTTCACGGATCGAACATCCTGGTTTGCATGCCGCGATTCGGTGGGGTCGTCGCTAACCTTAATCAATCGCACGTTCATGAGCACCGCCAGCCACAGCGCCTCTTCGCGCGGGATGGACGTCGGCGGGCATTCGATGTCTTCGTTGTCGCAAAGCAATTCGACGCGCGAGCTGCGGCGGCGCGAGGGATTCGCAAGCGTCACCCGCACGCCGTGCACGTCTTCGAACATGATGAACCGCTGATAGTTGAGCCGCCGGAAGCCGTTGCGGATGCGGATGCGCCGCAGCGGCGGCTGGATCGTGATTTCCAATCGCGCGCGCCAGCAGAGGATCGAGATCGTCGCGAAGAGGGTGGCGAAGAACGTGCTCATGTAGCCTTCGAGCCGGCCGTGATAGAACGCCGGTGCCGCGACGCAGATGTGGAGGAACGAGAGCCCCGCGAAGAAGATGACGGCCGTCCAGTTCGGTGGAGATTTCAGCGCGATTTCAGGAACGATCGGCGAGGCGATTTCCGGGCGAGCCTGCATGACGACTCCGCGGCACATCCAACTGCTGTCCCCGAGGTGACTCTATCCCTGCGCCCGATTCCCGACAATCACGAAATTCGTGCCCACTTGCGAGAAACATCCGCGCCATGGAACATCCACGCACGAAGGAGGCTTGAATGGTTCGATCGATGCGTTGGGTTGCAGTTTTGTTAATCGTGACGGGTTTCGGTTGTGCCGCCAATCGTGTGCCGCACGCAAACACCTCGCCCGTCAGTCATATCGTGGTTTGCTGGCTGAAATCGCCGGGTGACGCAAGCGCGCGGCACGAGCTGATCGAGAAGTCTCACGCGTTCCAACGGAAAATCCCCGGTCTGATTCAGGTTTACACCGGTCAGCCGCTCCCTTCGACGCGGCCGGTCGTCGATACCTCGTACGACGTGGCGATCGTGATGATCTTCAAAGACGAATCATCGCTGCGGAATTATGAGAAGAGCCCGATCCATCAGAAAGCCGTGAAGGAAACGCTTCAGCCGCTGGTGGCGAAGTTTGTTGTGTATGATTTCACAGACGACACGCGTCGATGGCGCATTAGTCGCGGGGCAACTTCTTCGGTGGCACCGACATTCCTGTCGGGGATCGAACGCGGTATTCCGCGGCCGAATTCGGTCGATGCATACATCGCCCGATCACAGGCAAAAATGCCTGTGCCACCAAAAAAGGAAAGGGACGCTCCACTGAGCGTCCCTTCATTCATCGAAAATGCCGGTCGCTCAGCTCACCTGAACCTTCCGCGGTTTGGTTTCTTCGCGCTTGCTCAGGACGATCGTGAGCACGCCGTCCTGCATCGACGCTTTCACGTTCTGTTCGTTCACCGTCGGTGGAAGGGTGAAGCTGCGGAGGAAACGGTTGTAACGGCGTTCGTGCAGCAACAGATCACCGCCGCCATTTTTGCCGTCTCCACCTTGGCGCGTTTCACTCTTCCGCTCGGCCGAGATCGTCAGCGTCTGGTTTTCGAGCGTGATGTCGACGTCTTCTTTCCTGAAGCCAGGAAGTTCGGCGTCAACGTAAATGTGGTCGGCGTCTTCGCGAACATCGACCGCATAGGGCGCGAAGCCCTGATGCGAGCCGGTCATTTCTCGACCACCGAGCCAGCGGTTCAACATCGAATCGAAATCGCGCTGAACGGATTCCATCGGATCCATGCCCTGATTGCGGGCGACACGTGTCGGCAGTGCCATAATCAAAGCTCCTTTCATTGTTGTTCAGTAGATGAGTCTTGCGTCGACCCGGTGGTCTATGTTCAAACATCGTGCCAGAGAGGCGTTTGAGACGCGCGTCGCAACTGACGGAAAATCAGCGATTTGCGATGTGGTGCCAATAAGCTTTTCCCGGCGATTCCTGCAATTTTGACAGTTTTTGCAAAGCATGGCAGCAGCATTTCGGATCTTCGCAATCATTGGGCCGACGGCTTCCGGAAAGTCCTCGCTCGCGATGCGCTTGGCGGAAGAAATCGGCGGAGAAATCCTCAGCGTCGATTCAATGCAGGTATATCGCGGGATGGACGTCGGCACAGCCAAGCCGACGTTCGAGGAGCAGCGGGCGGTGCGGCATCACTTGATCGATCTGGTCGATCCGACCGCGACTTTCACCGTCGCGCGATTTGTCGAACTCGCGGACGAAGCGATCGCGGACGCGAAACGTCGCGACATTCCGCTGATCGCAGTGGGGGGCACGCCGCTCTACTACAAGGCGCTATTTCAAGGGATGTTCGAAGGCCCTGGGGCGGATGACGCGATCCGCGCGCGGCTTCGCGCCACGCCTTCGGACCAGCTCCACAAGCGCTTGAGCAAAGTGGATCCCGCGGCGGCAACGCGGATTCATTCGAACGATCATCGGCGGCTGATTCGCGCGCTCGAAGTGTATGAGCTGACAGGCAAACCGATCTCGTCGTTTCAAACCGAATGGGATTCGCCGACGGCGCGACACGAGGCGACGTGGATCGGGCTCTCATGGGAGAAGGATGCTCTCAACCAGCGGATCAATGCGCGAACAAAAGCGATGATGTCCGCCGGTTGGCTCGAGGAAACGCGAGCGCTTCTCGCGCGATATGGACAACTCTCAAAAACCGCGGCGGAGGCAACGGGATATCACCAGCTGATCGAACATCTGGAAGGCTGGATGCCGCTCGATGAAGCGGTCGAGCAGATCAAGATCGGCACACGTCAACTAGCGCGCCGGCAGATGAAGTGGCTGCGGCGATTCCCCAATGTGCGGTGGTTGAAGGGCGATCGGGAGATTGAGGAACTCATGTGCGATGCGCTCGAACGTTGACGAATAATTGCCGTGAGTGCCGTGTCATTCTGAGAGCGTGTGAGCTTTTCGGGGGACGTAACGAGCCGCGACCGTAAGGGAGCGGTTCATGCGCGATGCTCGCGGCTCCGCTCCCTGACGGTCGCGGCTCGTTGTAAAAACTCATACATTCTGAGCGAAGCGAAGAAACTGGCATCTTCCCGGACGGGCCAGATTGTTCGCTTCGCTCAGAATGACAATGCGGGCGCGGTCCTTGCGAATTCCAGATCAATCCCCCGCGCTCACCTCCACCACGAGGTACAGATTGCGTGACGAGTTGGCGGCGTTGTTGGGCTCCATCGTCATCCCGCCGATGAGGACCTTCTTGTCGAGCGGAACGCGAACGGTGGTTCGGAATTGCTGGGCAACCACGTTCACGCGGTCGATCTTTGACAGCGCGATGTCGCTGGAGATATCGCTCACTTGCGTGGTCGCGGCCGCCTTGGCATCGGCGCCGAGCTCCTTCGTCTCAGGCAACTCGCTCACGATGCTTTGCAGATCGAGCACCGCCGATTTTCCATCGGCCGTCACTTCGGGTTTTACCTGCAGAGCGACGCCGTTCTGCACGACAGCGGTGTCGAACTGATAGCCGACGGAACTGCTTCCGACGACGGGCGTCGCGCCGGTGATGATGGTGTGTCCGCGGCCGGATGAGATGTGAACGGTTTGGCCGTTGAAGCAGAGCGTCTGGCCTTGCGAGTAAATCGTGTCGGCGCTGAACATCGAATCTGGCACTTCGAGCATCGCGGCGGATTTCTTTTGCTGCTTGGCCTGTTCTCCCAGACTAAGAATATCGTTCGGCTTGAGCAGCACCCAGTAGGCGCGGACTGCGATCATCTGATTGGGCGCGGCGTCCTGGTGCAATTGGTTGAGCAGGGATTGAATCTTTCCGTGATTGTCGCCGGTTTGCGTAATGATGAGGCTGCGACCGAATGCACGCATGCGGCCGACAGTGCCACCCTGGTCTGTCCAGGATTCCGGATCGACGGTTTCACGGATCAGCTCTCCGATCGCGTCGACTGTCGTTGGTGCAGCCTGCGCCGGCTGCGTGGCGCCTTCGGGACCTCGACCCATCGGACCGCCTGGCGCCGGACCTGGCACGAATCCACCCCCACCGCCACCCCGAGGCTCCGCGCCAGGCAGGCTGGTCGAAGGAATCATCGCCGGCTCGAGCGGATAGTCTTCCGTCGCGCGAACGAGGTCCGAAACGTTGTAAACCATCGTGCTCACTTCCGGGGCCGCCCCCGCTTTCTTTTCCGCGGGTTTTGCCGGTTTCGTTGACTGGGCCTGTGCGCTCAGCGTCACGCCGATCAACATCACACACATCACGAGCATTGCAATTTGCCACCGCATCTGAAGCTCCTTAGAAAGTCTGGTTGAGGTCATGTTGCACCGAGCGTATTTCGTCGGCCGACGCATACGCCTGGGCTTGTGAGAGAAGCTGCTTGGCGTGCGGATCCGAGCACGAAAGCAGCGCCGCGATCGCTTCACGCCGATGGTTGTTCGTCGCCACCATCAACAAAAGCGTTCGATCGATTTTCTGGTCGCAAAGCCCCCCCAACGCCTTCGCGGCCGCGAGACGGTAATCGACTTGTCGATGATTCAGCTCCGCGAGAAGCTGACTCGTCGGCGGGTTGGGCATTTCATGCAACACCGCGAGCGCTTCGTTGCGCGTATTCGGCCGAAGCACGAAGTAGAGGAACGATTGAAGATCGTTTCGTTCGAGGAGAAGCCGGATCGCGTTATCACGACGCTCGGCATCGTTCGTCGCAGAAGCAACGCGCACGAGGGCGGCATTGTCGAGCCTACGGAGCCACGCAAGCGGATCCGGCTTGACGGTCTGCGAAGACGCCTTCGCTCGCTGCGCGTTTCGCAGTTTGTCTTCAATGAGCACCAGTCGCTCGACAGGCCCGAGCGGGCGCACGCGCGGCGCATATTTCTCTACGGTGACCGGAGGTGCGACTGACGGCGGCGCAGGAGGGGCGACGGCAATCCGAGATCTGGGGCGGGTTTCGACGAACCAGATGCCGACGACGATTGCAATCATCGCCGCGACTGCGATCGCGATGCGATAGACCGGCGTCCGGGTTGGTCGAATCATCCCGCACCGCATTCGCAATCGCGATTCGGATTGCGAATCCGGCTCCGGCCATCGCGCTTGCGCCAGCAGCTCATCGAGCATGGCGTCGCTCGCGTCGCCTGCGAAATTGTCTTCACGATCCCGCGTCATCGCTTATTCTCACTCATATACGGCCCCAGCTGCGCTTTGAGCCGCTGCCGGGCGTAATGCAGATTCGTTCGCACGTTCTGTTCGGTCATTCCGAGCATCTTGGCGACGTCTGACGAGCTCATCTCTTCGTAGACGGCGAGCACCAATACCTCGCGCTGCCGCGGCGGAAGAGACGACACCAGCTTCGCGACGATCTCCGCCATCTCTGCTCCCTGCGTCGCGATCAGCGGATCGATCGATCGCACGTCGCAAACGTCGTCGTCCATCACTTCCGACCGCGCTCGTTTTCCCCGCAATCGATCCCGAAACGCGTTGATCAAAATCTGAAAGAGCCACGTCCGAAACGAACTCGCCCCGCGGAAGGATTTCCAATTCCGCGCCGCCCGGAGCATCGCCTCCTGCACGAGATCCTCCGCCTCCTGCGGATCGCCGAGCAGTCGAGTGGCGAATCGAAGGGCCGCCGACAGGTGGTCCAGCATCAGCCTGTCGAAAGTCTCTCGATCGACCATGATCCCTGGTGCGGTTGGGTTGTCAGAAGTTGAGACGAAGACGCCCGTGAAACGTTAAATGATATTTTGGGAAGAACAGACGCGAAATCGCAAGCGACATCGCCGCCGGTGGGGGCTACCGAACATCGCTTGCGATTTCGCGTCTGTTTTAAGTAATGAATCCGCATTCCGGGCACCGCTCGGGGGTGGCGCCAAGGTCGTACTTGCATTGGGTACAGAGCGTCGTCGCTTGTTTTCGGGTTTCAGTAACTGTTCGAATCAGCGTCCAGATCGACAGTGTGCCGAACAGCAGTACGAATACCCAATACGGGAGGACGAAAGTAGTCGCCAACGATGGCGACTGCCCGGTGGTTGTATAACCGTCGAATGCGAAGCCGAGCAATGTTGCGGTGACTGGAAGATCGTTCTTACGCGCGCTCATCACCTCGCGTCGCCAATAGGTGTGGAAGGGAGCACTCCGCGGACGTTCCCACGACACCGCGATCTCACCCATGCAAGATTTAAGATCGAATACGATGGTATAGGCCCCATCCGCATGCCGTCGCCAACGAGCGATCTCATCCTGAACGACAAAGCTCCGGATCCAGAAGATAAGCAGAACAAGCGTGATGGTAGTCGTTGCGAAGCGACCAGATCGATAAGTCATTGAATCACGGATACGGCGACTGTCGCGGTTCGTCGCCGGGGAGTTGCAGGGCACCGACGAGCTCGCTCAATCGCTCGACCTTCATCTTAGCGAGATACTCGTGCAAACCATCGCAGATTTTGTTCGGCGTTGAAGGCTCGACGAAGAGCGCCGTGCCGATGGCGACGGCGGTGGCGCCGGCGAGGATGAACTCGACCGCGTCCTGCCACGTTTGCACGCCGCCCATGCCGACGATCGGCACGCCCGCGGGCTTTGCGACGTTGCGATACACGCGGCTGACGAGATGCAACGCGATCGGCTTGATCGCGGGGCCCGAGAGGCCGCCGGTGACGTTCGCGAGGCGCGGACGCTTTTTGTAAATGTCGATCGCCATGGCCGTAAATGTGTTCACGAGCGTGAGCACCTGCGCGCCGCCTTCGACCGCGGCCCGTGCGGTCGCGGTGATGTCCTCGACGTTCGGCGAGAGCTTCACCATCAGCGGTTTGTGCGGCAGAACTTTCTTCACCTCGTGCGTGAGTTCTTTCAGCCGGCCGGGATGCGTGCCGAACGTCAGGCCGTCTTTCACGTTGGGACACGAGACATTCAGCTCAACCCCCGCGACGCAATCGAGCGAATCCATCGCGGCGCACGTTTCCGTGTAATCGTCGAAACTATGGCCGGCGACGTTCACGATCACTGGGCAGGGCATCTTCTTCAGCAGCGGAACCTTTTCTTTGAGGAATCGATCGAGGCCGACGTTCGCCAGGCCGATCGCGTTGAGCATTCCGGCGCGCGTTTCAACGATGCGCGTCGGCTCATTGCCCGGTCGCTCTTCGCGGGTGATGGACTTGGTCACGAACGCGCCGAGCTTCGAAAGATCCATGAAATCGGCGTATTCGAACGCGTAACCGCATGTGCCCGAGCACGTGAGCGTGGGGTTGGAAAGCTTGATGCCCGCGAGATCGACGGAAAGGTTCGCCACGGGATTCGTTGTACGCGCGAAGGGACGGGCAGACAAGGAGACCGGCAGACCAAGGAGAAGTTAGCCCGGCCACTTGCGGCCGGATCCCGCCACGAGTGGCGGGGCTAACGAGACAAACTGCACCTTTGGCATGTCGCTGTGCGACAGGCAGACGTGAGCGGGACTACGCCGCTCGATTTTTTCGAGTACGCCGCTCTCGCCAGTTTGTCGTTGTCACGATTATCGGACGTGTGCGACCTGTGGATCAATGGCACGGGCGTTGTGAATAGCCACTTCGTATCGCCGTGAGGAAAGGAGTTCTCCAATGGCACTCATCATCCGCAAGGGCAATCGCGAAGGTCGGACCAACCTGTCGACGCGCGAGCCTCATCGAGTCGTCCGCCGCGAGATTAAGGTCCAGCCGGGTAGGCATCTTGAGCCTGGCTCGCGCGACGCGCGGCTGCAGGAAGTGGAAGATCGCCTCCTCGCGAAACTGATCGCGACGCACGCCAACCGCGAACATGCGCTCGATCGATTGCTGCATGACGTGCTGGACGAATCGAATGCCGAAACGACCGCCCGCGCCCTCCCGCTGAAAGGCGACGGGTGCATTTCGAAGCGGCTGCACCGAACCGAAGACCTCCTCGTGGCCGCGATCATCGAAAACCACCCCAGTGCGGAACGGGGCATCGATCGGATGCTCGAGGATTTGTTCCCGGCCGAGAATGAATCGGCGGCGTGCGCGTGGGATAACGATTGGGACGGAATGGCGTGATCAAGTCGC
>JAICIO010000179.1 GCA_025924315.1 Phycisphaerae bacterium
AGTGCAACCGCTGTAAATGCTGTTGGGTCCGCTTCAGCGGACCGGTTAATTGCCTTTCAGGCGACTAATAACCGGTCCGCTGACGCGGACCCTACGCGCATGCGACGATCTTAAATCACTGAACCTTCCCCGCGGCCGGTTGGCTATTTGCTTCGTCCACCTTCGAACCCGCGGCTTCACCGGCTCGACGGCCGAAGATCTCGCCGACCGTTGAGCCGAGATATCCACCCTTGCGCGAGCCGATCTCCTCGCCTGCGAGCGAGCCGATCTGTGCGGCATCACTCGACGCCGACTGACTGCTTCCCTTGCAACCCACCAGAACCGACATCACCATCAAACCGGGAACCACCACACGCTTCGTGAGGCGAGCAGACGACATGACCAACACTCCTGAAAACGACTCGGACGAAATGCCCGTCCGCGGCTCATCGTCCCCTTCACCCACCCGGATGACTGATCGACGATGATGCGCGGGAGGGTATCGGGACGGGGTAGGGGGACAATTGTCCCTAATAAGGGGGTACCGCTGGAAGGGTGCTTCAGCGCACCGGTTATTCGTCTTAAAGCCGAAGAAATAACCGGTGCGCTGAAGCGCACCCTACGGTTCAAGCCCGATCCGGACCTGGAGGCCCACCCGGGCCGCGTCGTCCGTCGGGACCACCCGGTCCACCCCGTTGTTGACCATTCCCCCCGCGCGGCGGACCCCGTCGCACATCTCGTGAATCGACGACACCCCAATACCCGCCGATCAGATACGGAAACTTCCCCGGCGTGACGTGATAGTGCCAGCCCCGCTGATCGTCGTAATGCATGTTGAACTCGTTGAGCGCCTTCTCACCGCTCACGTCCTTCGCCATCACGTCCGCGGATTCGTACGGCCCGTAAAGCGGATACCCATCGAACGCAAATCCGAGCAGCCCCGAATGCCCCGTCCCCTGATCATCCCACGGCGAGTTCACGCAGATCGGATACTTGTGATAGTGATACTGCCCAAACTGCTGCGGATGGCCACAGCACCGGTCCATCAGGTCCGTCGCGTCCGTGTTCCCCATGTCGAACGGGTTGTAAAACACCACGCCGTTCAGCGCCACGCCAATCGGTCCCATGTTGAGGGCGTGATTGCTGTTCGTCTCGTCCGTCACGAAATGTTTCGGATTCTCCTTCGGCTCGAGCGGAATGTAGAACGTCTCATCCTGCATCGTGATGTAGCTCGGATTCCCGCGTCCGCGGTCCTCGGGAAATTTGCCCGTCGGATGATTCGGAATTCCGCTCGTGTGCAGGATCATCGACGACCCATCGAACGACACCATCACGTTCCGCAAAAGGGGCGTGTCGGTCTGCGCGATGTTGCCGTTGAGATCCTTCATCCCCGCGCGAAGCACGGAACTCATGTTGCCGACAAACGGCGTCTGCCAGACCGAATCGTGATACCAGAGCTTGTCCGCGTTCGAGTAATCGAACGTTTTCGGCGCCGACGTCTCGCGCTCCAAAGCTTGATAGAACCATCGACCACCGAGCGGGATGAGTTTTCCCGACGGCTGCGCATCGCTGACGGCCGAAGAAGTCGCCTGCGATTTCGCGTCCGTTGCTTCCTCGATCCGCGTCAGGCTGAAGTCCGTCACATAAAACGCGCCATCGCGCGAATCCCCCCGACCATGCCCGAAGCCCACCGTGAACCGCGCCTGTCCAACCTCCGGAAACGGCAGCCGAATCTCCACCTGATATGTCCGCCAGGTCTCCGCCCCGTTCTTCTTAAATTTCCCATTCACCGCCAGATCCTTCCGCGCCTGCTCGACCTGCGGATAAATCTTCTTCGCGAGATGATCGTACGAAGTCTTTCCACCGGCGCTGAAGTACTCGACCTTCACGTACAGATCGTCGTCATCAACCACAAAACCATTCTGCGCAAGCCCGCGAAAGCTGAAGCGAAACCACCGCCCGTTTTTCGGATTCAGATTCGAAACCGTCTGCGAAACCGCGCCGCCGATTGTGCCATCGCGATTGAGATCTTCGTTCGAAATGAGCGCGATCCCAAAGCCGCTCATGTCGCGATTTGGATCGCCGAGATAGCGATATTCCGCATCACCGGTCACTTGATAACCGACCGGAACGCGACCGCTTTTTTGGCCGAAGTTGCCGTTGACGATCAGTTCGTTCGACGGCGCGGATGAATTACCCGCTCCAATCAGCAGAAGTGGAACAAACGCACCGAGCAAAACCCAATGTCGCCGCATGATTCCTCCATCGCCACCACAGTTCTATCCGATAAGTGAGACATGAGCCGTTTCCGTTTATCCACTCTCGCAGCACCGGTTTTCGCCGAGAAAACCGACCCGCGGCTCATTGTCGATTCCGAGCATTTTCGCGCCATCGTGCTCGACGGAATCCTCAAAGCCAAAACCTCGATCGACATCATGACCGCCGACTTCAAGGCGCTGCTCGTTCCCGTCGTCGGCTCGCGCCGCGCCCAGTCGATCGTCACCCATTTCCGCGCGCTCGCGGAGAAGGGCGTAGAGATCCGCATCCTCCACGCCGGCACCCCCAGCGCCGCCGCGCTCGTCGAACTCAAACGCGAACTCCCCACAAATCTCACCATCCGCCGCTGTCCGCGCCTCCACAGCAAGGCGGTGATCATCGACACGCGATCGATGTACCTCGGCAGCGCCAACCTCACCGGCGCCGGCCTTGGCGCCAAATCGGACGGCCGCCGAAACTTCGAGCTCGGCATCTGGACCGAATCACCGTCGCTCATCGACAACGTCTCGGGTGAGTTCAACAAACTCTGGGAAGGGCAGCAGTGCGAAAGCTGCAAGCGAAAAGACGTTTGCCCCGTTCCCCTCGAAGAACCCGCACTGTGACGCGCTTCACCGCTCCGGCTTCCATCGACTAGCCCAATCGCACGCGTCCGCGTAAAATCCCGCGCTCGCTTCGGCGAACCTTTGGAGAGGTGACCGAGTGGCCGAAGGTGCAGCACTGGAAATGCTGTGTACAGGAAAACTGTACCGCGGGTTCGAATCCCGCCCTCTCCGCGTAAATTCCCCCGCCCGCCGTAAACACGGCGGGCGGCGTTGTTTGCGCATCGCACTGCACGACACGCCCCACGGTCGGCCCGGATTTGGCCCGGTTGAAAAACTCCACATTCGGCGTGATCGCCGCGGCCGCCACGAGGCCGATTGCGATCGTGAACGCAACGAGTTTGGTGAACATCTCGAACATCTGAATCTCCTGGCGCTGAGCGCCGGTTATGGTGAACGAACTAGAACTGCACCAGTTGCATATACGAGTGCTTCTTCTCTGCCGGCAGGTGGTAGTACTGCCGACCCATCGACGGATCGCTGTGACCCATCCACGCGTCGGTCACATAATTCGGGATCCCCGAATCGATGGCTGTGGTCTTGAAATAGTGACGCAAGGAATGGATGACGATCCCGCCGTTCTTCCGGCCGATCGGCAGCTCGAGCTTCTTCGCCAACTTCTGGAAATCTTCCAGCATGTGCTTCTGATTGATCTGATGGCCGCCCTCCGGGTACTTCGGGCTCGGCGCCGCGCAGAAGTAGTACGGTCGCTTCGTCTTTGGCACCGTCTCCAGCATCTCGCGGAGCTTCGGGGGGATGGGGATGGTCCGCGAGGCACCGGTTTTCGGGGTCCACCCCTCTCGCGCGGCGACGTGAATCAAGCCGGCGTCGAGGTCAACGTCGCGGGGACGGAGCATGACCAACTCTCCAGCACGGAGTCCGGTCATTGCCAGGATCGCGTACTGAAGCTTGCGATCTCCGGTTGCACCCTCGAGCAGACGGTGCACCTGATCTGTCGAGGGTGCGTACGCCGGCGTCGGCGCGGGCTTGCGCATGCGGACTCCGATGAGCGGGTTGTTGGAGAGGTAGTTGCGTCCGCGACCGCTCACCCAGCCGACGAACTGCCTGATGATTGTCAGCCCGGTGTACATCGACTTCGCCGCCGAGTCCGGCGCCTTCGAGCCGCGAAACTGCTCGTAGAGCTTGACGCTGATCTGCCCGAGATATCGCGCGTCGTTGGCGGCGGCGAACTTCTTGAAGTCCGTGAGCCATTGCGTGTATTTCGCCATCGTCTTGGGTCGGCATCCGTCGCCTCGTTTGGAACTGAGATATTCCTCGACCGCTTGCTCAATGCCGACGGCACGCGGGCGTTGGACGTAATCGCCAGTGTCCAGCTCAGCCTCAAGTAGAATGGCCCGTTTGCGGGCGATCTCTTGATTTGATGTTTTGAGTGAACGCTTACGGTGTTGCCCATTATGGTGAAAATGGGCAGTCCACACGCCACGTCTTCCGCGGCGACACATTTTCACCTTTTCGCCGATAGCGATGTACTCGTTCTTTGATGTTTCGGTTGTGTTACTCTTCATTTTCTTCTTGTTGGTTTTGTTTCGACTTGTCGCGCGGGACGCGGAACAAGTGCGTGATGATGCGGTCTCGCCAATAACGGCGGTGTTTACCGATGAGGTTGGTCGCGCCCGCGAAGAGACCTTCCTGCGTATAAAGACTTAGTGTCGATGGTGGGAGGCCGAGCAATTCCCCGGCCTGCTTCGGGTTGAGGATGGGCGGGAACTTCTGCTCCCACCCGCCGGCGGCGAAAGCGGCTGCGATTTCTTCAGCGGTAAGATTCTTTTTACGTGCCATGGTGAACGCAGCTGTTCGTCAGCTGAGATCTATACCTTCGGCACATAACGGAAAACTCGGAAGGGAAGCAGCTCAGGTACCTGTTTCCATGTCACAGTCCAGATGTGACGATTGAATGGTTCGTGGCCCATTCGGGACCGAGTGAACGACGAAGCCCCTGCACATCCTTCTTGACCGTCTCGATCTTTCGATGGAGTTCAGATTTCGGAAACAGAAACCGAGCGAAGGCGTAGGTCATCGCCCGGATCTTTCCGTGCAGCTCACGGGTGTGATTCTGATTTATCACGAACCAGTAATGATGGAGTTGAAGGAGACGGGCGTAACGCTGCAATTGCACGCGGCGTGAACTCGCCGCTTCAACGATGGTCGCCCACCCCCGGAGATGATTTGGTGAATTGAGATGCAGCCTTAGCCAGGCCTCGCGTTGCACAGGTGACATCAACTTCAAATAGTTTACATCGATAAGCTTTGCGTTCCGGCTACGTCGTTTGATCGACGGGGGCGGCGGTTCACTCGGCAGTAAAGTTTGATCGAGTGGCGATTGCTCAGGCAGATAAGGGGCAGCCATTCGACTCAACCCCCAACGCCCAAGGAACTGCGTGTAATCAGATGCGAGTGCGGCGATCTTGCCGCGGGCGGGCTTTGATCCTTCGATTGCCGACACTGTGGCCGGCAAGTTGTCCAAGATGGGCAGGCCATGGGTTTTTATCGTGGCTTGGTGACGCACGAAGAATGAGTCGTGCTCTTCGATGAACTGCTTATTCGTCACGAGCCACCCGGCGTATGCAGCCCGCTGGAGCCGAACTTCTCCGTGTTGCTTATCGAACTGCTCGCTCAGATAATCCTTTTGCTTCGCGATCGCTGCCCATCCTGAGCTTTCCCAATCTGGACGCTTACGCCATTCTTCTGGGATCGCCTCGAAGATGTTGCTAACGCTGTGCGGCCGTTGAAGCAGGTCGTAACGGATCGGCTGACGTTGCCATTCCCCAACCGAGCGGTCTTTCTCGCATCGATCGGCAAAAGCTTTCGTGGCACACCAGGCGTCCACCGGAATGCGTTCGTGCACGTGCTCGTCTTCGAACTTGGTAAGCAGCGTGGGCGGCAGCGAATAACGGATGTCGCTCAAATTGTTCATTCGCTGCCGCTCCACGCTTAGAGCTTATTTAAAACTAAATACGACGCTTGGGCTTCTGCGTATTCACTGGCGCGGGCGCTTCCGCCGCCACCGATGAGCGTTGGTTCGCATGCTCTCGCTGTTGCTTCAGCCAGTGCTTTGCGACGAGCATCCCGAGATCCTGCACGAGCTGTTCAAGCTTACGCGCACGATCATCTTGCTGATTCAATGATACCTCCTTTCACTGCATCTGATTGAAGAATCGGGACGTGTATGCCTAGAAGCTGCCGCCCAGTCGAACTCGACCGTTCCAGGTTTCCCAGGCGGGATCTGCACGATTTTCCAGCCACTGCGCCGACTCCGAAACGAACAGCTTGTCGCCGGCCCGGAAGAAAGCGCTGATCGCGAGCAGCTCATGCTCCACATGCTGGACGATGTGGATGCCGTCGAACGGCGGCACCGAATCCATCACCTCATTGCCGTCATCGGTAGAGTCAGACGTGAAGCTGCCGCAGAGGAGGTGATTGCGGCTGGGTCGTTCGAACCCGCTGAACGTAAGATCACATAAGAAAGAGCGTTCGGTAATCGTCTGCGGGGGAACGTGCGTCTCCCAGCGCTTTTCGGCAACGTTCCAGTACAAGAGCACACAGCCAACACGGCGGTAGTGTGTCCAGACCTGGCTCATCCAGGCACCACAGCGGTGAAGTATATCGAATGGCAGGCGGGGAAATGCAACCGGGTCAGCGTACGGAAAGTCGTTCGGGCAATAATGCCAGAGCCCTTTCTTGGCCTTTAGCATGATGCGAGGCGGGAGCTCTGTGGCGGTTAATCCACCGTAGCGTGAATGGTCCATCATCTCCTTGGTGACTCAGTCACCGGTTGGGGGTTTCGTGTCGCCAATACCTATGGCAGCCACATCTATTATGACGCAGATCCATGTCGTTTTTTAGCAGATGCATTACGAAATGAGGTTCGGTTCGCGGTAGCAGAGGCCGACGTGCGCAATGAAGGGACGAGATCCCCAACGCTCATCGACGCGATTTGCGATGAGGCTGCGGCGTCAATGATTTGATGCGCTGTACGAGCTTGCTGATCTCGGCCACAGGATCGACCTTGCATGCGCTACATAGGATCACCCATTCGACTAAGTCTACACGACGTTGGGCTTTCTCGATCCGCGCGATGTAGTTTTGTTCCCGCCCGACGGCTTCTGCCAACTGTCTTTGAGTCATCCCGGCCGCATTACGCAGGTCCACCACAGCTGCGGCCAACGCCTCAGACGCTGCGGTGAAGAGTGACGCGACCATTTTCGCATCGTCGCCTCGCTTTTCTCTTGATCGCAAAATGCGATCAGGCTATTTTCGCTCGCATTAACTCTTCGATTACTGGGAGGCGGGCGGGCATGCGGAAAAGAGAAACCGCGTTTAGACATTTTTACTTGGGAATCCGAAGCCTCGTTGTTGCTCTGTTGCTTTTCGTGGTCTCGATTCCAGGGACGCTCTCGGAGGATCAGCTGACAAGGCTTCAACGCTTTGACTCGAGAGTGGAACAGCCCAAGGATTATCTGCCACAACAGACGAACTTTATCTTGAATGGTGATATCAGCTCCGCGATTGCGCTCGGGAATTTCGCGAAGGAGAATCCAGACATTCCCCATGCACGGGAAATCATCGCCTTAGCCAATCGAGAGGAGGCGACGTTCAACTCTTGGTGGTCACGCACGAAGCGCACGGCTTCCGGCTTCCTAACGGGCGACACTAGCAGCGCAGAGGGTATCGGCGGTGATATGGTCGCGAATTTTCTCGTGTATGGAAACATCCGCGATCTAGCCAAGGAGGGTTATCACAAGGCGACGGGCCAGCCTGTGGATGAACTGCTTGTTGCTCTCTCCGCGGTTGGCCTGGCTGCCGACGTCATGACTTATTTTCCGCCGACAACTGAAGGTGGAGCGCCGGCTGAGGTTGGAATCGATCTGCTGAAGGCGCTGAAGCGAGCTGGCGCCTTGACCGCAGAGTTTTCGGGGAAGCTATTGAAACTGGCGACAGGAGCGCGGACCGCTGAACATCTGAAGGCGTTAGGACAGGCTTGCCTGGACACGTTCCGGCTCTACAAGCGACTCCCGGCTGGGATGATCGGCTACGTCATGCATTCGGTTAATTCGGCCGACGAACTCGCCAACGTGGCCAAGGAGGTAGAGTGGGCGCCGATCGAGGTCGCCCTGATCAGTAAAATTGGTGACACCGAAGGAATTGCTGAGGTCAAGGCGGTAAGCAGCAAAGAGAAACTGATTCGTTATCTCAAATTTGGTGGACAGGCCGCGAATGAGCTGCGAAAACCCACCTCACTCATAATAGGAATGGCGAAAACTCTTCACATCAAAAAGATTCGCGAATGGCTTTGGAATCTCTTTCCCCGAATCCCGCGTCTCGCGTGTGCGTGGGTGATCGCGGCCGTTGGTCTGCTTGTCCTACTCAATGCCGCTCGGCACTTCATCTTCACCTTTGCGCCCACCTGCTTACGGGCCGTGCGAGGTGTCGAGAACGCTGCGAATTCCGAGACGCAAATGGACTCGATCGTTTGACACGAGACTCGACCTATCGCGATCGTCTAAGTAATCGCCTGCATTGCACTGTCTGGTTTCACGAGAACTTGGCGTTTCTCGCGGACAGAATTCAAGCTGCCCCCTTATGTCCCCAATAAAGAAGGACACAACTTACGCGGCGGTAACCCTGCCAGACTGGAGTGAGCCACGAACGGCAGCGGTAGACAAGAGTGAGCGTAAGGCGAGGGAACGGCGTGAACTTCGCTTCAGGAAGTTCGAGCGGGCGGTAATGCCACAGGCCTGATTGGGCCTGCAGCACGACACGAGGCGGGAGCTTTGCGGCGGTCGAGCCGCCTGAGCTAGAACGATCCATTGTCTCCTTGGTGACTGAGCACCTGAAATGTAGATCTGGTTGATCACGATGTGAAAACGAATGGTGGCTGAGTAGTTGAATAGCTACGTCTTCCAACACTTATTATGGCGCAAAGACAACGAATATTTTAGCAGCGGACCGGCCTCAGGCTAGATGGAGACCGAGAGCTCGAGCATTGCTTATCTGCCTTCACTCCACAGGCTCGGCACCGTTGAACGAATTCGACCGGGTCGATGCGCCGATCCCCGACCTCGATCTTGTGAACGTAAGACGGGGCTTTCTTAAGGGGAGCTTCGCAAGCTCGCGCTAACTGTGATCGGCGGACAGCCGCCACTGGCGCAGGAGCCGACGCAAGACCCGGTATTGAGGCGTCTGCTTCGCGATTCAGCTCAAAGGACACGCTCAAGCGTCGGGAATCATCTGCGAAAGCTCCAAGATCCGCCCTCCATCTGCTACGAGGTCTCCTGCGGCTACTGGCATCTCCACGAGCGACTTCGGCCACTCGCGGCTCACGTGGCGGTGGCGCATCCGGGGAAGCTGCGGCTGATCTAAGGTCACGCAGTAGTTAAGGCTTCAGGCTCCGAAGTGATCACCTGCACTGGGACATCCGGTGGCAGCAATGATTCCAACCGAGTTTGAAATCGCCCTTTAATCAGGTGGTACAAAGCGCCTTGGCGACTTGTGCCGATGAGGACGCGTTCGCAGCCGTAGATGGCGGCGTTTTCGGCCATGAGGACGGCGGCGTCCGGGCCGGTGTCGTAGATTGGCAGAACCGTGACGCCGGTCTCGTGGCCGAGGTCGAGGAAGCGGCTGAAGGTTCTCAGGGCTGCGAGGTCGCTCTCGATGGTGAGTTTGCTTTCGCTTTCATATTTGTAAGAGAGGTTCACCTGGCGGATGAAGCAGACGACGAGCATGGCGTTCGCTTCCTTGGCGTATTTGATGGCGGACGCTGCCAGCGCATCAGAGCCATACGTGCCGAGCAGAATCTTCGGTTTGCTCAGCGCGTCCAGCGGGAGTTGCTCCATGATTGCTTGGCGCAGCAGGCTCGGCTTCGGGCCTTTGCGCTCGGCCCACTTCTTGTTCAGCAATCTCGCCGTTAATCCGACGATCATCACCGTCGTGACGAAGATGAGTGCGTGGAGCTTCGTACAGGCGAGCGTGATCCAGATCGCAAGCAACACAATTCCCAGCATCATCATCGGACCCTTCCGATGCAGGCGTCGAAGCCGGGGGTGCATCGCGCACAGCGTCACGTTGATCGCGACTGCGCCGATGACGCCAATGGCATAAAGGGCCGCGAGGCTGGTGAGATCGTGGCTGATGAGCAGAACGAGGATCGGCACGCTCGCGGCGATGACGGCGGGCATCCACGGCACGCCGAAGCGATTCA
>JAICIO010000180.1 GCA_025924315.1 Phycisphaerae bacterium
AGCGGCGTGACGTACGAGCGCGGCGCCGGCCGAATCTTCTACTTCCGCCCCGGTCACGAAACGTATCCGAGCTATCACGATAAGAACGTCCTGAAGGTGATTGAGAATGCAGTACGATGGGCGGCACCGACGCCCCAACCCGCCGCCCATGAATTCGGCAATCGACCGACGGGTTGGGTGGATAAGAAGTAGCGGACGCATCGTCAATGATCATCGCCGCCGGCAGTGGCACCTAACTGCCGCTGCCAGAGATCAACAGAAAAGGCATCGCGCGAGAGCGCGATGCCTTTGACTTTGAACCTTCGCTTCTGCTTACGAGAAGATCCCGGACAGATCCGTGACCCACGTGGTGTTGGTCAGGGCAAGGGGTCGGTCATAGCCGCTGCTGAAGATGAGCTTCGTGCCGATGAGACCGGCGATGCCGGCGCGACGCGGGCCGGGGAGGTTCGTCATCTGCGTCCACTGGTTTCGCATCGTGTCGTACGCGAAGACCCACGGCTGCGCGCTGTTGTGCGGATTCTCTCCGCCGACAGTGATGATGTAGCGATCGTATAGCACCGTCGCGGCGTTGAAGTGCGATTCGGCGTGTGGGAGTGACGCGACTTTCGTCCACGTGTTGTTGCTCGGATCGAAGCGATCAACCTCGTTCTGCATGACCGAAGCATCTTCGACGCCGTGCTGTCCGCCGACAGCGTAGATGAAGCCGTTGGCGGCGATTCCACCGAGGTGATTGCGCGCATTCGGCATGGTCGCGACGTGTTTCCAGCCCGCGGACTGATTGTTCAGGTCGAGCATGAAAGTGTCGCTCTTGTCGTTATTGCGCGTGACGTCGGCCCCGCCGAAGTAATAGAGCTTGTTGTTGACGATGCCCGCGCCGCCGGCGGCTCGCGCACTGGGGAGCGACGGGCCTTTGCTCCAAGTGTCGGTGGCGGCGTCGTATTTGTAGACGAGCGCGGTTCCCGGAGGGCCGTGCGCGCCGGTCGAGTCGTGCGTGAAGCTGCCGAGGAATCCGCCGATGAACCAGAACGTGTGGCCGTCGGGATCTTTCACGACCGCGGCGTGCGTGTCGGGGAAGGCCGACGGCATATCGTGCTTGCGCGTCCACGTGTTCGTCGACGGGTTGTACGCATCCACACGAAGCGTCGCGGCGTAGTTATCGACGTATCCGCCGATCGCATAGAGCTTGCCGTTGTAAACGATGCTCTGTGATTCCTCGCGACGGAGCGGATTGCTCGCTTTGCTCGTCCAGGTCAGCGGCTTGGTGGTGAAGGTTCCGCTGTTGCTGCCGGGCGTGCCGGAGGCGACGTTCGTGTACGACGAATTCCCATACGCGTTGTATGCTCTCACGCGATAATAGTACTTCTTACCGGTCGTCAGACCCGTGTTTGTATAGGTGCTGACGTTCACGCCGACGGTCACGATCTGCGACCAGGTCTTGCCGTCGGTGCTGCGCTCAATCTTGTAGCCATCTTCGCGAACCGAATTGTCCGACCACGCGAGCTTGAGCGAGGTCGACGAGACGCTGCTGACGTTGAGATCGCTGGGTGCCGCCGGCGGGGTTGTGTTCGTTGAACCGCTTGCGGACGCGATGTCGATGAAGTCGAGCTTGTTGTTGCTGGCGCCGCTGGCGTTGGTGATAGTGAGCCGGCCGTCGCTAACCGTGACGTCTTTCGTTGCTTCAATCCAGTGATTGGAAGACGACGGCGTGCCGCTGAGGATTTGCTGACCTTCTGCGTTGAATTTGTAGACCGAGTCGGTGAAGGAGGGATCGCCGGCGACGAGGTGCACGGTGTAAGTGCCATTCGGAAGACTGATCTCCCATTTGGAATCACCGTCGCGCTGAGTCTGGACGAGCGTGTCGTAACGTTGATCGGGTGAGAGAGACGAATCGCGATTGCGGGTCTGGTCGGAAATGTCGGCGTTCCAACCGTAGGTCAATCCATTGCGCGCGCCGTAGGTCTTGCCCGTATCGACCACATATCCACTGACCCCTGCGGCACTTCCGGGGGCGAAGTTAATGTGGGCGGAGAAGGCGAACAACAGGCGCGATTCAAGCTCATGAATGAGTCGGTCAGGCATATCACTTCCCTATGGAACAAGGACTAGACGAGCGGGCATTTTAAACGGCCGCGCCATCCTGTACGACGTCAAACTTCGGCGGTTTTTTCACAAAAGCCCGGTGAGATGGGAGAAAATGCGTTAACTGTTCCGGCTGGGAAACTCCAATCGGAAAACCCGCACTTATGCAGGCCAGCCGATGAACACGTCCGCGGTTGCGACAAGATCGAATTGACTACCCGTGGCGACGACGAACTCGTCGTTGAAGTAACCCGCGACGGTGGTCGCCAGCGGGGTGGGAAGCGAAGATAACTTTCCCCATTTGTCGGTCGCGGGGTCGTAGTCGATCACGGACGCGAGTGAATCGAATCCGTTTGTTGCGCCGCCGATCACGATGATGCGGCCATCGACAACGAGGGTCGATGAGCTGATGTGCGATCGCCCTTCCGGCATCGAGGCGACCTTTGTCCACCGACTCGTCTTGGGACTATAAACGTCGACTTCGCTGACGGGATTGTTTTCATCCCAAAGATGCTGTCCGCCGATCGCGTAGATCTTGCCGTTGAGTGATGCGCCCGCGAGATGGTTTCGCGGGTTGATCATCGGCGCGGCGGTTTTCCATCCGCCCCCGTTGGCAAGATCGAGCGTCCAGTGATCCGCCATGTCGCTCTTCACCGGATTGGCGGAACTGCTGGCGTGCGTGAGTCCGCCGAAGAAATGCAGGACATCGCCATCCATTGCTGCGGCGCCCGCGCCGCGCGCTTCCGGCAGTGCAGGTCCGCGACTGCACGTGTTGGAGAGCGTGTTGTATCGCCAAACGTGCGTTGTTCCGGGACCGGGATGATCGCCGAGGAATCCGCCAACGAGCCAGATCGTGGTCCCATGCACCGCGACGCCGGTGTGCGTCAGTGGTTCGGGCATGTCGGCGATGCGCGTCCATTTGCCCGTCGACGGATCATACATATCCGACCGCGTCGTGGCTTGAATCTGCGTGTTGATGTACCCGCCGAAGATGTACAGCTTGCCGTTCACGATTGCGCCGTCGCCTTCATAGCGCGCGAACGGGCCGTCGGATTTCTGCGACCAATCGTATGCCGCGTTGAGCGAACTTGGTGATGATTCGGTGTCGCGCGTAAAGCGGATCCAATCGAGATCGGCGATATCGCTTCCGGTGACGTTGGCTTTGCTGAATTCCAAGCGGACGACGTGCTGGCCGCCGGTGAGCAGCATGTCATTGCGCGCAACGGTGGAGAAGGAATCCCATCCGCCCGTGTTCTTCACGGCGGTCGTGCCTTGATCGACGCCATCGATGAGGATGTGGAATCGTCCCCCGGCGCCGCCGCAGGAGAGCCGGATCTTCATGTCGTATACGCCGGTGGTATCGGCCTGAACCGTGTACTCGAGCCACTCGCCGGATTTGGTGTGCGAGACGTAGTAATTCCCCGGCGTGTTCGGATCCGCGTTGAAATCGACTCCACCGGCGCGATAGCTGGCGTCGCCGAGATTGGTCCGTTCGCTGTCATTGAATGAGACGCCCGCGCCGCCGCTGTCATACTGCTCTGCTTGAATCGAGATCGGAACCTTGAAGGGCATGCCGTAAAATGGCGTCTGAGCGGCGAGTAGCTGGCGGCTTTCCAGGGATTCGACGATCGGCCCATTGACTGGGCGGAGGCGACGCAACATGGGGGATAAACTCCATTCCCCTCCAAAACATCACAGCAGGCGCGCGAATCGTATCGAACCTCACGCAATCGGCCTACCCACAATCTTGCGGGATTTGCCCTTTCGTCATGAACTGCATTAGATTTCACGACATGAAGCCCCGCACCCTGATCCTCCGCGCCGCCGGGACGAACTGCGATGCCGAAACGGCGCACGCGTTCGAACTCGCGGGCGCAAGCTCCTCGTTCGTTCATGTGAATCAATTACTTCAGACGCCGGCGCTCATGCGCGAATTTCAAATCCTGGCGCTGCCTGGCGGATTCAGCTACGGCGACGACATCGCTGCCGGTCGCATCCTCGCGAGCCAGATCACCCATCATCTCAAAGATGCGTTCGCAGAATTCGTTGAAGATGGGAAACCAATCATCGGAATCTGCAACGGGTTTCAAGTGCTGGTGAAGACTGAACTGCTCCCGGGTCCGCTCGCTGGAAGAAATGGGCAGACTTCAACGCTGACACACAACGACTCCGGCCGCTTCATCGACCGATGGGTGAAGCTCCGCTCCGTCAGCCGCAAGTGCATCTGGACTGCGGGGGTCGGTGAGTTGGAACTTCCGATTGCGCACGGCGAAGGAAAGTTCATTCCCGCGTCTGAGGAAATTCGTAAGGCACTTCACCAACAAGATCAGGTCGCGCTTGTCTACAGTGGCGTGAAGGCGGATGGGACTCTCGACAACCCCAACGGAAGCACCGATGCGATCGCAGGAGTTTGCGATGCGACGGGTCTTGTCCTGGGGTTGATGCCGCATCCGGAACGATACGTAAGTCCAGTGCAACACTTTGCTTGGACGCGGCAGACCGCTCTTGCTGAGGAAGGCGCCGGCCTGCAGCTTTTCCGCAATGCGGTTCGGCACGCTCACGATGCGCTCTCAGCAAAAGTTTGACCCGAATTCGGGTGTCCGGTAATTTCCGCGACAGTCGGCAATCTCGACCCACATTGCCTCTTCACAGTATTGATACGTGGAACGTATGCTCTAAAAAAATTACACAAGTCGCACCGAACGTGACGACTGTAAGTGCTGGGGCAGGCGTACTGCCCTCGCAGCGGAAGGAGGTGGCGGTCGAGTGGACCAAGTGGCCTTCCGCACGGGCACCGCAACGGCCCGGGGCTTTGCCCAACCCGACGGTTGTATGCCGCGGGTCGTCTTAGTGGAACACCTAGAAGGAGGTTCGATATGTTGCGGAAACTGTTTGTGGTTGCTGCTTTGGGATTTCTGATCCCGGCTGTGGCTCAGGCCCAGTACAAGCAGGGCGATTGGCGTCTCACGCTGTCCGGCAGCGGGACGAGCGACAAGGACTTCGAGTCGCATTCGGTCGCGGTCCAGGGCGACATCAGCTACTTCGTTGCTGATCCGATTCGCGTCGGCGTCCGCCAGGGCTTCGGCTTTGCCGATGTCAAGGACGCTGGCTCGAGCTGGAACGCGTCGACCCGCGTTGCAGCGGACTGGGTCTTCGACCTTGGTCGCTGGCAGCCGTTCGTCGGTGCGTCGGCCGGTTACACCTACGGCGACGACATCAACGACAGCTGGGTCGGTGGCCCGGAACTGGGCGTTGACTGGTTCGTGAACAACACGACCTTCGTCTTCGCTTCGGTCGGATACGATTTCGACCTCCAGGAAGGCCTCGATAGCGGCGCCTGGCAGTATGCTCTGGGTATCGGCTTCCGCTTCTAATCAGCGAAGCTCAGCAACCTGAGATAATGAGAAAGGGCGGCCCATGTGGGTCGCCCTTTTTCTATTCAAGTGCGTTACCAGACGCCGCTTCTGAGCGAAGCGAAGAGGCGGATCCTTCGGGCCCGAATCGGCACATCCGCCTCTTCGCTCCGCTCAGAGCCGGCGTCGTTTTACGTAATGTGACGCGCCTGTCGCGTAGGAACGCGTGATTGCGCTCGATGAATCGCACGGGTGTCCGCGGGCTCGACGTAATCCTTCAGAAACGTCGGACGATCGCTGCGGCCCACGCGCTGGAAGTCTCGCCAGATCACCCGCGCGACCTCGCGCGGATCGAGCTTCAACTCGTCCGTTAAGAACGTAAAGATCAACTCAGACAAACGAGTCAGCGAGATCGCGTGCGTCTGGGCGGTCTGCGCGAACAGCCAATCGCTTAGTTGCATGAAGCGATCGAATGGCGTCTCGTCGCGCCAAATCATCGGCGTCGTCTCGATGAAGTTCCCGCTGTTGGCGATCAAATCCCAGTAGCGGCTGAAGCGTCGCAGCCGCTGCATGGTGCTGAAATCGATGAGCTTCGTCTGGAGGATTTCGTAAGGCGCGTGCGGGCTGTAGACCATGCCCCACTCGGCGTCATGACGAATGATCGGCGTGCCGCGGAGGCGCTTCAGCATGCCGACCTGAATCTCCTGCGGGCCGAGTGCCACCAGCCGATCGAATCCGTGGCCGAAGCTGGCGATGTCTTCGCCGGGCAAGCCGACGATCAGATCCGCGTGAATGTGCACGCCCGTTTCGTCCCGCAAAAACCGGAAGTTTTCCGCGAGCTTCGCGTTGTCCTGCCGACGGCTGATCAACTGCGCTACGTGCTCGTTAAACGTCTGTACGCCCACTTCGAACTGCAGCGCGCCCGCGGGGAACTGCTTGATCAGCACTCGCAGCGCCTCCGGCAATCGGTCCGGGATCATCTCAAAGTGCAGAAACAAATCCGATGTGTATCGATCGAGAAAGAACTGCAGGATTGCCTTGCTGATGTTCAGATTCAGGTTGAACGTTCGATCTACAAACTTGAACTGCCGCACCCCGCGCTCGAGCAGCGATTGCATCTCGGCGAGAAACGAATCGATCGGCACATTGCGGACCGGTACGTCGAGCGACGATAGACAAAACTCGCATTTGAACGGACACCCGCGAGAGGCTTCGACATAGATGACCCGATGCTGATCGATATCGCGGTCGGTGTAGAAGCGGTAGGGCAGGCGAACGGCGCGCGTCTCCGATCCCCTCTCCCTGGAAGGGAGAGGGTTAGGGTGAGGGTCGAGTGCGAGAGTCGAGAGCGCGCTGTTGAGCGAAGCAGCGCCGTTCGACTCTCGCGCTTCACCCTCACCCCTACCCTCTCCCTTCAAGGGAGCGGGGGTACGGGCGTTCGCGTTCGGTGCGAACTCCGGCAAATCCGCGGCGATGACTTTCATGAGCGGCCGCCGCCCGCTCAGCAACTGGTCACACAACTCCGCGAATGCCAGATCGCCTTCGCCCGTGATCACGTAATCCGCGAGTCCGCAGATCGCCTGCTCGCTGGTCTCATAACTCACTTCGGGTCCGCCAAGGACGACCGTGACGTGCGGCGCGACGCGCTTGAGTTGCGACACGAGTTGCAGCGATTCATTCGCATTCCAGATGTACACGCCGATGCCGATAATCCGCGGATTCTCTGCCAGGATCTGCTCGAGCATGTCCACCGATCGCTGGCTGATGTCGAACTCGATCAGCTTAGCACGGTTCTGCAAATCTCCCAGATTCGCGAGCAGATAGCGCAGTCCGAACGAGCTATGCGCGTAGCGCGCGTTGAGGGTTGTGAGGACGATGTCGGGCACGCCGAGAGTTTATGTCGCCAGCCCGCGCCGCTCTAGCGCGACGGGCGAGATTATCGGACGAATACCGGCTTGCTCAGGTTGGTTAGCCACACCTCAAATGTGCCGATGTTTTGAGGGGCGAGCGAGATTCGGACGTGATGTATGACGGCGAGCATCCCTGAGTTGTTGGAGCAGGCCTTGGCCAGCCATGTGCGTTTGCACATGAGCTGCAGCCCGGATGGCTTTCCGCTTTGCTTCGCCGCCAAGCCCGTCGGCGTCACCGAAGACGGCGACGGCGTCACAATCCTGCCCGAACTCAAAGCGACGAAGCTCCTCGACCGTCTCGTCAGCGCCGGCACGCCGATCCGCGCCTCATTCGTCACCAACCACGGCGAAGCGTTCTTCGAAACGCGCATCGTTCGCCACATCAAAGCGCACTGGCTGACAGAACAAATCGTTGTCGAAGCCGGCGTCATCGCGATGCCGGAAGACGTGAAGGTCCACGAGCGCCGTACGCACGAACGCTTCCGCATGCACGACGCGGGGGGGATCTATGCGTCGATGCTGGTGCTGGTGGACGGCGAGCGCGTGAAGATCGCCAACACGATCTGGGACATCAGTCTCAGCGGCGTGAGCTTCGTCAGCCCGTTCAACAAAAACATGCTCGCGCTGAGGCCCGGCCGGACATCGGTGGTGGTGCTCGAATACTTCGGCAAGCAAACCAAGATCGTCGCGAAGCTTGTGCAGCTGCGGCGACTGTCCGAACGCACGCTTCGCTTTGGCCTGCGCTTTATCGATCCGAACGAAGAGGCGCAAACGGCCCTCGAAAGCGTCGTCGCCGAGCTCGCGCACCGGCGCGAAGTTCGCCACGCCCACCCTGCTGCGTAACGCTGAAGGATAAAAAGAAAGATGAAGGACGAGGCGCGTTGCCTTCATCCTTCATCCTTCATAATTCATCCTTACGCCTTAGCTCTTCATCTTGTCCTGAATGTCCTTGATCATCTTCAGGTGTTCTTCGAGCGTCGGCAGCGTTTGGGCGGCCCACTTCTTCAGGTCTTCGTCATTCGCCTTTTCCGCTTCCTTCTTGAAGTCGTCGACGTCCTTTTCGTGATCCTTCACCATGTCATCGACGTATGCCTTGTCAAAATCGCTGCCGGTCTTTTTCGACAGATCGTCGACCTTCTTGTCGACCTTTTTCTGCCGCTTGTCCTTTTCAGCCGCGAGATCGTAGCCTTTGCTCTGCGCGAGCTTAGTCAGCTCGTCGTTGGCCTTGCCGTGATCGTCGGCCATCTTCTGACCGAACGCCTTCACGTCGGCGTTGGTCGCTTTGTCGGCAGCGAGCTTGCCGAGCGCGACTTCGATTTCGCCGCCGGTCGCCGCAGCTTTGACGAACTTCAGATCGTCCTTGTTGAGCTTGCCCGACTGCGCCGCGGGGGAGTTGGCATTGTCATCGGCTGCGCGAACCGGAGTGAACGTCAATCCCAGCGCGACCACCGCGCCGGCCAGTAAAGTGAAACGCCACATAAGACCCACCTTTCGTTGAGTTGAGCTGACCGACATGGACAGCTTTCCGACAATTAAATCTCGCGAGGCGTAAGGTGCACAACGTGGAAAATCCCTTAGAGCAGACGCGAAATCGCAAGCGAGGTTGATGAACCTTAGACCGTCGTAGCCCGCTTGCGATTTCGCGTCTGTTACCTTGCGTGACGTGCTTCAACCCCGTAGTTTGCGCGTCATGAGTCTGGTTCATGATCTGCAATACGCCGTGGAGCTGGCGCGCGGGGCCGGCAAGATCGTTTTGGAACAGTGGGGCAAGGTCGAGCGCCTCACCAAAACCCACATCGCCGCGAGCGAAGAGGCCGTCACCGAGGCCGACCGCATCAGCCAGCGGCACATCGTCGCGGGGCTGCGCAAGCGCTTTCCGGATGATGGTCTCGTCGGCGAGGAATCCGACACCGGCGAGTCGATCACCTTCGAATGTCCCGACGTGCACGGCCGCGTGTGGGTCATCGATCCGATCGACGGCACAAACAACTTCATCTCGGGCCTCGGCATCTTCGCGGTGTGCATCGGGTTGCTCGAAAGAGGCCGGCCGATCCTCGGCGTGGTGTACGACGTCACGCGCGATCAGATGTACTCCGCGGCCAAAGGTCACGGCGCATGGCGCGACACGAAAGAGATCCGCGTGCTCGAAACGCCGCTGGGCGAGAGCTCGATGATCATGATGACCAGCAACCTCATCGATAAACAAGGCCGCTGCCCCGGTTGGGCGAATCGCTGGATCGGTCAAACGGTGTGGAAGAGCCGCATCCTCGGAAGCGCGGCGATGGAAGCCGTCCAAGTCGCCGCCGGTGTCGCGCACGGCGCGGTCACGGTCAACGGCAAACTCTGGGACTGCGTCGCCCCCGCCGCGATCGTATTTGAAGCCGGCGGCCGGGTCGTCGACCTTCACGGCAATGACGTGTTTCCGTTTGACCTGCGCAACTACCAAGGCGCCCGCGTGCCCTTCGCTTCGACCGCTCCCGGTGCACACGACGAACTCGTGCGCGAACTCCGCACGTACGCGTGACCGGCCTTGTTCCGCTGGTAGGGTGCGCTTCAGCGCACCGGTTATTTCCATCCGCATCGAAGAACCGGTGCGCGGAAGCGCACCCAACAAAGCCGCGACCACCATCGACGAGCCGCGCACAACAAACAACAA
>JAICIO010000181.1 GCA_025924315.1 Phycisphaerae bacterium
CCGCGTCATGGAGCGCTCACGGCGCCGACACAACGTCAGCTCCATTTGTGACGCCTCCCGCGCTCATCGCATCGATCCGGAAAAAATACGTGGGCTGATGATTCAGTGAATGCAACGTCACCGAATTCGTCTCCCCGCCGCGGACGAGGTGCTGGTGATACAGCTTCGACGGGTCGATGCCGTAGCGGACCAGATACGCATCGGCCCCCTCTGCTGGTTTCCAGGAGAGCGCGATGATCCGCCGATCTTTTTCGTTACGTTTGGCCTTCAGCTCGCTCGCCATTTTCGGCGCGTTGCCCGCGCCCGGACCAAACACGCGGAAAGCGCTCACCGCGAATTTGCCGTGGCCGGGCGTATAGACGTTTTGGAGTTTCAAGTAGCGCGCCTGGATCGGTTTCTCCAACTCAACATAGGTGTGTGGCGCTGCGACGTCGTTTTTCGATTGGTCGATGATCTGTTCCCACTTCTCGCCATCCGTCGAAACGCTCACGGTGAAGCGGTGGTAGTCGTTCTCCACCTTCCCCTCGACCTGATAATCCTGCTCGAACAGATTCACCTGCACGGCCCGCACGTCCATCGGCTTGCCAAGATCGATCTGCAACCATTCGCTTGCGTCGCCGGTCTTGGCTGACCACCACGTGCGAATGTCTTCATCGTCCGTGAATTTCGCTGCGTGGTTATCGTCGAGCGTGGATGACGCGGTCACCGGCTTGCCGTGCGAAATGACAAACCATTTCGGCCCGATTTCACCGAGCGAATTGCGGCTGCTCGTCGGGATCGTAATCGGCGTATCGGTATCGGTCCGCGTGAAGAGCACGCCGTCTTTATCGAAACCCGCGGGAAACAGTCCGATGCGGCGCTCGAAGCGCTCGTGCACGCCGATGAGCATCGTCACCGCCCGCCACCAGTTGCCGTATTTGTCCTGGAACAGGCAACTGTGCCCCGCACTCGTGATAAATCCGCTGTCCTTCTGCGAGATTGGGCTCTCCTGCGAATAAGTGAACGGCCCCAGGGGCGAATCGCCCATGAACAATCCGTCCGCGTATCCCGGCACGGTCGTCCCAGGCGATGCATATTGAAGATAGTATTTGCCACCGAAGAACGTCATCCACGACCCTTCGCGGCAAGGATTGAACGTGCCCTTGCCGCGCATGCCCTTGCTGGCTTCGTTGTTGTCCCAGGTGCAGACTTCCCACCCGTCCTCCGGATGCGCGGCGGGATCGACCGCGGGCATCAACTGCTTCTTGGTGCCTTCGACTTCCTTGAAGCCGTTGTTCGGATCGAGCTCGACGCCCTGAAACGGCTTCTCCAGCCCCCAGTACATATAGACCTTCTTTGTCGGCGGATCGACGAACAGACACGGATCGGTGTACGACGGAAGCGCGGCGACGACCTGCTCCCACTTTCCGCTGTCCGGATCCTGCGTGCGATACAGCCCCACCGGCGAGCCGGCTTTGCCGTACTCCGTGTAGTAAAGCCAATCCCCAATCTGCGCCACCGCCGCGGCTTGATAGGGTTTGCCGACAATTTTTTCGGGCGCTACAAACGGAATGTATTTCCAGTTCGCCAGGTCATCCGACACGCGATATCCCGGCACATCCCACGTGCTGAAGAGGTAGTAGCGGTTCTTGAAAAGCACGATGACCGGATCCGCCCCATGCCGCGCCCAAACGCCCTTCGTTTCGCGAATGCCGTAGTCGAGGTTCAGCGGATTGCAGAAGGTTTTCGGTTGCTGTCCGAATGCGAGTGAAGAGGTGAGAAGGAAAAATAGGATGATCGTCGAGCGCATATGCTCCTCTCGTAGCACGGGCTACCAGCCCATGCCGCATGGGCAAGCTGCCCATGCTACAGAAATCCCTGCCTTCTCACGATTCAAAGCCCCACCTATACTGCTCCCTCGCACTTGAGGAGCGAACACATGAACGTTCTCGTCGCCGGCGGAGCGGGGTACATCGGATCGCATACGGTCAAGCGGCTCAAGGCCGCGGGGCACAATCCGGTCATTTACGACAACCTCTCGCGCGGGCATCGATCGGTCATCGAAATCCTGCAGGTTCCCGCCGTCGTTGCAGACCTCAATGATCGCGCGTCGCTCCTCGAGGCGCTGCGCAATCACAAGATCGACACGGTGATGCACTTCGCGGCCTATGCCTACGTCGGCGAGAGCGTGCATCAGCCGCTCATGTATTACCAGAACAACGTCGCCACGACGATCAACGTGCTCGAATGCATGAAAACCGTCGGCGTGGAGCGATTCGTCTTCAGCAGCACGTGCGCGGTCTACGGCGACCCGGACAAAATCCCGATCACCGAAGACGAGAAGAAGGCGCCGGTGTCACCCTACGGCCGCAGCAAGCTGATGGTTGAGCAGATCCTGGCCGATTACGCCGCGAGCGATCCCAAATTCAAATTCGCGGCGTTGCGCTACTTCAACGCCAGCGGCTGCGCAATGGACGGCACGCTCGGTGAAGATCACGATCCTGAAACGCATCTGATCCCGGTGGTCCTGCAAACGATCCTCGGCCTCCGGCCGGAGCTGGTGGTTTTCGGCACCGACTATCCCACGAAAGACGGCACCAACGTTCGCGATTACATTCACGTCGACGACTTGGCCGACGCGCACATTGGTGCGATGGAAAAGCTGCAGGATGGCAAACCGATTTTCTGCAATCTCGGCACGGGCAACGGCTTTTCGGTGAAAGAGATCATCGCGACCGCGGAGAAGGTCACTGGGAAAAAAGTCCCGGTGAAATACGGTCCGCGCCGCGCGGGCGATGCGATCGCGCTCTACGCGAACCCAGCCCGCGCGAAGTCACTGCTCGGCTGGGAAGCGAAGCACAAAGATCCCGAAACAATCATCCGCAGCGCATGGAACTGGTTTGAGAACCATCCGAAGGGATATAAAAGCTAGTTGCCCGTCGCGCGCTGCTCGTTGTAGGGTGCGCTTCAGCGGACCGGTTATGCTACTCGTCGAAGAGCCAAATAACCGGTGCGCTGAAGCGCACCCTACAAGGATTCGCGATGGACAATGTTCCAACCAAATCCCGTCCCGCATTCAGCATTCCGTCAATCCTCGCTGTGATCTGCGCAATCGTGAGCTTTCGCTCGGGCGCGTTCGGAGGCGCCATCTTTGCGATTTTCGCGATCGTTCTTGGGGCGATTGGATTTCTCCTGGCGCTGCTTCCCGGAACGCGCGGAGGCATCGCAAGCGTGATCTCGATCGTCGCGGGCGCGATCGGAATCGTCGCAGCGATTTTTAAGTTGATCTTTTGAGCATTCCCGATGCGCATGTTGTAGGGTCCGCTTCAGCGGACCGGGTATTTCTTCGATTCAAAAAGCGAATAACCGGTCCGCTGAAGCGGACCCTACAAGACTGAGGTTCGATTGTGTATCGGAGTCACTTGAGCTTTGCAGCAGATTTGGCGCTTGCGAATTTACCGAAGAGGCGGACTGACGCTCCGTACAAAGCGGGGTCCGATTGGCGGACTGTGGCGCCGCTCAATTCCTTTTTCTTCTTCGCGAGTTTCTTGAGCGCGGTGACGACGGATTCTTTGGTCCACTGGCGGCGCTGTTGGACTTCACTTGGGTCGATGCCGGCCGATTCGAGGGCGTTTTGGTAGGAGCCGAAGTGTCGAACGGCGGCGGCGTAGAGGCCGGGGTCGCTCTTTTGCAGCTGTCCGCTGCTCATCGGCTCTTTATCGCGATGCAGTGCGCGGAGCTCGAACAGGATCGAATTGCGATCCCATGAGCGATAGATGCTGACTTCGTCCGCATCGAGACCGGCGGCGTGCAGCGCACGATCCCAGCGGCCGAAGAGTCGCGGTTGAAGCGATGCGAAGGCCGCCTTGCCGAGCTCGTCGCGCCGTTGTGTGACGCTCGACCAGTGCAGATCGGCGCCTTTGCGCTTCGCGTCTTTGATGACCGCGATGATGCGCGGTTTGGTCCAGCGCGGCCGGCGCGTAACATCCGCGTAGTCAATGCCCGCCTTGTCGACGGCGCCCTTGTAGGAGCCAAAGTGATAAGCAGCCGCGGAAAGAATCGCCTGCTTCTTTTTTGCCAGGGCGTTGTACGAAAGATCAGCGCCGGAACGATGGAGCTTTTTCAGCTCGCGAAGGATGCTTGTTTTGTTCCAGATCATGTGTCGCGCGGCTCCATTGCCCTGATCACCGCGGTAATAAGCAAGTATAGTGCAAGCGCAGAAAAAGCGATAGTTTCATGCAAGTTATGAACGGCGTGATCGTTTTGGACAAACCCGCGGGGATATCGTCGGCCAAGGCGGTCGATCAGGTGAAGCGTCTTTTGCCGCGCGGGACGAAGATCGGCCACGCCGGCACGCTCGATCCGTTCGCGACCGGTGTGCTGCTTTTGCTCATCGGAAAGGCGACGAAACTATGCGAGCGGCTGATGGATTCGCCAAAACAGTATGACGCCACGATGAAGCTTGGCGCGACGACCGAAACCGACGATCCCGAATCGCCCGAGATGCCGACGCCCGGCGCGCAGGTGGTTGCGAAAGAAACAATTGAACGCGAAATGCGCTGCTTCATTGGCGCAATCCAGCAAACCCCGCCCCAATACAGCGCCATCAAGCTCGGAGGCCGCCGCGCCTGCGACCGCATTCGCGCTGGTGAGACTGTGAAGATCGACCCGCGAACGGTGCAGGTGTACGGGATTGAATTGCTCAAATACGAATGGCCGCAACTTCAATTGATGATCGACTGCGGCCGCGGGACATACATCCGCTCGATCGCGCGGGATCTTGGGCAGAAGCTTGGGGTCGGCGCGTACTTAACCGCTCTGCGCCGCACACGCGTAGGAGATTTCACGCTCGACAAGAGTGCCACGATTGATCAGCTTCGGAATGGGACCGAGACATTCATCAATTCGATTTCGTAGTGCAATCTTTCCAGCATTTATCCCCTCTCCCTGGAAGGGAGAGGGTAAGGGTGAGGGTCGAGCGTGAGAGTCGAACGGCGTTGGACATCTGAAGCGTTGCGGTACGCCGTTCAGCGATACCGCCACAATTCGACCACCGCGCTTCACCCTCACCCTAACCCTCTCCCTTGCAGGGAGAGGGGATAGAAGCGGTGCCTTCAGCGCCCACCGCAATAGCAAGACACCGCATCGCAAACGGTCCGCCATTTTGCACCCATCCCCCTGCCCCCTATAATCCTCCGTTCGCAGTCTTCGAAAGGAACAACGTTCTGTGACTACGGCCACGGCATCGGATTTCACCGTTCCCACCCTCGGCGGACGACATCATTTTCTCCTGCGGCGCCTGCACTCGCTGACAGGCCTCGTTTTCGGCGGATATCTCATCATCCACCTGCTCGTGAATGCAACGCTCATCCAGGGCGTGCATCCGGATGACATCTATCAATTGCAGGTGGATAAGATTCACGCGCTTCCTTTCCTCTGGGCGCTGGAATGGGGTTTGATTTACCTGCCGATCATTTTTCACACCATCTACGGCATCTGGATCACCCTGACCGGCCAGCCGAACGTCGGACATTACCCGTACACGAAGAACATCTTTTACGTGCTTCAGCGGGCGAGCGCGGTGATCATCGTGCTCTTCATGCTCTTTCACGTCTTCTCGATGAAGACCGGCTTGTTCGGCCTGCCGAAGTTCGTGCCCGGTCAGGCAACCGCGACCGTCGCCATTCATCTCAACCATCCTGTTTTGCTCTGGGTCGTTTATCCGCTCGGGATCATCGCAAGCTGCTATCACCTCGCGAACGGTTTCTGGACGGCGGCGATTACCTGGGGATTGACGGTGAGCGAAGGTGGACAGCGCCGCTGGGGAATTGTGTGCGGCATACTCGGCGTGCTGCTGTTCATCGCGGGCATCGCGGCGCTGGTTGGCGGCGCTCGAGCAGACGCGGTTCCGCTCACGCCGGCTCAGGCACAGCAGAAGGTGATGGAACACTAATGGACCGCAGCGCAATCGAACAATTCGAACACGGCGGAGAGAAGCTAAAGCTCGCGATCCGCGGGCTCACGCCCGAAGATTTGCTCACCCTCCCCGCGCCCGCGGGCGAAGTTGGCAAGTGGTCGATCCAGCAGGTCGTGCTTCATCTGGCGGATTGCGAAGGCGTCTTCGCCGATCGCATCAAGCGCGTGATCGCCGAAGAAAACCCGGCGCTGCCCGCGTTCGACGAGAACAAATGGGCGAGCGCGCTGCATTACAACGATCAGTCGGCCGAGCTGGCTGCGTCGCAAGTGGATGTGATGCGTCGACAGCTCGGTGCGGTGTTGAAAGGTCTGCCACAAGACGCATTCTCGCGCACTGGTACACACAGCGAAGCCGGAAAGATCACGCTCGCGGACATCGTCAACAAAGCGAACAACCATCTCGAACACCATCTCGCGTTCATTCACAAGAAACGGGCGAAGATGGGCAAAGAGATGTGGTAAAGGCAAAGACTATGGCTGTCTCAAAGAAACGCGTCATTGTGGTCGGTGGTGGTCTCGCGGGTTTGGCCTGCACCATCAAGCTTGCGGAAGAGGGCGTTGGCGTTGATCTGTTCTCGATGGTGCCGGTGAAGCGCTCTCACTCGGTCTGCGCGCAGGGCGGAATTAATGCGTGCAACGACATTGCGCGGCAGCAGGGCTACAGCGAATACATGCACTTCGACGAAACGGCGCTTGGCGGCGACTTTCTCGCCGATCAACCGCCGCTGCTCGAGATGTGCCAGTGGGCGCCGAAGATTATCGACCTGCTCGACCGCATGGGCGTGCCGTTCAATCGCACCAAGGAAGGCCAGCGCGACCTGCGACTCTTCGGCGGATCGCTCTTCAAGCGCACGTTCTTCGCCGGCGCGACCACCGGTCAGCAACTGCTCTACGCCCTCGACGAGCAAACCCGACGCGCGGAGAGCGAAGGCAAGGTCAACAAGTTTGAGTTCTGGGAATTTCTCTGGCCGGTGATTCACAACGGCCAGTGCGTCGGCATCGTGGCGCAGGACATGCGAACGATGCAGATCAAATCGTTCCGCGCGGATGCCGTCGTGATCGCGACCGGCGGAAACGGACTCGTCTTCGGCAAGAGCACAATGTCGGTCATCTGCACCGGCGGCGCTGCTTCTCGCTGCTATCAGGCCGGCGCGAAGTACGGCAACCCGGAGATGATCCAGGTGCATCCGACGGCCATTCCAGGTGAGGACAAGTGCCGGCTGATTTCCGAATCCGCCCGCGGTGAAGGTGGCCGCGTGTGGGTGCCGCGCAAGCCGAAGGACACGCGATCGCCGAATTCGATTCCCGAAAGCGAGCGCTACTATTTCCTCGAAGAGAAGTACCCGAAGTACGGCAACATCGTTCCGCGCGACATCGCGACGCGCGAAATCTTCGAAGTCTGCCAGCAAGGCCTCGGCGTTGGCGGCGGGAACATGGTTTACCTCGATCTGCGCGATGAGGTGAAGAAACGCGGTCGCGCCGCGATCCTGCACAAGCTCGAAGGGATTCTTGAGATCTACGAAAAGTTCGTCGGCACCGATCCGCTCGACGAGCCGATGAAGATCTTCCCGGCGGTCCACTATTCGATGGGCGGACTGTGGGCCGGATTCACAAAAGACCCCAAGACCGGCGGCCTCAAGTCCGGCGATCCTGCCAACATGATGACGAACATCCCCGGCCTTTATGCGATGGGCGAAGTCTCGTTCGCGTATCACGGCGCCAATCGCCTCGGCGCAAATTCGCTGCTGAGCTGCATCTTCGACGGGCTCTTCGGCGGAACGTGCATCAAGAACTATGTGAACGACGCCGCGCCCGTCGCATCGACTGACGTCGCGCAGAGCGCCTACGACGCCGTCGTGAACCAGGAAACCGAAAAGCAAAACTGGCTGATCAACAATCGCGGAAGTGAGAATCCGTACGCGCTCTGGCAGGAAATGGGCAAGGCGATGACCGAGAATTGCACGGTTGTCCGCTACAACGAGAAGCTCGAAAAGACGCTCGCGCAGTGCCAGACATGGAAAGAGCGATACAAGAACGTTCGCCTTTCGGATACGGGCATGTGGTCGAACCAGAATCTCTCCTTCGCCCGCGCGACCCGGGACATGATCCTGCTGGCCGAGGCGATTCTCAAAGGCGCACTGATGCGTAACGAAAGCCGCGGAGCACATTACAAGCCGGAGTTCCCCGAGCGCGACGACGCAAACTTTCTCAAGGCGACCATCGCGACATACGACGCCGCCACCAACAGCGCCCAGATCAGTTACGGCCCCGTCGATACGAGCCTCGTCGCCCCGCGCGCCAGGACCTACGGAAAAAAAGCTGACTCGATGTCCGCGGCGAAGCCGACGCAGTCGTCGGGCACCAGCACGGGTGGCGTTCCCGCTTCGGCTTCGGTTTAAAAGACAAAACCAATTTAAGCCACAGAGCTCACAGAGAGCACAGAGCATACAAAAACTCGATCTCTTCTCTGTGATCTCTGTGCACTCTGTGGCTCAATTCTTTTCTCAGGGATAGGACGAAGATGAACAAGAAGATCTCGATCGCGTGTGCCCTGCTCGCCTCCACATTACTTGCTGCTGACGCCCCTCAAGACGGCTACGAAGTTCATGACATGAAACGTCCGCAGCCCGTCGTCGTCACGCCCGGCGAGCCGAGCACGCAGGACAAGGCCGGCACCGCGCCGTCGGATGCGAAGGTTCTGTTCGATGGCAAAGACTTGAGCCAGTGGTCCACCGAAAAAGGCGAGGACGCGCAGTGGACGCTTGTGCCCGGCGATCACTTCGAAGTGAAGCCGCACACCGGTGTCATGCGCACACGCGATGAGTTCGGCGACGTGCAGCTGCACATCGAATGGCGCGAGCATCCGGATGTGAAAGGCGAAAGCCAGGGCCGTGGAAACAGCGGCGTGTTCCTGATGGGTTTGTACGAAGTGCAAGTCCTCGACAACTACGGCGGACACGAAACCTACGCCGACGGCTCCGCCGGCGGAATCTACGGCCAATACCCCCCGCTCGCGAACGTTTCGCGCAAGCCCGGCGAGTGGAACACGTACGACATCATCTTCCACGCCGCCAAACTGAAGGACGATAAGTCCGTCGCCGAGCCCGCACGTGTCACCCTGATCTGGAACGGCGTGCTCGCGCAGGACAACATGAGCCTCATCGGCCCGACGATGCACAAGCAGCTCACGACCTACCCGACCACGATGCCCGACAAAGGCCCGCTCGTCCTGCAAGACCATGGCAACGTCGTCGACTACCGCAACGTCTGGATTCGCGAACTGAAGCAGGAACTCCCCAAGCCCCCCGTTCGCAGCAACGGCAGCGAGAAGTAGATTTCGCATGTGGCAAAGTCCCGGTGCGCCGGGACTTTGCCCACATCATGCTGCGCTGCGCGTTTTGGCGCGGATCGCGCAACGGCACAAAACGCGAAAATCATCGGTCTGCAAAAATTTATCTGCTGCTGCCGGAAGAACTTCCGCGTTTCGCGTTGCGCCGATACGACCCGAAATGCGCAACATCACCAGAATATAATGAGGAGGGTCCTGAATGCCATTCGCTTTGTTCATAACTCCGCGCCGTGGCGCGCGTTAGCACACTAGCGCAAGCCAAGGCCTCCTGCGAGAATGAGAGTGCTCAAATACTCACTCGAACAGGAGGCCAAGGATGGCTCGTCATCTTCGCTTCG
>JAICIO010000182.1 GCA_025924315.1 Phycisphaerae bacterium
AGTGTAGAGCGATGGGTGCCTAATACAAAAAAAAACCCTCAGGTTAGGGTGCGCTCCCGCGCACCGGTTTTTCATATTGCGCACCGCGCTAATAACGGGTGCGCTGAAGCGCACCCTACTGGAATGATTGCGAGAAATTACCCCTGCGCCGCAGTCGGTGGCGGGGGTGGCATGGCTTCGCTTTGCGGGAGATCTTTGAGGCTGTTGAGGCCGAAGAGTTCGAGAAAGCGTTTTGTCGTGCCGTAGAGGATGGGGCGGCCGGGTTCTTCGGCTCGTCCTGCGATTTTCACGAGGTGTTTTTCCATCAGGCTGCGCACGGTTTCGCCGCACGCGACCCCGCGAATCGCTTCAATATCCGCCCGCAGGATCGGCTGCTTGTACGCGATGATCGCCAGCGTCTCGAGCGCCGCCTTCGTCAACTTCGCGTCGATTTCCTTCTGGTGCAGCGACTTCAGCACGTCGCCGAACTCCGGCGTGGTGAGCATCTGATACCCGCCGGCGACTTGCTCGATGCGGAAGCTGCGATCGCTGGTGATGTACTGCTCGTTCAGCTCCTTGATCGCCCGGCGAATCGGCTTGGTCGATTCGAGCTCGAGCAGCTCTGCGAGCCTGCCCGCGGTCAGGGGATGATGCGTGCTGAAGAGCAGCGCTTCGAGCGTGCGCAGGTCGACCTGCACATCCGAAGTGTCCAGCTCGGGACCTTCGTCTGCGTTGTCCTGAACGACGCCATCCGGTTGTTCCTGGTTGACCCGAGAATCGGACGGCTCATCGGCGGGGGCGTTGGTGTCTTGCTCTTCTATCACTTCGTGTTCATCATCCCTGACTAATCGCATCAGCCGTCTCCGATCTTGCGAATATTATCGGCTGTTTCAAGGGACGGGGTGCAGAAAAACGCGGTGAGAGCCGATGTAGGCGACGTCGGATTCCCTTGTTGAAACCACGGATAAACACGGATGGACACAGATACAGAAAGAAGTTGATCCACGAATGTTCACGAATTCTCACGAATGAAAAGAGCCAGCAAACCGGCTCTTACTCGTGTCGATTCGTCCCGGCGCGCCGGGAGTCGTGGTCAAAACATCTGTGTTGGTCTGTGTCCATCTGTGGTTCCAATTTCCTCCTTCGCCGTACAATCGATCGCATGTCGAACCGCGATGAGTTTGGCGGGGTTGAGCTTTCGGAGAAGAAGCTTCGCGAGCTGTCCGAAGTATTGCATGTCCCCGATACCGGTGGCCCACCCGGCGGACGCCGGGCGGCGCTGCGCGTGCCGGTGGAGGGGTTCGTCACCATCAAACCGCTGGGCCACGGCACCCCGTCGATCCGCGTCGGCGTGTACGACCTTTCGCGGACGGGCATCGCGCTGGTCGCCGCCGAGCCGATCCCGCCCGGCGGAAAGTTCAACGTCCTCTTCACCCGCGACGAAGGTCCGCCGATCGAGATCCTCTGCACCGCGAAACACTCCCGCCCGCAAGGCGACGCCTACATCACCGGCGCCGAGTTCGGCGTAAGCTGGCTCTCCGCCTTGGGCGCCAAGCTCGCCCCGCGCCGATAATCTGCATCTAGGCGTTCAATTGGGGTGGGCCCTTGCGAAAACGTTCGGCCTGCTGCTGAATGCAACGAAGCAAATTTCGCGCATCCTTCTCGTGGTAGCAACGAACGATGAATCCGGCGGCACCAACAATCTTCCCCGACCGTTGAGCGAGCGTCACCAAGCAATATTGAGGATGCTCTAGCTCACGATCCTCCGCAATTCGAAACGCGCCATCGGATTTTGCGGCAAGGGATTTCCGGATCATTCTAACAAACGCAGGAATTACCTGCCGTTTGTGGGCTTCTTTATCCGCCTCGCCTGGCCCGCAAACGTAGTAGACAAGATCAAAGTTCTCACGGTCGCCGGCAATCTCGAACACGGCCAGTTCGGTGCTGGCGTGATCGGCCGCTACTTGACGAAGTAACGGGCCGTAGTGCTTTGGACCTTCAGCCATTTGGGTGCTCCCGCCGCACAACCCTCGAACGGTACGCGACCGTTGAAATCGAAAACCACCTGCGCGGCAGATCAGTATAATGCTTCCGGTCTATCGAAGTACAAACAACCAAACGTTCCACAGGGGAATCGCTATGGGAAAAGTGTACGTAATTCGCACAATCGACGGTTCGAATGCGAATGTCGAAGATCCAGTGGTTGCAGACTTCCACGGGTTACCGTGCCTCATGGGAAAAGCGGTTTCGGCAAATCCGGACAGCTAGGTCACAGGAGGCACATCCTACGTCGCGCCCGCTCACATCTGCCATATCGTGGTGTTCGATCACCGCGAGCACTACGACAATGCACTGAAGCGGTATGGAGCTTCGCAGAAGAAGACGATCGTGTAGACGAGGCGAGAGAACAAAAAAGGGAGATCCGCTCAAGCAAACTCTTCTCTCCGACGGTATACTTCGGTCATGACCACGGTCGCCAAATCACGCCAGCGTCGGAAAGCGGCATCAAAGCGTGCACGCGTCGACTCCGTCTGTGGAAAGTACGCACACGTTGCGACAAGCAGCGCCAAATTCGCCGCGGAAAAGCGTCGTGAAATTCAAATCTGAAAGTCGATCACGATGAACTTCGTGCTCGATGCTTGCGCGATGATCGCATTCCTGCGCGGCGAGCCCGGCGCCGACGTTGTTCGCGACCTGCTGAATGATCCCGCCAATAATTGCTTCGCTCACGCGGATAATCTGTGCGAGGTTTATTACGATTTCCTCCGGGCCGCAGATGCCAGGACCGCGCGCAGCGATGCGCGATCTCGCCGCCGTCGGCATTCACACGCGTCGCGACATGAGTACGAGGTTCTGGCTGGGTGTTGGTGCATTGAAAGGCACGATCCGCAGAGTCTCGCTGGCCGATTGTTTTGCAGTTCAACTGTCCGACGTCCTCAACTGTGAAGTCGTTACGAGCGATCATCACGAGTTCGATGCGCTGGTCGCACAGCATGTCTGTCGTGTGCGCTTCATTCGCTGATCTCCTTTGGCCGGAGCTGTGACGGAAGTCCGCTCCCCGCCTCGTCCCTCGCCATCGCCAGATGCTTTAGAATCGTCCACACCACCAGATCCAACGGCACTGCCAGCAGCAGGCCTGGGATGCCGAAGACTTCGCCCCAGAAGATGATGGAGAACAGCGTCACCACGGGCGGGATTTCTACGGCTTTGCGGATGATCAGCGGCCAGATGATGTAGGCTTCGAGGATGTGAATGATGGCCCAGAGGACGACGACTTCGCCGACCGTGTGCCAGCCCTGCGTGGCCGCGAAGGTCAGGGCGATGATGAAGGTGATCGCGGGGCCGATGTAGGGGACGATCTCGGACGCGCCCGCGAGCAGCGCGAGCGCCGTGCCGAACTCGAGGTGAATCAGCGCGAATCCGCCCCAGCTGACAACGCCGACCATGAGCATCGCAACAATCACGCCAAGGACCCAGTAGCGCAGTTGCGGTTGAAGTTCGAGCACCGCGTTTCGGAAACTCCTACGGTGGCGCGGGGGGAGCAGGTTCGTCACGGGATCGAGCAATGTGCCGTCGGGAATATAAACCAGAAACAGCGTGCCGAAGGTGATGAACAGCACGACGGTGAGCAGCGTCGAGAGCGCGGTCTTGGTGCTCGCGAGATCGGGGCCGCCGTTGCCGATGATGTGCGACGCGGCGGAGTGAATCGTCATCGGCTCAGAGAGATGAAGGCGGTCGCTCCAGTGGGCCAGCGCGTTGTCGAGCTTTGACTGAACCGATGGCCATTGATCGATCTGGCGATGGACGGGTCCGGAGAGCGCCAAGCTGAGCAGGATCACGAGCCCGAGCAACACGAGGGTGGGAACGAGTCCGACGAAGAGTGCGCTGATCCATCGCCGCGCCGGAAACCAACGCACGAGAGGTCGAAGCGCCGCCGCCAGCGCCGAGATCGCGAGGAAGCCAAGGCCGACGATTTCAAAGGCGCGGAAGAACCGCAGAACGATCACCAGTGCAAATGCGCACACCGCGAGCACGGTCAGGTGATGGACGGAGACACGGCGCTGCGGGAGGTCTTGGGTCGGCATTGGCCGGAAGATAAATGGGCCGGCCGTTCGAAGTCAGCGCGAGTTTTGTGCGAGTTCATTGCAAACCGCGAGAAGTCGAAAGGCGGAAGCGGTGGCAACTAGATCGATCGCGCGAAATAGATTTTATAGCCGTCGAGATCGTGCAAGGAGAACAGCCGCATTTCGCCCCATTCTTCAATCGGGCCCAACCTCAACGGCTGCGACTGCTCAAATTCGCGGCGAAGGGCATCGAACGCGGGCATGCTGTCGCAGTGGATGAACAGATCGTAAAAGTCCTCGCCGCAGCGATCGCGATTGCGCGTCGGACTCGGCTCGTGCGATCCGCGTTTCAGAAAGATCCGGCAATCGTCGCGGGCAACAATCGCGAACTCGCTGCCTTCGTCGTGCAGGATCTTGAACCCCAGTTTCTCGACATAGTACGCCGCCGCCTTTGCCGCATCCGCAACCGCGAGCGTCGGACAAATCCGCCGCAGATGCTTGGTGGGCGGAGAGGTTGCTTCATTCTGAGTCATGGTGTCATGTCTGCTTCGCGGTGGCGTGGGCTGACGCGACCGCGAACTTCTTTTCGACGCCCACTTCCGATCTCGGCGATCTCATCAGCGATCAGGCGAAACTCCCAATGGTCGGTCTCGTTCGGAAAGAAGACAAACTCAAAGCAGAAGTCGCCCCGTACGTTTCATGTACTCCCGATACTCATCGCCGAACTGTTGCAGCATCATCTTCTCTTCCGGCCCAATCCGCAGCACGAAATTCAGCGCGGCGAGCGCCGTGAGTACGAAGGGAATCCAGCTTCGCGAAACCAGCCCAAGACTCATCAACCATCCCAGGATCGCAGTATACATGGGGTGTCGGATTCGCGAGTATGGGCCTGCTGTGATCAACCGGTGCCCGGTGCGAAGCTGCAAGCAGGTCGACCAGAGCCGCCCGAGGACCGCATGCGTCCATGCAAACAGCGTCACGCTCATTACGCCCAGCGCGAGGCCCGCACAGCGCAGCCAGAGCGGCGCAGAAAATGCGAACGCTCGGAGTCGTCCGCCTCGAAAACAGAACTGCAGGATCAGCGCGAGGAGGAGAAGTGAAAACAAACCTTCGACCGCTCGCGCCCAAAACCCTTCGCGTTGCTTGGCCGCGCGATCTGGTAGAAACCGCTCGCCCGTTCGCCAGACGCGGAATCCAAACCAGCCCCGCGTCACCAGCATCGAACCGAGCAGCGTCCAGAACATGATGTCGAACAGGCCTTCGGTGTTCATATGCGATTCCCGCCGTCCATTTCGGCCTCCGCCGTCCCTTGACAGCGCCGGGCCGGAATACTATTCTATACATAGTATTCATGACAAGGATCAAGGATGGAGAACCGGGCACAATTTCTCAAGGGGGTCGCCCGAACGCTGGTGTTGGGACTGCTGCGCGAGCGGCCGATGTACGGCTACGAGATTGCCACGGCGCTGGCCGCACGCAGCGAGGGGGTTTTTCAACTGGGGCAGGGGACGCTCTATCCGCTGCTCTATTCGCTTGAGCGCAAGGGGCTCATCCGCGTGTCGCGCGAGGAAGACGCGCCCGCCGCCGGTCGGCGGCGCTGTTATTACAAGCTCACGTCGGCAGGCAAAGCGGAATTGGAAGCGAATCTGCTGACGTGGGAGCAGATCGCTCGGGGGATGAAACTCGTGCTGGGGAAAGGAGCGACGAACTATGCATGATGCGCCCATGCGTGATGCAATTGAGGAGTATCTCGACCAGGTGATGGCGCACGCCAAACTGGCCCGGCCCGATCAGGCGCGCGTGCGGGCTGAGTTGAAAGACCATCTGGCGGAATTGACCGCCGAGGCGCGCAACCACTCATCCACGCAAGAGGAGATCGCTGCCATGCTGGAACGCGAATTTGGAAAGCCGGAAGTGGTTGGAAAAGAAATCTCCAATGCCAAGGGACGTGTCCGCACCTATTTCAAGAAATTGAAAAGAGGCCTGCCCATCGCCGCGGCGATTTGCCTGGTTTTGATGTTCTCAATTCGGTGGGCCGTCGCCGAACCCTTTTATGTGCCGGGCAAGGGTGCCGAACCCTCCATCCCACAGGGCAGCCGGATTTTGGTTTATAAGCTGGCATCCGTGTTTCACGCCGGCGATGTCGTCGCGTTCCGCGACCTCGACGGCGTAGCTCTGCTGGCCGTCGTTAAGGCGGACCAAGGCGGTGATTTAACCGTCTCGCGCAAAGGCGAAGCGGATCGTGTGGTTCCACACGTGCGGGTGATTGGACGCGTCGTGGCCAATACGCGATAGCAGCCCTATGCAAGCCTGCTTCCGCGAAACGGCAAGCGGCGGAAAAATTCGATTACTTCTTCGTCTCCGAATCGCCTTGCTGGATGAAGACGAACGTGCCGAGTTTGTTGCCGACGATGATGTCGGGTTTCTTGTCGCCGTTTAAATCGCCGGCGACGACCTGGGTGCCGATCCCGCTGGCGTCGTCGATCTTGTGCGCCGTGTATGTGGCCTTTCCGTCTTCGCGCTTGAGTTGGAACCAGTAGAGGACGGCGGGGGCGTTGGGTTCGGGATCGCCGTGATCGCCGTGGGCCCAGTGGCGTTTGCCGCTGACGAGATCCATCACGCCGTCGCCGTCGATGTCGACGAGCTCGAGGGCGTGGGCTTGTGAGAACATGACGCCGGTTTCGCCTTTTTCATTGGGCGTGCTGACGATCAGGTGCTTGATCCAGTCGGTCTTGTCGCCGTCCTTCTTCTGCTCGTACCACGCGATGCCGTATTGATGCGCGTGCACGGACGAGATCACGTCGTTGAGTCCGTCGCCGTTGACGTCGTAGGCATACATCGCGGCGCCGGCGTCGGCGAAGTGGGCGTCGTGCTTCTTCCAGGGACCATCGGTGGGTGTTGCGGGTTGTTCCCACCAGCCGGTGTTTTCGATGAGATCCATCTTGCCGTCCCCGTTGACGTCGCCCACGCCGAGACCGTGCGTGAAGCGCTGGAACTTCTCGTTTGGCGTGACGGGATGCCACGTCCACAGCTTGGTCGGATCGGCGGGGTCGTACGATGCGTAGCCCATCTTTCCGCCGGTGCAGCAGACGAGATCCTTGTGGCCGTCGGCGTCGACGTCGGCGTACGTCGGCGATTCGTCGTCGGTCACTTCGAACGCGACGTGTTCCTTCCACAGTCCGTCCTTGCCCTGCGGATTTTCGAACCAGCGCGTCTTATCGCCGGGGAAACCAACGATGAGGATGTCGGTCCAGCCGTCGTGATTGATGTCGTCCGTGAAGGCCATCATGTTCTGGCTGTACTTCTCGGGGTCGATGGCTTCCGCTTTGTAGTACTCGTGCTTGGTTTTGAAGTCGGGGCCTTCATACCAGTAGGGACCGGAGATGACGTCCATCTTCCCGTCGTGATTGATGTCGCCGAACGTCGCGGCCTCGCTGTAGAACTTGTCGGAAAGGGTGAGCTTCTGGAACGTCGGTTCTTCAGCGCGCGCGGAAGAGAGAGGGAACCACAGATGGACACAGATGAACACGGATGGAAGAACCAGTGCTTTAACTAATCTGTGTTTATCTGTGTTCATCTGTGGTTCCTTTTCGTTCTTGTAGGGTCCGCTAAAGCGGACCCTACACGATACTCGCTAGAAGTTCGGAAGTTGAACGCGTTCGCCGCCTTTCATGGCGCTCTCGTGGGCGCAGATGCCGACGCAGGTCCAGTTGGCGCTCGTCGGCGCATCCGGGAACGCGGGCTGCTTGCCGAGCACGGCCATGAGGAAATGGTGCGCGAGATGCGGATGCGATCCGCCGTGACCGGCGCCTTGCAGGAACGAGAGGTGCGTGGCGTCGTGAATCGCGCCGGTGAATTTGCGAATCGGTTCGGGAAGACGATTGGCGAAGTCCGGCACCTTCACGCGCTTCGGGATTTGTGGCTCGGGCAGTCCCCGCGTGTGCAGCACAGGATCTTCGCCTTCCACCTGCTGCCATTCGAAGCTGACGTTGCTGCCGGTGACGTCAAAGCTTTCGCGATATTGACGGGCGGTGTCGAAGAGCGAGCGCGTGACCTCGGCGGCGATGTCGGTGCCTTTGATCTTGAACGTCGCGGTCTCGACCGCGAACGGGCTGTTGTATTTCGAGATCAGCTCTTCGCGAATGCGACCGGAGCCGTGACACACGACGCTCTCCGCGAGCGCGATCTTCTTCTTCGCGGGGTCGGAGAGAATTGCGAGACACGGACTGACGCAGTGTGTCGCGTACCACATTGGCGGGAGGCCGGGCCAATAGTTCGGCCAGCCGTCCATGTCCTGCTGATGCGACCCGCGGAGGAATTGAATGCGGCCGAGCTTCCCGCCGTCGTACAGCTCTTTCGCGAAGAGATATTCGCGGCTGTAAACGACGGTCTCCATCATCATGTAGACCTTGCCGCTCTTCTTCTGCGCCTCGCAGATCTGTCGGCATTCGTCGATGCTGGTGCCCATCGGCACCGTGCACGCGACGTGCTTGCCAGCTTGCAGCGCGCGGATAGCCATCCACGCGTGATCGGGAATCGGCGAATTGATGTGCACGGCATCGACGTTGGGATCTTTGATCAGCTCGTCGAAGTTGGTGTATTGCTTCGAGACGCCAAACGTGTCGGCGGTCTTCTTCAGGCTTTCGGGATTGCGCTGGCAGATGGCGTACATCTCGGCGTCTGGGTGCGCCTGAAAGATGGGGATGAATTCCGCGCCGAAGCCCAACCCTACGATCGCGACACGAACTTTGCTGGCCATGCCTCGTCTCCTTCGTGGCTATGGATTTAACATGGAGTGGCACAGAAAACAAAGCGGTCGTGACGGCTGAAACGCTTTTACCGGACCTGCCCCCGGGAACCTGCGTAAAACCGGGCGGATTCATGTGTCAGCGGGGCATTCGAGATTTGCAATCGTGTTGCGTGGCGAGGATGATGGCCGGCCGTTGGGCGAGTTTCCACATCTGAGGAGTTGATTCATGACGCAGGCTGTTTCAGAGCTGACCGACTATGGCGCGGGCGACAGGCCTTCTCCGCAGGCGTACCGATTGTTCTATGGATGCTTCGCGGCAATGTTCGCGACCTCGTTTGCATTTATCGTGCGAGCGCTGGTCATCACGGACTGGGGCAACGCGTTTAATCTGACCGAAGCGCAGAAGGGCGCCATTTTCCCCGGCGCGGCGCTGTTTCCGTTCGCGATCAGCATTGTTCTATTCAGCCTGTTTATCGACAGCATCGGGTATGGCCGGATCATGGTGTTCGCTTTCATCGGGCACGTCGTTGGCACTGGTCTGACGATCTTTGCGATCAAGGCCCCGAGCCACGCAGCCGCGTATCAGATGCTGTACTTCGGCACGTTTATCACGTCACTGGCCAACGGGGCGATCGAAGCGGTCGTGAATCCGGTGACGGCGACGCTCTTTCCGCGGAACAAAACGCA
>JAICIO010000183.1 GCA_025924315.1 Phycisphaerae bacterium
CCGAAGCAATGGCCAGCCTCGCGCCTGCTCAGCGTGTCCGGCCACACCTTGCCGCGATACTCCTTGTGCAATCGCGCGAACTCGGCGCCCAGATCGCGCGCCGGACCGAGGCTCGCGTCGCGCGGCGGCTGAATGAGAAACTCGCGCGAAAAATCGACTGGGGGCAGCCGAGGCACCGGTGACTGATGAAGATAGATCTGATTCCAGACCAACTGCCACGTTCCGGTATCGCGAACGACGACACGAGCGCAAGAAAACTGATCATGTGGCCTCCGTCGAAAATAAACCGCACCTAGTCGGCCTAACGTCGCAGCTCGGCTGCAGGAACGTATTCCTTAATAGGCCCTAATATCGCGTGGATCAGGCGAAGGTCGGAAAGCGCTTGCGGTCCTCACGTGTCGACGTGCACGTTGTGCCGGGTGAGGCGGTGATCCTACGGGAATCGTTCGCGGATCAGCTCCCAACCGTCTCCACCGACGATCCCACAGCAATAGTTTGAGAAGCGCGTCAACCGGCGTTCCGCGACGCGGTCGACTCGAATCACATGGAGATTCGCCATGTCAACTGCTCCAGCGAAAGTTGCCGCCCGCATTGCGGCCGGCATCAAGCGCTTCCAGCCGATCCTCACGGCGGCAAAGGCTCGCGACGTCAACGAATCCGACACGGTCGTGATCGTCGGTGACATGCTTTCCGAGATTTTCGGCTACGACAAGTATTCCGAGATCACGTCGGAGCACGCGGTGCGCGGGACGTACTGCGATCTTGCGATCAAGCTGGATGGTTCGCTCGCGCTGCTCGCCGAAGTGAAGGCTATCGGCCTCGATCTCAAGGAATCGTTCGTCAAGCAGGCCGTCGACTACGCGGCGAACCAGGGCATCGATTGGGTCGTGCTTACCAACGGCGCTTGCTGGCGTGCGTACAAGATCGGATTCGCGAAGCCGATTACCTACGACCTCGTGCTGGATCTCGACATCCTCTCGCTGAACCCTCGCAGCGAGGACGATGTCGAGCTGTTATTCCTGCTCTCAAAGGAAGGGTGGCAGCGTTCGAAGATCGGTGAATATCAGACGCAGCAGGCGGCGCTGAGCCGATTTTCCATCGCTGCGATTGTGCTGAGTGAACCGGCATTGAACGTCATCCGCCGCGAGCTCCGGCGGTTGTCGCCTGGCGTCCGCGTAGAAACTGAGGACATCAGCACCGTCCTCGAGGCCGAGGTGTTGAAGCGGGATGCGATTGAGGGCGATCGCGCGACTGTTGCGAAGCGTCTGGTCACACGAGCTGCGAACAAGTCGCTTCGGCACACGAAGGACGACGACGATGCTCCGTCGATCTCTCCGGCCACGCCAACGCCGCCGCGGCCGCAGATAGTTTCGTGATCTACACCGACACCGACGGCCAGACGTGGACCGTGATCGATTATCGTCTCGAGAACCGAAAGAAGAAGCGTGTGCCGCTCGGCGATCGCCGCGCAGAGGGGCGGGCGTTCGTGCCGGATGGCGGACCCGTGAGGTAATGCTGTACACCTTCGGGCCCGTGGCGTACCACCCGACGGAGCCTAGGATCCTCGCCGACCAACTGCGCCTTGCGAAATTCGGCCGACGCGAATGCGGCCGAGCGGATGCAAACTCAGCGTGCTGACGAGGCTCGGCCGTGAGCCAGCGCCAAGTTTACCTCGTCACTTTGCCCGGCAAGGCGTTCTATTGCGAGGTACAGACGATCGCCGGGCAGCCGCGCTGGGCCTTCACGTCGACCGAGCGAATGCGCTACATCGGTCCGCCGTGGATCCAGCCGCTCGAGCCCGAAGAGGTTCACGCGCTTGTCGCCGACTGGTGGGCGACGAAGAAGGCGCTCGCACAGGATATGTAGAGAGCGCTCGGCGCGCAGGGACCCCGGAATTCTCATTGAATGCCGACCAAGAGCTCGAATATGCCCATCTTCCCCGGCGCGAATATTCCGCTCGTATTGTGATCGCGGGCCGACGCTGGCCGCGCGTGACGCGGTCACCCGGCACGCAGCTACCGGTCGTGAGCAACGATGCCGTGACCCCTGCATTGGTGACAACATTGGCGCGCGGGGGCCAAGAACAGCTAGAAGGGTGCGCTCTGGTAACAATCGCTCGGCCACGCCGAGGACGAGTTGAGTGCAATCGGATCGCCCTCCGTCTTCGAAATTTCGTCGCCACCAATGCTGGCATCGATGAAGCGACCCCCGCGCCGAATCGGAGAGGATTTCTCGCCGCTGAATGGAAGTGCTATTCGAACGTCTTACAATCTCTCGGCTCAAGCTAGACGGATTTAGAGAGATTGGACCGGAAACCTTCGCTCGCTAATTTGCCCGGAATGACGGTGATTAGAGAACCATTCTGGCGGCGCAAGCCCGTCAAGCGAGTACTCATAGCCACCCCGGGGATTATCGGAGCGCTGGCCTTCGCTGCCCAGGTAACGCCCAACGACGCGCGTTCTCATCTTGCAGTATGGGCGAGTTGGTCGCTTCAGTTCCGGCCGTCTTGGCTGACTACATCTCGTCTTGTCGTTATTCTCGTCATCGTCCTTGGCTGCTTCTACGCGTATGTCGCTCGGAAGTCGCTAAGGCAGTTCTGGCAGCGTCTCCTGCGTGCCTGTTCAGCCTTCCGCTTAGACGAACACGCAACTGTTCAACTTCAGGCACTACACGAGCGCAACGAGATTCTGGAACTAGCGCTCACACAAAGGACGCGGGAACTCAAGGATGTGACTCAACAACTGACTGAAGCTCGTGGCTTTTGCGGCGCGCTGGAAATGCAATGTCAACAACAAGTCACGGCGCTTGAAGGAACCGTCAAGGTACTCACCGAAGAGCGCGATCACGCGCGTGATCAGCTACGGAAGGCTGTCCAAGCATCGCGATACGGCCGGGAGCTCCTATTGGAAGGTGTAGCGGACACGCACGAGTTTGCGGTGATGCGAGCGTCGCTTCAGGAGCTCAAACCAGTAGTCTGGACGCTTCGGGACACTCTTGATCAGGTCTGGCATTCGTTGCTCGAAATGCATCCACATGAGCCACAGGAATCGGCGCGTGCGTGGTTTCTGTGGTACTTCGCCAACTATCCGATGAAAAATGCGTTGCGCGCATTGAACGCGTTCGTTGAGTTAGCTGATGCAACGGACCGGGATCCTCGCCCTGCACTTGCCGGCGGCTACATGGCCTACCGCGATTGGCGTAAGTGGCTCGTCGATGTGTTGGCTGCAAGTGGCCGTACGCCCGAGGATCTGCCGATCGTCAAGCAATGGTGCGAAGCAGAAAGGGCGTTCTTTACCGACCTCGGGAAAAAGTTGGGAATCAGCGCCCTCGAGAACGTTCGCACGGCCATTGCTCAGTATGACGCGGAACACGCGCCGATGATAATGTGGACGCCGCACAGCTAGATGCGTGACCCGGGAATAACTACAGGGTCGGCGATGCAATCACATCGACCTGAAGGTATCAGCGACTCAATTCCAGGCTCCCACGGTCAGTTGGTTTGGCTGAGGATTGAGGGCTACTCATCGGGATCGCTATCGCTGCCGAGTGCCGCGCCTATCGCTCCGCCAACGAATACACCGACGGGTCCGGCGATGAACCCGCCGACCGTCGCGCCAATCACACCGACGCCGATTGCGTTGGCCATCTGCGCTTCTTCGCGCTGCTTCTTACTGAGCGGCGCTCTTGTCGTTCCGTTCCAGCGTCGTGCTGTGCGCGCGGTAACAGTCGATTTGTCGAGATTACAGCAAATGCATGCCGCTCGAAGGTTATTGCCGTGATTCGTTCCGCCCTTGGCAATCGGAACGCAGTGGTCGACGTGCCATGCGCCGCGCGCGCCGTGCAGGCCGTGGTTGCTGAAGCAAAGCTGTTTGTGGCAAACGTGGCACTTACCGCTGCTACGGTCGAAGATCGCCCGCTTTTCCTGACTGCTAAACGGTCGCCGTTTTTCCATCGTCTGGATTAGTGGACGTGAGAGGAGCCCTGCCACACCGGGGAGCGGTGTCAATGCCCTGCTCCCCGGCGTGCTCTTACTTCTTCGGCTTACCTGAGCCGTTATTCGTACGATCGGCAATACGGTATGTTGAGCCGGCATTCGGCGTCGGAGGCAGGGGCTCGCCGCGAACGACGGTGCGTTCGACACCTGTGTGCCCACCCCGCGGCCCAACGATTTCGTATTGCGCCGATGCGGGGGCCGGCGTTCCTGGCGTGAGTCTTTTACCCATCGGTTGTTTCTCCTCTAACGGGATGAACCGCCGAGACAGTACGCGCAGTTGTCGTATCCGTCCGAGTGAGCGGTCGTGAGCGAGTTGTACGGCTTGTCGTGCCCAGCTCGAATGATTTCATCGATCTGACATTGCGTCTTCTCGTTATCGAGATCGTGCACCTCCTTCTTCGAGGGACTGTTGTTGGCGAGATACCGCTCGCCATTCGTATTCCCGGAGTACCGCCGAGCCATCATTAACCTCCGCATGTACGCCGTGTCAGCGGACGGTGCTAACACAACGGGCAAAAAAAGAGACCGTCCCTCGAGAAGATCAGTCGGAAAAACTGAGACGCATTTGATTCCCTGAAGGTAGGAGCGCGAGCGCTTGCAATCGAAAAAGCGTCGCTTGTTGGCTCACGTCATATTCGTCTGACAGCTCGCGAACGAGCGATTCACCGTAGCCCCGCTTCAAACAATCCTCGCCAGATTTGAATCCGCCGCCAGCAAGCCGCTGCTTCGCCGACGCGCTAAACATTTTCTTCGGCAGCAGCAGAGCGGCCATGCAACGGTTGGCTTGATACTCCCACCATTCGCCGTTGTAGCTTGAATGATTGACGCTCTCTGCGCGGCAAAGAATTGGCGGCTTCGCCTTAATCGAGCTTGATGCATCACCGGTTGCGAAGAGCGAAAGTGTCTCCGTATCACGTATGAACAAACCTCGATGACATGCCACATGCCCGCACTCGTGAGCAACTGTCGTCCGAAGACGGCGCCTCGCAACGCGACCATGCTCAGCTTCGTCCGAGAGAGTTCTTGAAATCTCGATCTTGACGCTACCATCGGGACCGAAGATTGAGCGCCCCAGCACCCCGGGCGGTAAGCCTACGTAATCCGCCTCGGTGTCCACGGCGCGCAACACGACGAGATCGACATCGATCCCCTTGCCCGGCGTGAAGCATTCCGAGCCGGCGCGACCGCGCATCTCGTCCATTATTGCTTCGAATTCGTTGTCTTCGAATCGAAGTTGCTTTCCCCAAGGACTTTTGGGGTCGGGCCAGGATTTCATTCCTCGTCAGACTCCGGATGAGTGTTACGAAGATGTTCCTGCAACTCACGAAGTACATCGCGAACGGGTCTGCCGGTCTCCTTTACCTCACGTAGGAGCTGACCAACCTCCGGCGTTTGCTGCACGAGCTGCTGCAAGTCGGTCTCGAGCCTTGCGCTGAGCGCACGAAGCTCCTCATAGGTCACGGCGACACGCTGACTCAGCTTGGCGGCGATTTTTCGAAGGTTTTCCTCAGTCGGATTTCGGCGATCGTGTTCAATATCGGAGAGATATGCTGCCGAGATGCCCACCATCTCTGCGAAGCCGCGGAGTGTATATCCCGCTTCCGTTCGCAGGCGCTTGATCGCCTGGCCGAGCGTTTCAGTGTTCACGACCGCAATGTACGCTAACATTGCGAACACCGCAATGGTGGCGTCGCCTGGGAGCCAACTTACTTCCACACGTTTTCATCCGTGGCTCCGTCCTGAGCGATAAGTGACAGAGTTGCCTTGACTGAGCGAAGGGGTTCTCAACCAAGATACGGCAATGCCAGTGTCGCCCGCCGTCAAAGCGCTTGGGGCATCGCCAACCGCAGTGGGTGTGCCCGGAGCCGGAGACAATTCGACGCATTGTAGCGAGGACGTGCCCCTACGATTCACTGCTCTGACCCCTTCGAGCAGAAACCCTAAGCGCTGTGGTTCGTATGAGAGTACGGGGCCGGGCGCACGCTTGTGAAGTACTTCACAAGTAACGAAGGTTCTGCTAGGTTCGAAGCTGGAATTCGTCGAGCCAGCCCATGCTGCGCTCGCCAACGGACGATAATTTGAGCGTGCCCACACGTCCTGGAAGCGGGCACGGATCTCGCGAGACTATCCAGTTGATGCAAATGCGTTGGCGCGCCTGACTTTCGGATGCGGACTCGCCGCCCCTCGGTACCATGACCGAACGTGACCCTGGCGACTAGCGATTTCGTTGTGCCAATTCAACGCATCGTATATCGCAGGCCGCCTCTCGCCGAGGCTGTGATCGAATTTTACTTCGATCCGCAAAATGTGTCGTGGGACGACAAGCGCTGGGACGAGATCGCATCGGCATTGAGCCAGGTTCTCCCATCGAGTGCCCCGGTAGAGGTACGGAACGTTACGATTGAGCTCGGCCATATCCGAACGACTGATCCGGTACAAGCGAGACGGTTGACCACGGATAACGGTGGCTTCGCGTTGACTGTGGCGCCCACGATGTTGGGTGTGAGCATGTTGCCACCTCGACTGCCATCTGGCTATCCGGGTTGGGAGCAGCTACAGCAAATCGCCACGCAGGTGCTGGGTCTTCATAAAACAGTTGCTCGATCGGCGCCCGTACAGCGAATCATCGTCCGGTATATCAACAAGCTGCCTGTAATACCCGGTGAGTTCACTCTAGCGAGCTTCGTCTCTGCGACGTGCCCCCTCGTTCCCGCAATCCTTCTAGGCGAGCGCAATCCTTTTTATTTCGAGATTAGTCGAGCTCTGAGCGCGACAGAGACGGAGGCCAGGCATGAGAGCGTCGTCTTAGCGGCCGGCGTAAGTGACGACAAGAACACCGAGCTGACCCTACGGATCGATGAGGTGGCATTCGCGCTATCAAAACCGTTCGACGATGCGCCAACCACGTGCGCCGAATTGCACGACACGGCATATCGTACGTTTGACGCAGTATTCAGCGCTGAAGTTCTGAGGACTTTCGAACCTATCGAGCATTCTACAATGGCGTCGCTATGATCGCGTGGGTACTAGCTGCTAATTGTCACCTTTATGAACCGAACCGACTGCCGTCGCAACTCTCCACGAGCTCGACGGATATTCTGCATGTCTGGAACAGGCGGGTGCCGAAGGAATACGCAAGCCGGAGTATCGAAAGCCGATTTTCGGTACAACCTGACGCTGCAAGAAAGATCGAGAAGAACTGGGCCAGAGTGAATGCGGCAATGAGTGAGTTGCCGATGCGTGATACGAAGTCACGACGCCTTCGCCGATTCTTCCCAGATTATCTATCCGAATCGAACCTGAGCTGGAAAGACATGGCAGACCTGGGAACTGACCTCGCAGGTGGCGACAAATAGTCGGAGGCGATGGCGCCCTCCACTTCCGGCGAATTCTACGCCGCGCCCACCGGTCGTCTCAGTCAAGGCGACATCATCGTAGTTCCGACGACGTGCCTCTGGTCTTTAGCCAGAGGCACCTTCGTTGGAATTCCTACAGCACCCGCCCGAAACTCTCTGGGCTCAGCGGTCAAAGGCCCGATCTGGAGAGTACCGCCTGGCCGACAGAGCGAGTACGTGTCGCATGAAACGCGCTTGGGTTTGGCCATTGTGGTAAGCCATGATTGCGCCTTGGATAAGCAGTTCAACGAATACGTCCGCCAGCTCGAAGCACAAGGACGGACAGAACAAGAGGCAATTGCTGAAGCGGAGTTGCGCGAAGATCTTGATCCGACACTGCTGGTCGCGCCAATCTTCTTCCTCGCCGAAATTCCAACCGCGTACCATGCCGGAATTGAACGACGGATTGGGTACTTCCCACTTGCAGAGCACGAGGCACTCAAAGGAATCTCGCTTGTGGCGGACCTGCACCAACTCACAACGATCGAGCACCGACTGGTAGCCAAGACGTTTGCCTCGCTGTCAAACGAAGCTCGGGGCGTTCTCCGGTATAAACTGGCTGAGCTGTTCGCATATCGCTCTTTATCGACGCTGAACAGCCTTAACCACATCGTCGGTCACGAGGTAGTCGATGTCCAACTCGTCGAGCAGAGCAAAAAGAAGAAAATGTCCCGGCTCATGTTGCAGCTTGAGGACGGGACCTCACGGATTTTGGAAATTCGTACACCCGACGACCTGTCTGATGAACACACTGCGCCGACTCGGAGCCTGGGCGTGAGGCCAGCCACCCAGACTGACAATCAGCCACCGAGGGCGTCGTTTTTCCAGGGCGCGGTCGCACGAGCACGAGCGCTTCTAAGTCGGCCGCGGTAGTTAAGCTGCCTCGCGATAACGCACGGACCATTCGATTGTCGGAACCAAGGGGTATCACAGCGGCAGTCGCGCTTTGGCGCATCGCGGTGGCGGCTCGGCAACGGCTGATCGTTCGGCTGCTGCGGGTCTGCTAGGGAAGCCGTGTAACCGCTCGTCGCCCGAATTGGCGTGCGTATTCATCGTCGGCATCGACTCATGAGAATTCGTACAGCACTCTGCGGAATTCGTCGGCATCCGACTAAACAGACCTTTTCTCTCACTAACGACGTATCCAACGGTGATTTGTCCCTCGTCACCAAGGATTGATTACGGAACGCAGACGCCACCAAAATTAATGGCGCAATGGGCCGGCGGCCTCAACGAATTAGGCATAGCCGAGAGTAACGACGCGATTCTCAGCTGAGGGACATTCGGAAAGAGACCTGCGTGCGCGCGGCGGATTACCCAGCTTGCGTGCATACGCAACTGCCTGCAGCGAGCGATTCGCGGCGGCGAGTTGCAGCGGTTCGGCGTCCTCCTCGGGAGATGCGACGATTTGCGCGCTGCGTTCACGTTGCCGCGGGCGTATTCCCAACATTTGCGACCGTAATCGATAGCGTAAACGACACCCGCTCCTCGCGGATATCAAACGCCTCAAGTCGGCAGAAACTGGCCATTCTTGAACCACGGTCTCGGCGCCGCCACCGGGCCGTGTCACAAGAGAGCGCGCCTGCACAAACAGTTGCGCGCGATTTCCAACGGTCTGCCGGTTTCTTAGGGGCGCACGGGTGGTCGGAGACTCTTAAGCGATCGAGACCTCCTGCCGATGCCGCTGGACGTGCGGCGGCAAATCGAGGCGCGGCCTGTAAGCGCTCATCGCCCTACCCGGTCCGGGCGACCAGCGTTCGAATTGTTTGTCGGATCGGCCGCGCGCCCCGGCGGCCACCTCAAAATCCCCCACTCGTGGCCGGGTCAAACTCCCCCACCTGTCATGGCAGCGGGACGAGGGATCTTACGCGGTTGCGGGGCGCTTTGCTACTCGCGCGGCGGCTTCCTTCAGTCGCCAGCTCTTGC
>JAICIO010000184.1 GCA_025924315.1 Phycisphaerae bacterium
CCGGCGGCATCACGCAGAAACTGAGCCTGGGGCTGGCGATTCTGTTGATCATGGCTTACGCGCTGGGGATGGTCTTCTCGCTCAAGACGCACCGCGAGCTCTTCAAGAGCGTCGAGCATAGCCAGGACGCGGAAGACGGTCCGCCGTGGCCGATCGGGATGGCGCTGATCGCTCTGGCCGTCATCACGGTGCTCGTCGCGCTGGTCAGCGAGGTCTTCGTGGAATCGGTGCAGCAGGCGGCGAAAACGTTCGGAATGACTCCGGCATTTGTCGGATTTATCGTCGTGGCGCTGGTCGGCGCGGCGGCGGAGATGGCCTCGGCGTTCTCCGCCGCGCGGAAAAACCGGCTTGATCTCAGCGTCGGAATCGCGCTCGGCAGTGCATCGCAGATCGCGCTGTTTGTGGCGCCGGTCCTGGTCCTGTTGAGCTACGTCATGGGGCCCACGCCGATGGATTTGCAGTTCTGGCCGGGCGCGGTCGTCATGATGCTGATCGCGACGCTGACCGCGGCGCTGGTGACCACGAACGGACGTTCCGCCTGGTTCGTCGGTGTGCTCGTCCTGGTGGTCTATTTCATCTTCGGCCTGACGCTCTATCTCCTTCCGCCGCGAGGAACCTAGCTGTGCTCACCGCAATTCCGCAAAACATCATCAACCATCCGCAGCGGATCCTCGAGCCGCACGAGCGCATCTCGGAAGTGCTCTTTGGCTTGATCATGGTCCTGACGTTCACAGGCTCGCTCAGCATCGCTGAAGCCGGGCGTGAAGATATCCGCGTGATGCTGGTGGGGGCGCTGGGCTGCAACATCGCGTGGGGTATCATCGACGGCGTCCTTTACCTGATGAGCTGCCTCGCTGAGCGCGGACGCAATCTCACCATCTATCGCGCGCTTCGCGCAACGAATGATCCGACCCGCGCGCAACAACTCGTGAGCGATGCGCTGCCGCCGATTGTCGTGTCGATCCTCGAACCGACCGAGCTCGAATCGATGCATCAGCGGCTTCAGCAGCTTCCCGATCCGCCCAATCGGCCGCGCTTGAGCGCCCGTGACTGGCTTGGCGCGCTGGGCGTGTTTCTGTTTGTCTTCGCGACGACTTTTCCCGTCGCGATTCCGTTCGTCGTCATGAGCCGCGCGCACGTCGCGCTACGCGTGTCGAATGCGATCGCCGTTTTCATGTTGTTCGTCTGCGGCTATGCATTTGGACGAGTCACCCACGCCGGCGGGTGGCTGATGGGCACGGTGATGGTGGTGCTGGGGATGGCGCTTGTCGCGCTCACGATGGCTCTGGGAGGGTAGACGAATGTGGCTCGCCGGAAGCGCCGCGATTGCAATTACACTGGCCACCTGCTCATCACTTGCGCAGACGGCCATCGACATCCCCACGAGGACGGCTTCAACGACGCAGGCTGTCGCCGAATCGCAGGAGCGCGCGTGGTCGTTCTCCATCTCCGCGTACGCCTATTTCGTTCCCAATGACCACGAGTATGTGCAGCCAACCTTCACCGCCGACCACGACTCGCTGCACCTCGAAGCGCGGTACAACTATGAGGACCAGAACACCGCCTCCGCGTGGGTGGGATACAACTTCGCCGGCGGAGACAAGCTCGCGTGGGAAATCACCCCGATGCTCGGCGGCGTGTTCGGCGACACCACCGGCGTCGCCCCGGGCTACAAGGGCTCCGTGAGCTGGAAGCGTTTCGAGTTGTACAGCGAAGGCGAGTATGTCTTCGACGCTGGCGATTCATCCAACAGCTTTTTCTACAACTGGTCCGAGCTCACCTTTTCTCCGACCGACTGGCTCCGCTTCGGCGTGGTCACCCAGCGCACCCGTGCCTACCAGTCCGATCGCGACATCCAACGCGGTCTGCTCGTCGGTTTCACATACAAGCAACTCGACCTGGCCGCGTACGTCTTCAATCCCGACGACAGCGAACCGGTCATCGTCGTGGCGATGCGATTCGATTTCTAGTCGCCGCCGCACAAGGAACCATCGTGTCTCCTGCGATGCGGATCAGTTCGTCATAAAAGGCGTGCTCCGTCACGAGTCACACTGGCTTCTTGCGCGTGGGCGGCTTCACGCTTCGAACTTCCGGGCAAATATTCCAAAAAAAGCTTGTAGGTAACATGGCGAAAAAGTAAGGTTTCACACGAAGGTTGAAGTTCGCGATGATCGGCAACTCCGCGAAGGGGAGAATTCAATGAGTGGAATCCGGAAGATCGTACCAGCGCTGCAACTGGTTGTTCTCGGGGCGTTGCTGACGTTGATCGTCGGCCATGCGCAAGCCGCCGTCATTATCAGTAATCTCGAAGGTAATGATGGGACTCAATCCGCCAGCCTCGATAACCTCCGCAACAAAGGCATGGGATTCACGATGCCCGCGGGGGACGACTACCTCCTCGATACCGCGACCCTTCGCCTGAATTTATCGGGAACGGACGTACACCCCATCGTTCAGCTTTGGAGCAACTCGGTATCGAATCTGCCCGGCTCGCCGTTGACGACCCTCGCGAACCCGAGCTTCAGCGCGGCGGGGATCGCGGATTACACGTTCTCACCCTCATCGCAGTTCACACTCGCGGCCAGCAATACTTACTGGCTCGTGACCTACGGCACCGGCGCGGGTAACTCGTTTGACTGGATGGCGGATGGATCCGGCATCACGCCCACCGGCGTCGCGACCCACTTCGGCGAGTACTTCGACACGGATGGCCCGCCGCCAACGGGTTTTTCCTCGATCCTCAATAGCTACGCCATTAGCGCTCATGTCGTCCCCGAGCCCAGCACACTCGCGCTCGTGGTGATCGGCATGCTTCTGCTTCTTACCCGTCGCGTTCGTCGCATGAAATGCGTGGGTTGAGAACGCGCGCCTCTTCGCGAATCAAATTGTCTTCTTCGCAAACCTTCGTCACTTCGCGGGTTCGTGATCGAAACTTCTCTGCGCATTGCCGGCGAGCTGTTCGACGAGATCCGCGGCGACGGCCAGGCCGTCGGGTTCGTTGCATCGGTCAGCAAGGGCGCGGCATTGGCGGCGGGTTTCTTCGGTCATGAGCCCAGAGAGGGCGCTGGCGAGATGCTCGGGCGAGCGGCGCTTTTTTGGAAGGGAGGTGCCGGCGCCGAGGGCCCGGACGCGGGCGGCGTTGTCGGGTTGGTCCCACGCGAGCGGGAGGACAAGCTGCGGGATGCCGGCGGACAGTGCCGCGGCGGTTGTGCCGATTCCTCCATGATGAACGATCGCGGCGCATTTCGGAAGGAGTGCGCGGAAGGGCGCGAACGCGCAGTGACGAATCGTGTCGGGCAGGGTCGGCGGAAGCTGCTCGGGGAATTTCGTCATGAGCAGTCCGCGAGCGCCGAGCAGTTCGCAGGCGCGAACGGCGGTGCAGAAGAACTCGGCCGCGTGCGTCATGCCCGTGCCCATGGTGAAGACGATCGGCGGCGATCCCGCTTCAAAGAAGGTGCGCACATCGGCGGGCAGTTCGTTCGAGTTGCCGCCGTCGAATTGGCCGAAGCCCACCAGCCGCACCTGCGGCGGCCAGTCTCGCGGCGGCGGGGCGTACCACGCCGGAAATAATCCGATCACCAGCTGCGGCGAAAGCCACCACTTAAACAAGCGACGGATCGGCGCGAGCCCCAGTCCGGCGCGAAGTTTGTTGAGCGTTCCCGCGGCCATCAGGACGCCGGCAAAATCAACGCCCGTCCAGTACAACTTTCCGATGAACTGCGGCGCCCAGGTCGGCAACGTCAATCCGCCGGGCATCTGCGGAGGCGATTCGATGCTCGGCAACAATCCCGGTTGAAGCAGGAGCGTCGCCAGGGGACAACCGCGCGTTTCCTGCACCAGCCGCGCGGACAGCACACCGGGATTTGCGACGATGACGGTGTCATCGTCGGCCAAACGCGCCAGATCCTCATACTGCGTCGCCAGAAATCGTGATCCCCACTTCGCCATCATGGGCCCGCTGCGGAGCGGATGCCACATGTCCGGATTACTCAGCATTTCGCGGACTGCTTCCGTCGTCACGAGTGGAGTGAATTCGAGCTCTCGCTGCTGCGCGCACGCGCGATACGGCTCGGGCGCCCCAAGCGTCACGCGATGCCCGCGCGAGCGCAGGATCGATCCCAGCCCCACATAGGGAATCACATCGCCGTCGGTCCCCAGCGTCGCGAGCAGGACGTGCATGCGAGGGAATGTACGACGGGGGGAGAAACGGACAAGGCAGGCGTGAGCGAACCGCGCGAGCAACTCCGGAGTGGATGTCGACCGGCGCGCTACCTGCTCAACGGCCGCTTGAACCAGATGCGATCGGGTGAAGTGCCGGCAAATTCCCAGCCGCGTTCGCCCAACCGGTTGGCTTGATAAGAGAGCGGATCCTCGCTGGGCGCGATCAGGCCGAGCGCCTCACGTTCGTTGCGTGTAAGTGCGTGACCGTTGGACCAGGCGACGTCCCAGTTGTGAACGTCCATTTCCAGATACTCCCATTGGGGACCGGTGGGCGCCGTTGCGGGCGAGGCAGCTGGTGTCCGATGCGCGATGAGGGCAAGGCTTAGAAGCGCGATAGTTGCGAGATAGATTCTTGTTTTCATGAGCATTCCTTGTGCGTCAAGAAAGGTCGGAGTGCGCAATGATAAGTGGGGCCAGGATCCGGCACTACTGGTATCCTCCGCCCGCTTCGTTACCATCCTTCGCAATTCGCAGGGAGATTTGATGGACACGAAAACTCGGGGGCAGGCTTACCTGAAGAATGTGACGAGCAAGCTCGACGCGGTGGAGAAGGCTCAGGCCGACAACATTGCCAAGGCGGGGGAGATGATCGCGGAGGCGATCGCGAATGATCGGCTGGTGCATGTTTATGGTGGCGGCGGCCACACCGTGATGATGGTGTGCGAGATGTTTTTCCGGGCCGGCGGGCTCGCGTGCGTCAATCCGATTTTCGGGCACGATATTTCGCCGCTGTGTCAGGCGCTCAAGTACCTCGAGATCGAGCGGACGACCGGGTACGGGGCGTGCCTCATTCGCTATTACGATTTGAAGAAGGATGATCTGCTGATCATTTTTCACAACATCGGATTCAATCCGACGACGATCGACGCGGCGGAGGAGGCGAAGAAACGCGGTGCGAAGATCATCGCGGTGTCGTCGAGCGATTGGGTGAATAACCTGCCGAAGGATCACAAGATTCGCCATCCGAACGGCAAGCACTTGTTCGATTATGCGGATCTGAAGATCGACGATCAGAACCCGTACGGCGACGCCGACTACAAGGTGGAAGGCTTCGATGTGCCGATCGCGCCGACGAGCACGATCGTCGATAGCTTCATCGCGCACCGCATGGTGATCGAAGCGACGGCGGCGATGACCAAACGCGGAATCGAGCCGCCGATTTTCAGAAGTGCGAATCTGCCGGGCGGCGACGAGTTCAACGCGCGGATGTTGAAGAAGTATCGGGATCGGGTGAAAGATCTTTAATGGAGGGTTGCGTGTGGCACGTTGCATGTTGGAAATGCAACAACACGCAACAAGCAACACGCAACACGCAACACGCAGCGAGCAACGAGCAAACATGCTAATGAAACGGAATTCGTCGTCTGTGAAGAAGACTCCCGCCTTGCAGTATCTCGATCTCGTCGGATCCAAGATAGCGGGGATTGAGAAAGCGGCGCCGACGCTTGCGGGCGTCGGTGAAAGAATGGCCTCGTCGCTGCTCGCGGGCGGTTCGCTTTTCACTCCGCCGGTCGCGCGGTTCTGGCCGAGCGAATTTGGCGGGCGCGCGGGTGGATTGATGGGCTTGCGGCCGTCGGATTACGTGGCGGAGTCGAAGAAGGATGTCGCGTATTTCGCGCTTCCGCGCCGGTGGGATGATCGATCGAAGGAACAGCTGAAGAAGGTCGCAAAGAGTAAAGCGCAGCTGTTCGCGATTGGTCGGCCGGAGGATGTCGATGGGCTCGTGCCGACGTCGCGCTTCGCGGCGTTCACGGGTGGGGCGGCGCCGAATGAAGGGCTGTTTGGGCTGGACGAATTTCGTCCGCTCTCGCCGCTGCGGAAGTTCGAGCAGTTCGTGCGCGGTTGGCTCACCGCGGGCGAGATGATCGCGGCGTGCACGCGGGCGGGGAAGATGCCGATCATCTGGATGAGCGTGTGGCTCGAAGGCGCGTTCGCGCGGAATGCGACGTTCTTCAATCACGACAATCTGCGCGAGCCGTGGTACACGTCGCTGTTTCATGACGCGTGGTATGTGCCGCCACTGGCCCCCGGATACACGACCGGGGAATTCCTTTCGCTGCTCAAGAAAATTCACGACGGACTGATCGCGCAGTCGCGGCAACTCGCGCAGGCGGGTGCGTGGCTCGCGGAGGCGAAGAAGGCGAACCGGCGCATCTGGACGGTCGCCGTGGGCCATAGCTATCCGGAAATTCTTGAGCTTCAAGAACCGAAGAAATATCCGATCGAGTGGGGCCATTCCTACAGCGATCTGCGCAAGGCGCTGCCCGCCGATCTGAAGAAGGGCGACACGGTGCTGCACATGGGCTACGCGCCCGTGCATATCGATGATATTAAACGCATTCTATCCCGCGGGATCCGCTTGATTCACAGCTCGCCCTACGGTCGGCCGGCGGATCTGAAGAACCACGAGAATTTCATCTGGCTCGATCTGCCCTGGCGCCCCGCGGACGCGACGGTGGATATTCCGGGCTACGGCGTGCGGATTCTGCCGATGAGCAGCAGTGCGCACACGATGGCGTACTTCGCGATTCTCGCCGAGATGGCGGTGCGTTTGGGGTGGAAGTGATCATGCGGTGTTGTCACCCTGAGCGAAGCGAAGGATCTCGATATCGAACCCGTGTTCCCTTTTGGAGATCCTTCGCTGCGCTCAGGATGACGACTTGCGTTGCCGGTCTCCTCCTCTGCGCTTCGTCGCGAGCGGAGGTTTCTCGCATCGCCGTTTCCAAAGACGGTCGCGGATTTGTCGAAGTCGATTCCGGCAAGCGATTCATCCCCTGGGGATTCAACTACGACCGCGATTACAGGATGCGTCTGCTGGAGGAGTATTGGGAGACGGAGTGGCCGACGGTTGAAGGCGATTTTCGGGAGATGAAGGATCTGGGGGCGCGCGTGGTGCGCGTGCATTTGCAGTTTGGGCGATTCATGGAGTCACCTGATCGGCCTCACGAGAAATCGCTCGCGCAATTGACGAAGTTGCTGAAGTTGTCTGAAGAGCTCGGCCTGCGGCTCGACATCACCGGGCTCGCGTCGTATCGCCACAGCGATGTGCCGAAGTGGTACGACGCGCTCGACGAGGAGCATCGCTGGGCGGCGCAGGCAAATTTCTGGGAGGCGATCGCGAAGACCTGTGCAGATTCGTCGGCGGTGATGTTTTACGATCTGATCAACGAGCCGCTCGTGCCGAATGGCAAGACGGACAAGTGGATGACGGGGCACCTCGAGGCTTTCGACTACTGCCAGTACATCACGCTCGACTCCCGCGGGCGCAATCGCGATGAGATTTCACGGCAGTGGGTGCGGAAGATGGTGGCGGCCATTCGTGCGCATGATCCGAAGCGGTTGATCAGCATCGGGCTGCTGCCGAACGACCAATCGACCTATGGCGAGGCGGGTTTCTCCGCGAAGGCGATGGTCGGTGAGCTCGATTTCCTCTGCACGCATCTTTATCCCGATGCGAAGAAGCTCGACGAGATTCAGCGGACGCTCAAAGGTTTCGATCTCGGCAAGCCCGTGATTGTTGAAGAGATGTATCCCATCGCGTGCAGCTCAGATCAGTTGGTCGACTTCATCGACCGTTCGCGCGATCACGCCGCCGGTTGGATCAGCTTTTATTGGGGTCAAACGCCGGCGGAATTGCACAAATCGAAGCAGCCTGCGGATGCGATCCTGGCGGATTGGCTCGTCAAATTCACCTCGCACATGCGGGAAATCGCTCCCGTCCCTGCGCATTAACTTGTTGCGTAATGAATTACGGGGGTGAAACCGGCGCGGGTTCACGGTATACAATCTGTGGCGACGCTTTGGGAATCCCTTCCGAAGCACACGTTTTCGCTTAGGCCTACACCCGTCGGCGGCGGGTTGTCTTGTCTTTTGAGGTCTTCATGGTTCGATTGTTTCGCTTCCTCGTCCTCCCACTCGCCGCATCGTTTTTCATCTCGTCCGCATTCGCGGCGCCGAACGTTGAAGTGATTCCATTTACAACGTCGGACTCTTTACGCGTCGTGACGCGCATTATCGGCGGCGGACGCACGACCGCGACTGCCGAGATCACTTCTCTCCCGGACCATGAAAAGCTCTGGAGCGGATCGCTGGGTGAAGGACAGGTCCGTGGCGCGTCGACCGAGATTGAAAAAACGATATCGGGTTTAAAGCCGAAGCTCTGGTCGCCGGGCAGTCCGAATTTGTATGAGCTTTCCGTCACGGTTCACGCCGGCACGCTCGTGTTGCCCACACAGAAAGTTCGCATCGGCTTCCGCTCCTTCACCTACAAAGACGGCCACTACCTTCTCAACGGCCATCCAATCTTCCTGCGCGGCCTCGCGATCAACCCACCCGGACGCGGCGAACCAAAAGAGCTCGGCCATTCGCGACAATTCGCGCATGACTATGTGCAGTACATGAAGTCGCAGCACCTGAACCTCATTCGCCCGAGCGAGGCGGACCAGGATTGGTTCGACGTATGCGACGAGCTCGGCCTGATGATCGACACCGGGTTTTACGGCAGTCCACCGACAGGCCTGACGAAGGAAGAAGAAAAAGCAGAAAAGAGTCTGGAAGCACAGGGCGAGGGCGAAGGCAAGCGCCTGCCGAAAGATTTCGATCGCAGCATGGCGGCGTATCAGAAGGAATTCGAAACGTACGCGCGCCATCCGTCGATCGTCATCTACATCCTGTCGAACGAAATGCCGTACAAGAAGGAAGCCGGCGAAAAGGTGCACGAATTTCTCACCAAGGCCTACGAGCACCTGAGCAAGTGGGACCGCACGCGGCTCTACATCGGGAATGC
>JAICIO010000185.1 GCA_025924315.1 Phycisphaerae bacterium
CGTGACGAGCGTTTCGTATCCGCGGTCATACGCCCAGCGGATGCCGGTCTGATGCGCGCTGCCGATCCCGAGCTTGCCCGGCCGATGAATCACAAACAGCCGCGGATCGATCTTCGCAAGCTCGTCGAGCATCTGCCCCGTGCCGTCGGGTGAATTGTCGTCGAGGAAAACGATGTCGCTGTCGAGCCCGAGCGCGCGCAGTTCCTGGTACATCTTCCCGGCATTCTCGCGCTCGTTGTACGTCGGGATGAAGATGAGCGTTTTGCCGTGGCTAATGTGCAGTTCCTCGCGCGTTTAAGCGTTGCCGACAAGCAGCCGAACCATTTGCTCGAACGAGACCGAAGGACGCCAGCCGGTCATGCGTTTGAGCTTGTCCGAATTGCCCACAAGCGGCGGCTTGGGCGATCCGATGAGCGCGGGATTTTCCACGACATGCGATTTCCAGTCCAGCCCAAGCGCGCCAAATGCCACCTCGACAAACTCCCGGACGGTATGAGTCTCGCCGGTTGCGATGATGAAATCGTCTGGTTGAGGGAGGCGAAGAATGCGGATCATCGCATCGACGTAATCGGGGGCATAGCCCCAGTCGACTCTGGCAGATAGATCACCGATGACGAGCTTTTCATCGCTCCCCGCTTTGATCCGGCGAGCCGTGCTGACGATCTTTTGCGCGACGAAGCTTTCGGGACGATTGCCCGATTCGTGGTTGTAGAGAATGCCGACGGAGGCGAAGAGGTCGTATGTGCGATACAGCCGACAGACCTCCACGCCGGCGGCTTTGGTGATGCCGTAGATGCTTTCCGGCTTCATCGGGGTGGTCTCGTCCTGCACTGGCGCCGTTGGAGTACCGAAGATGTACGACGAGGCGGCATAAAACACGCGCGACGACGCACTTCGTCCGATCACGCCATCAAGCACGTTCCGCAGCGCATGCACATGGACCTGGTAACTTTTCCTCAGTGTCTGGACTTCGTTCGAGACCTGCTCTTGCGAGGATTGGTGAAACGCAGCGAGAAAATAGATTTCCGCGGGCTGGTATTGATCGATGACATCTCTGACCTGCACCGCGTTCAGAATGTCTACTGGCGGAAGTATGCGATCGGTTGAGCGCACTCCATCCCGCCCGATGCCAATCACCGCTTGCTCTCGCGACAATCGATCGAACAGGATCCGCCCATCCTGCCCCTCACTGCCGATGATCATCGCGCATTTCATCAGGGAACCAATTCGACTTGAGGCAGGGGAAAGAGCAGCTTCCCCCCGCCGCGGATGAATTCGGCCTCGCGCTGAAGGAAGTTCTCTTTGAAATGCCACGGCAGGACCATCAGCACATCCGGCTTCATCGCCTTTGCCTCGGCTTCGGAGATGATCGGAATCCGCGTGCCCGGCGTGTAGCAGCCGAATTTGTCAGGGTTCACCTCCGCGATGTACGGAATGATCGCCGGTGTGATTCCGCAGTATTGCAGGACGACGTTGCCTTTCGTCGAGGCGCCGTAACCGAACACTTTTTTGCCTTCACTGCGCAACTGCGCGAGACGATCAAGCAAGCGTCTCTTCTGCTCGTCGATGCGCTTGCGAAACGCTTCATACGGCGCGAGCATGTCGTAGACCGCTTCGTCCTTCAACATCTTCTCGACCGCGGCGTCGTTCGCTTTGAAGCTGCTGTTGCGATGGGCGATCGTGATCCAGAAGCTCCCGCCGTTCACATCGTTCGTGCCGACGTCGATGATGCGCAGATCGCAGTTGTCCGCCATCCATTTGATCTGCCGCAGGGCGTAATACTCGAGATGCTCGTGGCAAACCGTGTCGTACGCGTTCCGCTCGACCATCAGCGGCAGGTAGCTCTGCTCGAGGTGCCAGATGCCGTCGGGCGCAAGCACATCGCGAATGTCCTGCACGAATTTGAGGGGCTCCGGGAGGTCATAAAACATCGCGATCGACGTGACGAGCTTCGCCTTCTTGCCCCCAACCAGCTTCTTGAAGGCGTTTGCGGTGAAGAAATCAACGACCAGTTCGATCCCCGGCGGATAAAACTTGCGAAACTTTTCCGCGGACGGATCGATTCCGATGCGCTTGGGCCTTTCGAAGAACGAAAGCAGCGTGCCGTCGTTGCTGCCGATGTCGAGGATCACGTCGTCGCTCGATACGTTCACCCACTTCTTTAACTCGTCCGATTTGTTCCGCAGATGCTCGACCATCGAGCGGTTCAAACCGGATCGATAGCCGTAATTGTCGCCGTACATCTCGCCCATCGGATACGAATGCCCCGCCTGCACGAGCCCGCAGCCGGTCGATGCATCGCACTTCAGCAGATCGAGCACCCCGGATGTAATCTTCCGATTCGGATCGCGCGGGAAAACGCCGGTCAGCGCCTGATCGCCCAGGTTAAGGATCTGCTTGAGATTTCGGCTGCCGCAAATCCGGCACGCGGAGACTTCGTTCACAGCTTGTACTCCCGCTTCAGGAATTCGATGTCCGCGTCCACCATCAGGCGCGCGAGCTCGGAAAACGTGACGCTCGGTTTCCACTTCAGCACGTTCCTCGCCTTGCTGCAGTCGCCGAGGAGCGTCGGCACTTCTGTCGGACGAAGGTACAGCGGATCGACGACGACGTACTGTTCCCAGTTCATGCCGAGATAGTCAAACGCGAGCTCGCAGAATTCCTGCACGCTGTGCATTTCGCCGGTGGCGATGACGTAATCGTCCGGCCGCTCCTGCTGGAGCATCAGCCACATCGCCTGCACATAATCCTTCGCATACCCCCAGTCGCGCTTCGCCTCGAGATTGCCGAGTGACAGCTTCTGCTGCAACCCCAGCTTGATGGCCGCGGCGCCCAGCGTGATCTTTCGCGTCACGAAGTTCTCCCCGCGGCGCGGGGATTCGTGGTTAAATAGAATCCCGTTGCAGACGAACATGTTGTACGCCTCGCGATAATTCACCGCGAGCCAGTGGGCGTAGACCTTCGCGGCGCCGTACGGCGAGCGCGGGTAAAACGGCGTCGTCTCTTTCTGCGGAACTTCGCGCACCAGCCCGAACATCTCGCTCGACCCGGCTTGATAGAACTTCGGATTGAGCTTCGTTTCGCGTACACCTTCGAGCAGGCGCAGCGTGCCGAGACCGACCGTGTCGCCGGTGTATTCCGGGACCTCGAAGCTGATCTTCACGTGGCTCTGCGCGCCGAGGTTGTAGATCTCGTCCGGCTCGATCTCGCGCAACAAACGGTTGACGGAAGAGGCGTCCGTCAAATCGCCATAATGCAGAAAGTGCGCCGCGCGCCGCCGCGATTTGGACTTGGGTGCGACGTCGAACAACGGATCGATGCGCGAACGCATAACAACGCTCGTTCGCCGAACCATGCCGTGAACTTCGTATCCCTGCTCGAGCAATAGCTCCGCGAGATACGAGCCGTCTTGCCCGGTAATGCCTGTGATGAGTGCTCTTTTTTTCTTCATAGTGGCACGGGCTTCTAGCCCGTGTTGGCGACCTGCGCACGGGCTAGAAGCCCGTGTCACGTGAAGCGTTAGTCAATAATCTTTTCCTGCCGCATCCACTCAACAAGCCGGCGCAGCCCTTCTTCGAACTTCACTTTCGGTTCGTAGCCGATCAACCGCTTCGCCTTGCTGACATCCGCGTAGGTTTGGATCGGCTCGCTCGGCGGCGCGGGAGTATCGACGACATTTGCCTTTTTGCCGATCAACCCTTCGAGGATGCGCACGAACTCAACGTTCTCGATCGGCCGCGCGCACCCGAGATTGATGATCTCGTATCCCAGCGGCTTATCCAGCGCCGCGACAAAACCTGCAACGATGTCGTCGATGTACGTCCAGTCGCGCTTCATCTTCCCCGCGTTATAGAGCTTGATCTGCTCGCCCTTGCTGATGGCAACGCTCCACTGCCAGGGCATCATGTCCGGCCGACCTTGCGGGCCGTACACGTTGAAGAATCGCACGCACGTCACGGGCAACTTGAACAGATGATGGTGGCTGTGCGCCAGCAACTCCATCGCCCGCTTGCTCGCGGGATAGGGCGCGAGCGGACGATCCGCGGGCGCGTCTTCCTTGAATGGAATTGGCGTCGTCACGCCATAGACCGAGCTCGTCGAAGCGATCACGCACAGCGGATTGCCGTTCAACCGCGCCGCGTCAAGCAGATTCAGCGACCCCTGCACATTCACTTCGCCATAGATGAGCGGATGCTGGATGCTGTACCGCACCGCGGCCATGCCACCGAGATGCGCGACCGTGTCCGGCTTGTGCTGGGCAAAAAGATTTCGCAGCAGCTCCGCATCGCGCAAATCGCCCTTGATGAACGTGAACTTCCGATCCGGACACAGGTCGGCGAGATGCCGCTCCTTGTGCTCGATCGGATAGTAATCGTTCATGTTGTCGAAGCCGACGACATCATCGCCGCGGTCGAGCAATGCCCGACTCAGGCGGCTTCCCACAAACCCGGCGGCCCCGGTGACAAATACTCGCATGCAGACACTCCAGACTGCGGATCAATGCTGGCGGACTGGCTCCGCCGCGGTGCCGGTTACCGGGTCATTGCTGGACTGGTCGAACGGCTCCATGACGCGACACAGAATAAACATTTCCTGAGGAACTGGCGAGACGATGAACGGCAGCTGCGTATTGCCTGCGAAATAAAAGCCCGATCCCGTCTCCAGGCTATGGGTGGAAATAAACCAGGTGATCGGAACACCAAAGTTCCCGGCGACGTTCAATTTGTGTGTGGAGAACCGCACCAACCCGTAATTGTTCAACGCCATCACCACCCAATCGCCGACATCCGCGCGTGCCGTATGGTCATCGAAACAGGTTCCACCGATTTTCTCCATGTACCACTGAAACCCCCAATGGCCGGTGAACAGCAGCCGGTGTCCGTCCGCGGGCGCGGGGACGATCTCCGCGATATGCGCAGCGGCGGTTTTGCCCGCGAGCGCCTGACAATAATCGGCAATCGCCACTGCGAATGTAATCGCCCCGCCGATGACCACCGGCACCGCGACGCGGAGAGCTTCGCGCGGTCGCGGTTCTCGTCGTTCGATCGCGCGGCAGACAACAATCGCCAGCGCCGGCACCATCGGCAGAATCGTCCGCGCGTTGATCCCCCAATTTACAAATTGCGTGAAGCAGTAGGTTCCACCAATCCAAAGCGCCAGGAACAGCGTATCGCGATCGCGAAGCCGATTCAGCTGATGCAGCGTCAGCACCATCAAACCCGCGCCGCCGCACGCCATCAGGCCGAGTTGCACGAGGTAGGCGATGCGCAGCTGGTGATCGTCGTCATAGATTCGCGACGGCGCGATGACGAAAATCGCGAGCACGGCTACCGCAATCCCAAACAGCAACGCGCCGATGACCGTGCGGAGCGATCCCGCGAGCGGAAGCAACAGCGCCGCCGTCAGTGTGCATCCGCCGACCGAGGCCAGGCAGATCAGTGTTCGCGCGATCGTCACTTTGATCGTAAGCGAGGACGCTGCATATCCCGCAGCGAATCCAGCGGCGCCGGTGAGCAGCCCGTGGCCGTAGAGATGCTTCGTCCAGATCTGATACGCCACGAGCACGACGATCGGAATCGCGAGCGAGATCATCTGCACGACAAGCCGCCGGCGATGCATGATCGCATAGGCGCCCAGCAGCGGGATGAGATTCATCACAGGATATTTTGTCAGCGCGCCCGCGGCGATCAGCAGCCCGCCGACTGGGATCAACCAGGGTCGATCGCGATCGACGCCTTCGATCCACGCGACCATCGCCCAGATCCAGAAGCACAGCGCCGGCAGATCCGACATCACGCCCGTTGCCGTCACCAGGAATGCCGGCGAGAGAATGGCCACGCTCGCCGCGAGAAACGGGCGCGAGGTAAAGCGCCGCGCGAGAAAGAACAGGCCCGCCGCAGTCGCCATCGAGATCAGCAGGAACGCGAGATGCAGCGCGACTTCGCTTTCGCCAAACACGCCCGTCACGAGCGCAATGTAATACGCCGCCAGCGGCGGATTCTTCATCTCGTCGCTCATCGGCGAGGCAAACGTCTGCCAGTTGACATTGAATCCGTAGAAATTGAGCGGCTGACGATGAATTTGCCGCGCCGTCCACAGGAACAGGGGATCATCCATGTGAAATGGCTTGTCGATGAACGGAAACAGAGTCAGCGCACACAGCGCCCAAAGTCCGATCACGGGCAAAAGTGTCGGATGCCTGGCTATCAACGAATGCCACCGACTGCGCGATTGTGGCTTTGATTGAGCTTTCGATTGAGCCGCGGCCGAGGTCATTGGGCGCAGATCATATTCGCCCCCACATCTTTTTCACGGACCGGTTCGGAGAGACCTGCCGCATTCGCTTTGCGGTTTCGCAGATCAACGGGTCTTGATCTGCGAACCCGCAAGCGACCACCATGGCACAGGTGTTTCTGCGTGCGCCGTCGACTCACTTGGCAGTGAATTCTCCCGGTTGCGCAAAGGCATCGATGACGTGATAGATCACGAAGGTCTCCGGCGGAGCGGGCGAGACGATGAACGGCAAAAGCGTGTTGCCCGCGAAATAAAAGCCGGAGCCCGCGACGCCGTTTGACGTCGAGATCCATGGGTCCGTCGCGATGGCGAAGTCGTCGAACGTCTCGACTTTCCCCCTCGGCATCGCGAAGAGGCCATAATTGTTCAGCGACATGACGATCCAGTCGCCTGCCTTCACCGCGGTGCGGTGGCCGTCGAACACCGTCGCGCCGATCTTCTCCATGTACCACTGATAGCCCCAGTGGCCCATGAACAACAGTTTCCCCTGTCCCACGGGGACGGTCGCGGCGATTTGATCGACGCCGCTCTTCACCGCCAGCGCCTGCGTGTAATCCGCGTTGGTCACCGCGACGCCGATCGCGGCGCCAATTACGAGCGGAATGGCGGTCAGCAATCGCTGATTCGGGCGTGAACTGTTTTGCTGTAGCGCTCGCGCGACGAAGATCGCCAAAGCGGGGACGATCGGCAGGATCGTTCGGCCGTTGATCGCCCAGTTCACGAACAACGTGAAGAAGAACGTCCCTCCCGCCCAGAGCGCCAGAAAAATCGTGTCGCGATCGAAGGACTGGCGAAGATTGCGCACCACCAGCCCGAGCAGTCCAATCCCACCCACCGCCATCAGTGCGAGTTGAATCAAATAGCCGACGCGCATGTGGCCGTCGTCTTCGTCGTAAATCCGCCGATGATCGATGCAGCCGATGGCGGTCAACGCAATCACGATCGCAAGCACCGCTCCGATGATGAGCGATCGTCGCGAGAGAATCAGTGGAAGAAAGATCGCGCAGCTGAGCACGCATCCGCCGACGAATGCGAGGCAAATCATCAATCGCGCGAGAAACTCTTTCGGCGAGCCAATCCAGTGCTGCTGTGCAAATCCCGCTGCGTCCGTGAGCAGACCGTGGCCATAGAGATGCTTCGTGTAAAACTGATAGGCGGCGAGAACCATAACCGGGATGAGCAGCGAGCCAATTTGCCAGGCCAAGTGCTTGCGATGCATCACCACGAACGCCGCGAGCAGCGGGATGACGTTCATGTTCGGGTACTTGGTCATCGCTCCCGCGGCGACGAGCAAACCCGCGATCGGCAGCAGCCATGGCTTGTCGCGATCGATCGCATACAGCCAGACGACGATCGACCACACCCACAGCATCTGCGCGGGCATGTCCGACATCACGCTGGTGGCAGTGACGAGAAACACGGGCGAGATCAGCGCGAGCACCGCCGCGACAAATGCATTCGACGTGAAACGCCGCGCCAGGAAAAAAGTCCCAAGCGTCGTCGCTGTGCTGATCAACAGAAACGCGAGGTGCAGCGTGCGCTCGCTCCACCCGAACAGCGTCGTCACGAGCGCGATGTAATACGCATCCAGCGGTGGATTCTTCATCTCGACGTGCATGGGCGTCGCATAGTTCTGCCAGTTCACGTCGAACCCATAGAAGTTCAGCGGCTGCTTGTGGATTTGCTGCGCCGTCCACAGAAACATGGGATCATCCATGTGAAACGGCTTATCGATGAACGGCAGAAGAAGCGCGGCGCACAGCACGCAAAGCGCCAGCACCGGCAGGAGCGTAGGAAAACGCTCCAACATCGAGGGGCTTTGCGCAGAAGATTGCACCGCGACCGAAGTCATTCGCGGCAGATCATATTCGCCCGCGAACCTTTTTCACGCGATCGGTTGAGCGACTCCGCAAATGCGGAGACGATTGAGTAATGAAATCAGAAACCGAGTATCTCACGTTCAACATCCCCGCGCGGATGGGGTTTGAGAACATCACGCCGAAGGTCGAAGAGGTCGTGCGAAAATCCGGCGTGAAGGAAGGGCTTGTCCTGTGCAACGCCATGCACATCACGGCCTCGGTGTTTATTAACGACGACGAATCCGGCCTGCATGAGGATTACAAAAAATGGCTGGAGAAGCTTGCGCCGTTTGACGCGTCGCCGCAAACCTACGCACACAATCGCACGGGCGAAGACAATGCCGACGCGCATATGAAGCGGCAGATTATGGGGCGTGAGGTGGTGGTCGCGATCACGAAGGGGAAACTGGATTTCGGGCCTTGGGAGCAGATTTTTTATGGCGAGTTTGATGGAAGGCGGCCAAAACGCGTGTTGATCAAGGTGATCGGCGAATGAGATTTTTTTTGTGAGGAGGATCAACAATGAGGGCACTGGCCCGGTACTGAGGTTTGTGTGGTTCTGGCGCGGGCACGTCGCGATCAAAGGCGGCGGCCCGCGCTCTTGTTTCTAATGCGAGACCACTTGGTAGTCGCTTGCGGTTTCGAAGATCGAGTGCGTATAGATCTTCGAAAACCCAAGCGACGTAAAAGACAATAGGGTAGATAAGATTTAAACGATTTTTGCGGGCGCGGGTGCATGGCGAGCCGAAGCCAGCGACGACCCCA
>JAICIO010000186.1 GCA_025924315.1 Phycisphaerae bacterium
AATGGGGTTGTTTTCGATTTTTTGTTGTGGCTTGGCAAACTGGCCCTGGGGTTGGGGCCTCTCGCGGCTTTTGCGTGGGCATTTGGCCCCCGCCACTTGATCAAGTTCACTGATACTTATTGCCGTACTGCTCTTTGACCTTGCCCACCAGCTCTTTCACCCGCTGCGCCTCTTCCTTCGGGCAGATCATCGTCGCGTCGGGCGTATGGATCACGATCATGTCCGTCACGCCGATGAGCGAAATCAGATGCTGCGGATCGGAGCTCACGATGATGTTGTTTTCCGAATCGATCATCGCGACCGTCTGAGCCGAGACGGCGTTGTCGTGCTTATCCATCTCGAGCGTCTCGGCCAGCGCCGGCCAGGAGCCAACATCGAGCCACTGCACGGGCATCTCGACAACCATCACCTGTGCCTTGCCTTTGCCCTGCGAGGCGGGCTCCATCACGGCGTAGTCGATGCTGATCTTGGGAAGCTTGGGATAGACCTCGTTCAGCACCGCGTTCTGCTGCGGGGTGTCCCACGCGGCGGCGATTTTATCGAGGCCTTTTCGCGATTCGGGCAGATGCTGTCCGAGCTCGTTCAGCACCGTGTCGGCGCGCCAGACAAACATTCCGCTGTTCCAGTAGTAGCGGCCAGATTCAACGTACCGATCCGCGGTCGGCTTGTCCGGTTTTTCTTTGAACGATTGAACTTTGAACACGCCTTTGAAACCCGGCACCGGCTCGGCGCGATGCACATACCCGAGACCCGTGTGGCCGTGCGTCGGAACGATGCCGAACGTGACGATGGCATTCGGCTGTTTATCCGTGACATCGAAACCGGTGGTGATCGCTTTCTGAAAAACATCGACCGGCTCGATGACATGGTCGGCGGTCACAACCGCGAAGACCGCGTCCTTGTCACGCTTCTGCAAAATGGCCGCCGGGAAACCGACCGCGTTGGCGGTGTCGCGCCCGGTCGGCTCGCCAAGCAGATTCTGCTTCGGAAGCTCAGGGAGATTTTCCTCGACCGACTTGCGATGCACTTCACCCGTGCAGACATAAATCTGCTCTGGCGGAAGGATTCCGCGCAGGCGCTCGTAGCTGTACTGAAGCAAACTCTTTCCGCGGATGACCTGGAGCAACTGCTTGGGCATGTTGCCCCTCGACAGAGGCCAAAGCCTCGTCCCCGCTCCACCCGCCATAATCACGCCGTATCGCATTGATCTCGCTCGTTGCACGTTGCGTATTGCTTGTTGTTACGACGCGCAACATGCAACACGCACCACGCAAATTATCATACCAAATATTTCTTATCGCGCTTCGCCACCGGTTCGATCTTCTTGGCTAGATCGGCATAGCCGTCTTTTCCCATGAGTGCATAGGTCGCATCTTTGCCCAATTGCACCGCCGGCTGGTCATACGTGTTGATGTTGTATAACCCGCCCATGAAGCTCACCGCGACTTCATACAGGTAAAGAAACTGCCCCACCGTCTGAGGCGAAATCGTCGGAAACAATACCGTCATCGTCGGCCGCTTGCTTTCCAGCAGCGCATATTCCGTGCCCAGTTTCTCGCTGTTGATCAGCGTCTGGAAATTAGACCCCGCGAGATAGCGCAAGGTTTGCACGTCCTTCATGCTTTCGGGAATCGCGAGTTTCTGGCTGAATCGCTCCACTTCGAGAAACGTAATGAGCTTGTCGTTCGGCCCTTCGCGATAGAGCTGCACCTGCGAATGTTGATCGGTCGTGCCGAGCGCCTTGATCGGCGTTTGGCCCGCGGACACATCCTTGCCCTTCAGATCGACCTGCTTGCCGAGACTCTCCGCCCAAAGCTGACGAAACCAGTCGCCGAGATAATACAGCGACGTCGAGTACGGCATCATCACGCTGATGTGCTTGCCTTTGCGGTCGAGGATGTACGAAATCGCCGCGATCAGCGCCGCGGGGTTTTTCAGCAGGTCCGGCTCTTTCAATCGCTTGTCCATCGCCGCGGCGCCTTCGAGAAGCGCGTCGGTATCGATCCCGCACATGCCGGCGCTGAACAATCCGACGGCGGACAAAACCGTGAATCGTCCGCCGACGCCTTCGGGCACGTCGAGCGTGCGATACCCTTCTTTCGTTGCGATTTCGCGCAGCGTTCCGCCGCTCGGGTCCGTCGTCGCGAGAATGTGTTCCTTGTATTTCTTCCCCAGTTTCTTCTCGAGCAGATCGCGAAAGAGGATGAACTGTGAAGCGGTCTCGGCCGTCTCGCCCGATTTGCTGATGACGTTAATGACCGTCTTTTTCAGCTTCGGCGAAATGTTGTCGACGACGGCCTTGATCTGGTCCGGATCAACATTGTCGAGCACAAAGAGTTGCGGACCCGGTCGCGTTCGATCGCTTTGCAGATTGTACGTATATGGATTCAGCGCGCTCTGCAGCGCGATGTTTCCCAGCGCGCGTCCGCCGATGCCGAGCACCACCAGCACATCGCACTTGTCACGGAAGTGTTCGACTTCGCGATGCACCGCATCGACCATATCCGAATCATTCGGCAGATCGCGGTAGCGCAGTTTCCCCGCTTTTCGATCGTTCAGTTGTTCTTGATACAGCTGCTTGATCTTCGGCGCGATCTCCTGCAATTCCCTTTCCGTGACCCCGTGTTTGTCCCCGATTGCCTCGGCGGTGGCATTACGCCAGTACAAACTGATCCGGTCCATATCCTTCCCTCGCGGTCGAAAGAGCCGGGTAGCATACGCAGTTTCCAGTTACGAAGGAATATTGATTGCAGGACGAATTGAAAAGAAGACCACGAAGGGATTTGTTTAGCCGCGAGCTTGCTCGCGTGTGTTTTCGACGCGCAACCACACGCGAGCAAGCTCGCGGCTAAACGCAGTCCGGTTCGGAGCGCGTCGCGACGTATCAATTTGAAATCATGCTCGGCGATCTTCGCAATCCTCGGTGGATGTATCTCAAAGCAATCTTGCTGATTTTGGTTGGCGTGATGGCATGTACGATTTTGCTGCTCGAATCGCCGCATCTGCGTACTGCGCTTCTCTTGCTCGTCACGATCTGGGCCTTCTGCCGCGCGTACTACTTCGCGTTTTATGTGATCGAGCATTACATTGATCCCGCCTACAAATTCGCGGGGCTATTCGACTTTGCCAAATACCTTTGGAAGGAACACGGACGTGAATGATTTGTAGGGTCCGCTTCGGCGGACCGGTTATTCTCCGCTCGAAAACAAAGTAACCGGTCCGCTGAAGCGGACCCTACGATTGCTACTTCGCTCTCTTTGGAGGTTTCTTCGAACGCGCGGTGTGCTTCGGTGCCGACGCGGGAACCGTTGGCGTTTCGGTGATATTCGACGGCTCGGTCGTTGCAATGGCGTCGCCGAGCGTGTGGGGCTTGTTGGGCGATTCGTACAGCTGCAGATCCGGATACCAATGCTTCATCACGCCCCAATATAAGCCGTCTTCGATTTCGATTGGATGTAACTTCTTTCCCTTCATTTCGGCGGTGCCGTCAATCGCAACGCCGCCCGCACTCCAACCGGCGCCGGTGTCGCGATCGATGAACTTCACGTCCTTGCGCTTGGGATCGTGATTCGATTCGAATCGCGGAATGAGATCCGCTTCGACGCGACGGTCGAACGCGCGCGTCACGCCAGTCGCGTCATCACGGAAGACCAACACGGGTAAGGTTCCCGCGTTGGTGTTGATCGGGCCACTCGTGAGATCGCTGTCTTCGATCGCCAGCGGCTGCGTCGTCGGGATGAATGCGATGCGCGTGTCATTCTGCACCGGCGCGTCCACGGCGAGCATGGTCTTCTCCGCGATCGGCACTGCCGGCGCGTTGGCGTCGATTGCGTCCGCGGTCATCACGCGCGTGTCGGCGTGGAGGATCTTCCACTGCTTCCACGACATCTTGCGCGATTGGATCGGCGCCTCGAAGCCGGAAACCTTTCCGCCATCCGCGCGCTCGCCGCGAACGGCGTTGATGAACTGACCGACGCGCGCGTTGTAGATCAGCAGCGCCGACGCCGGCATCGCGACGACTTCGAGATCGCGCGCCTTGAGGCTGTGGTCGATCTCATACACTTTCGCGCAATTCGCCAGCGGCGACCACATCAGCATGAACCGCCGATCATGGTTCGACTGGATCACGATCGGCGTCGACCACAGTTCTTTGTACGGATACGCGTACGGCTGGCCGTCATCGATGAGGCCGACGACCCAGTCGTTGTCGTTCATGAAATTCGCCGCCGCGGAGCCATCGACGAATGAAGGATTCTCGCGAACGGTCATGGAATTTGGCTGCGCCTGGGCAAAGTGGTGGAAAAAGAGCGCGACGATCGGGGCGAGGCCAATGAGCCACCACGCGCGGCGCTTACCGGAAATCACCAGCACGAGCAGCGCCACGCACAGCAAAAGCGAGAGCGCGACCAGCGGCCACTGCAATCGCCGGGCAAGCATCATCAGTTGCAGCCCGTGTTGATATTGGACCAGCGCCGGCGAGGTCCCGTAAGTCATTGCGCCGGCGAAGAGGAGCGCGAGGACGATCAGCAGAAGTGGGAGAAACACCTGTTGGACAATATCGGATGAATGGGCGATCTGCGAGTAATGAACAGTGATGAGTGGTGATTGGTGATTGACGCTCGCTGTTCATGCACCAATCACCAATCACCACAACGAATTGGCGGACGAAGCGTATCTTGCATAGGATTCCCCGCATGCCGCTTGTCGCCTCCGTCCAGAACCTCAGCAAGATCTATCGCAAGCCCGGCACCAACATCGAAGTGCCGGCGCTGCGGGCGATCAATGTCGATTTCAACCAGGGCGAATTCACCGCCATCATGGGCGCATCCGGCTCGGGCAAGAGCACGCTCATGAACGTGCTCGGATGTCTCGACCAACCGACGAGCGGCTCGTACATCCTCGGCGATCAGGACATCAGTAAGCTCGATGACAATTCGCTTTCGGAAATCCGCAGCCGGCGCATCGGGTTCATTTTTCAGAACTTCAACCTGATTCAGCAGCTCACCGTGCTGGAAAACCTCGAAGTGCCGATGTTCTATCTCGGCATTCCGCCCGATGAGCGCCGGCGACGCGCGATGGAACTGGCGGAGAAGGTTGGGTTGGCCGAGCGGGCAGATCATCGGCCGATGCAGTTATCGGGCGGACAGCAGCAGCGCGTCTGCATCGCCCGCGCGATGGTGAATGAGCCGCTCATCCTGCTGGCCGACGAACCCACCGGAGCGCTCGACAGCAAAACCGGCCAGCAAATTCTCGAACTGTTCGACGAGCTCGTCGATCAGGGCAAAACGATCATCCTCGTCACGCACGACCCCACCGTCGCGCACCGCTGCCAGCGCGTCATCCATCTCCACGACGGCCGCGTGCAAAAGGACGAGCGCCACGCGCGTCATGCCGTGCAGGTCGAGGGCGGACAGTTTTCGCCGGTCACGTAATTCACGAGCCGCGACCGTGAGGGAGCGGTTCAAATCCAGAATGCCCCTGCTTCCAGAACTGCACCCGCTCCCTTACGGTCGCGGCTCGTCGGCCAAAACGCTCACGATTCCCCGCGTTTTCGACCGAAAAGAACGATGGATGCGCGCACCGCGTCCGCTTGAAAACAACGTGACCGAACGGAAAATAGTGCGCGGGAGACGAATGATGAGAACGAGCCGATGGATCGCACTGGCGATAACCGCCGCGATGGGAATCGCTGGGTGCGATAACTCTCCGCCCCCGCCGAAGAATCTACCGACGACCAGCGAGACGCCCACAACGACCGCTCCTTCTCGGCCCACCACGCAGGAACTGCTCAACGGTCCAACGAAAAAGCTCAGCCTCGGCGTGATCCCGTTCAGCATCACCGTCCCGCAGTCGTGGGAAATGAAAACCACCGGCGATGGCCTCGCGTTTCTCGAAGGTCCGACACCCGCCGGCGATGTGCAGATCCAACTCGCCAAGCGCCACAACCAGCTCTCAGCCCAGGATGTCGAAGCCCTGATCCGCGCCGCCAAGAAAGAAGCCGACGCACACCCCGAATCCAAGCGCACCGCCACCGTCCGCGAGACGCCATCGTTCCGCATCCTCGATCGCCAAAGCATCGGAACCCCGATGACCGTCCCCGTAACCGATCCAAACGGTAAGCCGACCGTTCAGCAGATCACGCCGTATCAATGGACGGTGCTCCTGCTTCTCCCGCGTGGCAAAAACTTCGAAGCATACGAGCTGAGCTTCTACGACCTCACCCTCGATCAGTACAAGGCGGACAAAGATTTCCTGCAGAAGATTCTGGACACGGTGATTGATGAACCGGTGACAGGCGCCTGAGTCGATGTGGCACAGCCGCCCTCGGCTGTGCGCCGCGTGCACAACCGAGGGCGGCTGTGCCACAGACCTTTACGCAATTACTGAACGCCATGCCCACCACGCGCCTCGCTCCTTCTCCCACCGGCGCGCTTCACCTCGGAAACGCCCGCACGTTCCTCGCCAACTGGTTGCTCGCCCGCGAGCGTGGCTGGAGGATCATCCTGCGGATCGAAGATCTCGACGGCCCGCGGATCAAACGTGGCGCGGACCAGCAGGCGATTGAGGATCTTCAGTGGCTGGGTATGGACTGGGACGAAGGTCCGATCTATCAGTCTTCGCGACGCGATGCATATGCGAAAGCGGTGCGCCGACTCATCGAAGGCGGATTTGCATACCCATGCATCTGCACCCGAAAGGAAGTCGACCTCGCCGCGAGCGCGCCGCACGCCGAAGACGGCGCCGCGGTTTATCCCGGAACCTGTCGTGGCCGGTTTGCTTCGATCGAGGCGGCGCGAAACGCGAGCGGCCGCGAGCCCGCGATTCGATTCAACGTCGGTACTGAAATCGTCGAATTCGTCGATCAGGTTCGTGGATCACAGCGTTTCCAAATGGCGCGTCTCGGCGATTTCGTGATCCAGAAAGCCGACCTCACGCCGGCCTATCAGCTCGCCGTTGTTGTGGATGACGGGGAAATGGGCATGACGGAAGTCGTCCGCGGAAATGATCTCATCGATTCGACTCCGCGGCAGATCATGCTGTATCGCGCGCTTGGACTGGCGGATCGGATTCCAAACTACTGGCACCTTCCGCTGGTCGTCGGCCCCGACGACCGTCGCCTCGCCAAGCGCCACGGCGATACGCGGATCTCGCACTATCGCGAAAGGGGCGTGCCCGCCTCGCGCGTGCTCGAACTGCTCAACCGCTGGCTGCGCATCGACTCTAAGCAAACAGAATCTATAGTGTTCACCGCGGACGACGACGCATTTCTGCGCGCGGTTGACTGAACCAAAACCCGCGGACCTTCGGTCCGCCGCTAAATATCAGTGCGGACGGTCGCTCGACATATTTAGCGGCGGTCCGCAGGACCGCGGGTGCGGTTCCCGGTCTACCAGAAACGCAACGATTGATGACCGACTCCTTCGACACCTACACCCACCGCGTGATGAGCGGCGAAAACCGCTCGCCTGCCGCTATCGCCCTTCGCGCGATCACGCGCCTCATCGAACCGTTCTACTCGACCACGATGCGGCTGCGGAACGCGCTCTACGATCACGATCTCTTCAAATCGCATCGCCTGCCACGACCCGTGATCAGCGTCGGAAACATCACGACGGGTGGAACCGGCAAGACCCCGATCGTCTGCTGGCTCGCGACCGAGCTGATCAAAGCCGGCCACCATCCCGAGGTTTTGATGCGGGGATATAAGCGATCACCGGCCGGCGTCTCTGACGAAGCCTCGCTAATCGAGAAAATCGTGCGCGTGGTGCCCAGCAGCGATCGCGTCGCGGGCGCATCGCAAGCGCTACGGCAGCATCCTGACACGGACGTCTTCATCCTCGATGACGCCTTCCAGCACCGCCGGGTCGAACGCGATTTCAACCTCGTCCTGATCGACGCCACCTCGCCTTTCGGGTTCGGACATGTGCTGCCGCGCGGGATGTTGCGCGAGCCGATCAGCGGACTGAAACGCGCGGATGCTGTCCTCGTTACGCGGGCAGATCAAGTTTCGAAGGAGCGGCTGATCGAAATCAGCGCCGCCCTCGTGAAAATCATCGGCGACACGCCCGTGTTGCAGGCATCATTCGCGCTGATCGACGAAGAGATTCGCGGAAAGAAAGCATTCGTCTTCTGCGGAATTGGAAACCCACGCGCGTTTCTCGAACAAGTCCGATCGTCAACGAACGTTACCGGTTCAAAATTCTTTCCCGATCATCAGGACTATTCGCTTGGCGACCTGGACGACGTGCAAACGCTCGCGCAGTCGAGCGGCGCACAAATTCTGGTCACGACGCGGAAGGATTGGGTGAAGATCGCGAATATCGAAGGTTGCGCAGGCCTGCCGATCGTCGCGGTCGATCAGCGCGTCGAGATGAGCGCAGGAGATTCGCAGCGGCTCTTGTCATGGCTGAAATCGGTCATCGTTCCACCTGCTCCGGCGGGATAGTGGGCGCTTCGAGCTTTCGGTATCGCAACGCGATGATTGCCGCAAAAAGCGCAGCGCCGACGAGTGCGATAACCAGCCAACGACCGCGCGGCGAATTCATATCGCCAGCTTAAACCATTCGCAGAGCAATCGAAACCGAAACTGCCCGCGATCCGTTTTTCCATTAAAGGGTCCTGTCCCCTTTAATTAAAGGGGACAGGACCGAATGCCATTCGCTTTGTTCATAACTCCGCGCCGTGGCGCGCGTTAGCACACTAGCGCAAGCCAAGGCCTCCTGCGAGAATGAGAGTGCTCAAATACTCACTCGAACAGGAGGCCAAGGATG
>JAICIO010000187.1 GCA_025924315.1 Phycisphaerae bacterium
ATGTTGACGGTGAGCGCGACGGGATGAGAGTTTCCTCTTTTCGCCGGCGAGCTTGCACGCCGTTTTCTTTTCGACTAAACGCGACGGCGAGCACGCTCGCCGGCTACACGCGGAGGGTCTTCATCCGGATCGCGCTTCTGGCGCTTATTGCGCCTCGCGTACATGCGACAGTCTACTGGGTCGATCAAGCGAATCCGACAGCGAATGATCGATCCTCGGGATCGCAATCGCAACCCTTCAAGACGATCGCGCGCGCGGCACGATTGGCGCGCGCGGGGGATGCCGTATTCGTGCGGGCGGGGACGTACCGCGAGGATGTCGTAATCAAGAACAGCGGCACGAAGGACTCGCCGATTCAGTTCGTCGCAGAGAAGCCGGGGACGGTGATCGTCACGGGGGCGGATGTACTGAGTGGGTGGACGCGGGCGAACGACGAACAGCCGGTATATCGCGCGGCGTGGCCGAAGGTTTTTGCCATTGATGTGCGAGATGGGAAGCCGATCGAGTATCACCCCGAGAGCGAGCCTCTTTGGGGTCGGGCAGAGCAGGTGATTGTGGATGGAAAACAATTGTTGCCCGTCGCGAGTGAGAAGGAATTGCACGCGGGCGCGGTGACTTCGCCGCTGCCGAATCTCGGTGGGCCGTTTGGCGGAGCGTTTTTTGCAGATACGAACACGCACACGATGTTCATCGCGCTGGCGGATGGATCCGATCCGAGCAAGCACGTCGTGGAGGCATCAGCGCGGAAGCAGATCTTTGGGCTGAGCGAGTTCGACGGTGCGGGATCGATTTCGTTCGTGCAGGCGAAGGGATTTGTGTTTCGCTCCGCAGCGAATTTTCCGCAGCGCGCCGCGGTGACGTTGTACGGGCACGACAATGCGATCCAAGATTGCGCCATCGAGGAGATGGCGGGCCAGGGTGTGTCGGTGAATGGGACACTCCGCGATTGCACGATTCGCAACAACGGGCACATCGGCGGAAGCGCGATCGGGGATGGGTTCGTCAACGATCATTGCGTGTGGGAAGGGAATTCGTGGAAGCCGATTCCGCGCGCGTGGGAGGTGGGCGGTGCAAAGGTCGTGCTCGCTCGCGGCGGGACGTTTCGCGATTGTCTGTTTCGACGCAATGGCGGGCCTGGCTTGTGGTTTGATATCGACTGCCGCAACGTGCTTGTGACGAACTGCGTCTTTGATGAGAACGAGCAAAGCGGGCTCTTCATCGAGATCAGCCGCGATATCACGGCGACGCGAAATCTGACGCGCAACAATGCGGTGGGCGTGGTGGGCAAGGAAGAGAAAACCGATTGGAGCAGCGGAGGGATTGTGCTGGCGGAGAGTCAGAATTGCCTCATCGCGTTCAACACGTGTGTCGGCAATCGCGATGGGATTTCGCTCCGCGAGCAAGGTCCACGGGCGATTAGGACGCGCGAGGGGACTACAATTGATTACCACAACGTCGGGCATGTGATCGCACGGAATCTGGTGAAGAGTAATCGCGATCACGCGCTGGGGTTGTGGTGGGACAACGATTTCTTTGCGGATAAGCAGGATTCGAAACCGAAGTACGATCCGCGGCAACAGAATTTGACGATCAGCGGTAATAGGTACGAAGATACCGGCGCGAAGCCGGTGCTATACGGCGCGCCGTGGCTCGCGAAGAGTCGAGTGTTCGATAGCATCGAAGCGTTCGCGAAGGAAACGGGTTTTGAAAATGGCTCCGCGCCGGACGATGGTGGATGGGCGAATGCCCCGACCGACCTCGAGGCGTGGCGAAAGCAGCTCGTGCCGGCGTGGCAGTTGAACCGCAACAATCGCAAGGAGTGACGCAATGAGCAGTGGCGTGATGCAGGCACCGGCCGGCGGAAAGCTTTCGGCCAAGCAGGTCGAACAATATCGGAGCGAAGGATATCTCAAGTCGACCGATCCCCTGCTTCCGCAGGCGAGCTTCGATGCGCTTAAAGCGCACTTCGAGCACAAGCTCGCGAACCTTCCGCCCGATCAGCGGCCGGAATCGATGGACGTGCCGCACTTCAACGATCCGAAGCTGTTCACGTGGCTCTTCGCGCCGCAGGTGCTCGACGTGGTCGAGTCGATCATCGGGCCGGACATCGCGCTGTTCTCCAGCCACTTCATCTGCAAGCCCAAGGGCAACGGCAAGAAGGTGCCGTGGCATGAAGATTCGTACTACTGGAAGGGAATGATGGAGCCGATGGAAGTGTGCACGGTGTGGCTCGCCATCGATCCGAGCACGAAAGAAAACGGCTGCATGAAAGTCATCCCGCGGACGTTTCACGGATACTCGGATTACGACCCGGTCGATCCCGAGAAGAATGTTTTCCCGACCGAGATCAAAAAGCACATGGTCGATGAAGCGCGCCAGGTTTATCTCGAACTGCAGCCCAATCAGTACAGCCTTCACGACGGCCGACTGATGCACGGCAGCGATCCAAATACGAGTTCGATTCGTCGGACGGGTTACACGATGCGTTACATCTCGACGCGCGTGAAGTTCAACCACGAAAAGTTCGGGCAGTGGCAGAATATCTACCTCGCCCGCGGCAAAGATCACGCGGGAAACAAGTACGCGGATCCGACGAAGTCGTACGACGAAATCGCCCGCACGCGGGAGAAGAGCGGACGCAAAGGACATTGAGTTTTAGAGCCGCAGATAAACGCAGATGGGCGCAGATAGGAATCCCGTATTTGCGTCCATCTGCGTTTATCTGCGGCTTATTGTCTTCGGGTCAGCGTGCAGCGGAAGCGTTCGATTCCGCTCGGCGGGATGCCTTCCGATTCGCAGACAAAACCGCAGGCGGAATAAAACTTGTCGTTGGGGGCGTCTGTTCCGCACCGCACGGTCGCGGGATCGAGCTTCGCAACGATCGCCTCGATGAGTTTTCGGCCGAGACCTCGCCGGCGATACTCCGGGCGCGTCGCCATCTGGTGAACTGTGATGCCGTTTTCCGTCTGACCGACGCCGCACGTCGCGAGCACTACGCCATCGTGCTCAAAGCCGTACATCGTTCGCCTGCCCGTCGGCGGATACAGCGCCAATACCCGCTGGCGATGTTCGAGATTGGCGGGGTCGAAGCCCGCGAGCGACCAGACCTCCATCACTTCGGGCTCGCGGATGCGCTCGGTGAGATCAAGTAGCGGCAGTTGCTCGGGCAGAGGCGATTGCATTTGCAAACGTCAGCATATCATGATGAGCGGTTACTTCGCTAAAGTCGCGACCAGTCGCCAAACCAGATGCGGCGAGAGTTTTTTCGGTTGTGACCTGTTGAACTGATCGACGATGGCGTCGAAGCGTTGGGTGTACGGCAGGCGGTCGCGCTTGCCGAGGTCTTTGCCGAGGGCGTCGCGTAATGCCTGTCGCGCTTCGGGGCTGACATCCGGCGGTTTGGAACGCGCTTCGCCGAGTTTCGGCAACTTGCCGGCTTTGCGGAGATTCAATAGATGGCGCCAGACTTCGGCGCGATCGGGCTTGGGCTCGGGGAGCGCAGCGACGTAGGGGCCGTAGAGACCTTCAAAGTGCGGGGTGTACGGTAGATCGTCGGCAGTGCGACCAATGCGTTCGTACAGTTGAATGAGCGCGTCCTTGTTGACGGCGACGCGCGACTGCACGCCGGCGAAGAGTGTGCCGCTGCTCTTTGCGTCTTCCACCACCTTTGCGCCGGGCTTTTCCTTCGTGCGATCGATGAGGTGAAGGACGTTGCCGAAGGGATCCTTCACACTCGCGCGAAATCCGCGGGCGACCTGCGTCGGCGAGCTGACAAACGTCAGCTTTAACTTTTCCCGATCTCGATAGAGCGCCTTCACATCATCGACGAGGTGATAGATCGCTTCACTCGGCTGATCGAGATCGGCATGCAGGACGAGCTCCGTCGGGCTGTCGATGAAGCGCAAGACCGCGACGTTGGGATCTTCGCGCACGAGCGCGAGGCCGAGCACGTCGCGGTAATAGCGCATCGCGCTTTCAACGTGCGGCACGCGAAGGATGAGGCGATCGACCTTGCGAAGCATAGCTCGTTAAATCGTGACTTCTTCCTCAACATCCGTTTCGAGGGCTTCTTGTTCCTTCTCCGTCGGCACATGAAACCCGCCGCGGAGGACGAAAATACCGCCGAACAGATTCCACAGGATCTGCACGATGCGGATCGACATCGTCAGCGCGAACGCCTGGCTCACGGTGCAGCCGTAACGCCGCGTGAGCATGATCGCGAAGAACTCCATCACGCCAGCGCCCTGCGGCGAAATCGGGATCGATCCCGATAGCACGATGACCGGCACGACGACCCAGTAATACGTGAGCGGCAGCGGAAGATTGAACGCCATTCCCGCGAACATCGCAGAAAGAACGACGGTTCCATGCACAGGCAACGTCCCGATGATTGTAAAAAAAATCAGCCAGCCGCGGTTGCGATAAATCTCCATCACCTCCATCACCTTCTGAATCTGCCGCTGCATCGGCAGCTTGCGAAGGATGAAGTCGAGGCCCGTGATTCTGCGAAGCAGCGGATGGTAGTAGACGAACAGCCCGACGCAGGTGCCGAGTAAGATGAGGAGCGAACCGATGCCGACTTCAGCGCACAGATGCGCCGCCGGATCGGTTGGCGGAAGCTTGAAATACTGGTAGCCCGCCATCACCCCACCAAGTAGAACGAGCGCGAGGAGACCGAGCACTCGATCGACGATCACGGACATCACCGCGCGCGTGCGATGGGTGGTTGTCTGCTTCGCGGCGTAGACCGCTTTCACCACGTCTCCGCCGGTCGAACCGGGGAGAAACGTGTTGTAAAACGCGCCGACCATGTTGATCACGAACGCGCGCGCGATCGTCACGTCGATCTCCAGCGCCTGCAGCAGCAGATACCAGCGGTAGCTCGTGATCAGAAACGTGATCGGAAAGATGAAGATCGCCGCCAGCAGCATGCGGTGATCCGCATGCTTTACCATCTCGCCCACGCCACGATCGATCAGCGGATACGACAGCCCATGCGGCCGCGGCTCTTCGATCTCATCCGAGCTGATGAACTTCACCGGCCCTTTGTGAATATTCCAATAGCGCTGCCAGAGATTGCGCCGCTCAGAGACGAGATACATCCGCGGATTGTGCTCGGCGTCGGCGATCGGCTTTTGCGCGAGGATGTCGTAGGGATGAACCGCTCCGTGCTCGCGAACGTTGATCTTCACCGGATCGGCTTTGACGATGAGTTCGTCCGTATTCACCGATCGCACTTTGCCGGTTTCGTCAATGATCTGAAACGAGGTGGACGTTTCGTCGGCAGGCGCTGCGAGCTTGCATGCGACGGGCCAGCCGTCCTTTGCACTTTGAATGAGCACGCGATCGGACCAGGAGATGTTGCTGAGCACGTACCAGATGCCGGCGACGGCGATGCCCCAGCGCAGGATAAACATCAGCCACTTCTTGCCGTGCTTTTTCTTGGTCTCGTCGCTCATGAGCTTGGGGATTGTCTTGAAGGAGCGGTCATCACGCAACCGGCGAGCTTCGGCGCTGGACCGCAACCGTAGGGTCCGCTTGAGCGGTCCGGTCATTTGCCTTTCGAACGGATGAGTAACCGGTCCGCTGAAGCGGACCCTACAAGTGCCGGTGCGTTGCGACGCGTGATCGAAGTTACTCCGGCTTTTTGCCCGGCATGCCGCGACGCAGCACCGCGCCGGCGAGCGCGACGAGAAGCGCCATCACCAGGATAATCATCGCCCAGTTGTATTGCATGGTTGTGCCGGTCGGCAGCGGCAACTCCGCGGCGGTGCTCAATGCTTTGCCGCTGGTGTCGAACGCCTGCTCGTAGATCTTGCCGCTATCGACGAAGAGAAATCGCAGGTTTGAACCAATCGCCGCGATCGTACGGGCCTCGGGCTGGCGAACATCCATCGAGATCTTCAGCGGAACCGGATTCGACCACTTCTCGCCCAGCACGCGCACGCTTCCGCCGCCGGTCGCGCCGCCTTCCCACAGAACGCCCTGCCCAGCATTGAGGAGTTTGAACGGCCCCTTCTGCGCCGGCGTAATCGTGTCGCGGTTCGTCCACTGGTTGTCGGCGCTGAACTGATACGTGTGGATGGCGCCGTCGAGATCGGCGACGCCAACGAGCGGATTCCCGCCGACGATCGCCATCGACACGTTCGCACTCTGATCGGTTCGCGCATCGCTCGGCAAGCTCGATTTCCAGACCCAGCTGCCGCGCTCAAGCTTATACAGCGCGAGCTCGCCCGGTTCGGTCATCTGCGTGGTACTCGGGTTGCCGATCGACAGCGTTCGTGTGGCCGCCGTCGCAGGCGATGTTGTTGCGGTCGTCGCGCTCGAATTGGTCGTCGGCGGAGGCGAGCCGACAATCGCAATCGCCCAAATATTATCGCGATCGCTTGCCATGGTCTGAATGAGGCTTCCGCCAGAAATCGGCGAGCCCGTCATCTGTCCGCTGTCCCACAAGACGAGCCAGTCGCGCGAATTGAGAAGCGCGACCAGATCCGACCCGCGCGATGCGAGGTTGATCACGCGGTCGTTCAATCGCGTGACTTCAACCCACCGCGTCTGCGCGCCGCCGATGCCACGCGCGCGGATGACCGTTTCTTCGTGCTTTTGTTTTCCGTCGTTCGTCGTGACAACCTGAGCAACCCAGAAAACATCTTCGGTTCCATGGGCGAGTAAATCCGACGGCTGCGCGCGAACGTTCGTCGCGAGCAGTCCAATCATCATCGCGACGAGCGCGGGAAGCTTAATGGGCCGGTTGTTCATCGACGGAAATGATCTTGTCCACGCCCGCCTTGTCGCCGGGGAACTGGAAGGAATATTCATTGGGCGCGCCGCCTTGCGAGCTGGCGAGTTCATCGAGCTTCAGTGTGATCCGACTTTGCGTATCCGGGAAAAAGAGTTTGTACTGCGACGCAACCTCCGGCCACTGCGCCTCCGGCACATCTTCTGTCTTCACCCTCTTGAAATCGGAAAGATACGCGCTGAGCACGATCCGGCCGTTCTCGTCGAACAGCAGCACGTGCGTCGGCAGCAGCTTCTTTCGATCGTACCACACTTCCTTGATCGCAATCCAACGATCCGGCGCCGTCACCTGCCAACGGATCATGTAGCAGTCAGCATCGTTGTTGAAGACCATCACCGGAACCGGCTGCTGCTTGAAGTTCGTGTCGATGTCGTTGACGCCGAGCACGTCAATGACGAGGTCTGGCCGGATCGGAATATCCGGACGATGCAGCCGATCAAGGCTCGCGTACGAGCCCCACCACATCGTGCTGATCTTCGGCTTGACGATCAGCCAGTAGTTTTTGTCGTTGCTGCCAAGATCGACGTTGCCAATTTCCTTTCGCGCGACGAGCCGAAATCCCTGCGGCTTGCGATACAACATTCGCGCGCGGGCGTTGAAGTACGTCGAGTTCCCTTTGCCATCGCCGATGTCGGCATCGAAGTCACCGCTGGCATACAGCGTTTTGATTTTCTGATTGTTCGCGTTGATCTTCTGAACAACCGTCGCGAGCGGCTCGGTGGGACCGAAATATGCCTTTGGGTTATACGCGCGCGAGGGCGCCCGACAACCCAACGCCACAAGCAACACGCAACCCACCACGAGCATCCTTCTCATAGTTCCTCGTTCAGGATCTCGCTAAGTTGCTGGCTCACTTCCATCACCTGTTGTTCGTCGAGCTTCGGGTTCACTAGATCGAGCTTGTCCTCCCGCCCCTTGAAGCGGACCGACCAGATTTCCTTCCCCTCTTCCTGCCGCGTGTTTTCGTAGATGATCATTCGCTTGCGCATGAGGATCAGTCCGAGCACAAAGCGGAAATTGATCTTCGCAGGCTCTGTCGTTTCCGCGAGGCGTTCGAACAGTTCGCATAGAACCTGGTCGTCGACGAAGACCTTTTTCTTCTGCTCGTGCTTCGGCATCGTCGTCTGCCAGAAGGCGAGCACGTCCTTGCGATCAAATTGCGGCCACGCCTCGAGCGAAACATCCACGCGTTCAAACCCCGCGGGCGTTTCACGCAACGCCGCCATGAATTTCTGCCCCGCCACGATATCCGCGCCCGATACCGCGCATTTCCCCAGCGGTCGAGCAACGTCGTATCCCCCGCTGCTCGGTTTCGTTTGTTGAGCCGCCGTGCTCATCTTGCCTCCGTAAGGATGAAGGATGAATCATGAAGGATGAAAAGGACTTACTTCATCCTTCATGCTTCATGATTCATCCTTACGCCTTCACTCTACCACAAAGAAGCGCGCGTCTGTACCGCCGGGGCCCACTTTGAATCGCACCGGCTTGGCGCACTTTGGACAATGCCCCTCGTATCGCATCCCATCGGCGCTGCGATAGATCCGTTGATATACCCCGCAGCAGGCGAAGCGAACGCTGATGTACGGCCGCTTGCCCTCGCTCGATTGCGACTCACTCGCCTCAGGCGATTTCGCACTCGAAAGATCGAGCTTGTAATCCCGCGGATCGCTCATGATGCGTTGGTAGGTTGCGACCAGATCTTCGGCATCACCCGCTGAATTCCTTCGCGGCCGTGGGTGAGCAGTTTTCCGCACCACTGCTCAAAGTGATCGCGCTCGTGCGGATCCTTCACGTCGCTCAGAGTCACGCGCACGTTGTAAACGGCGCAGCGCGCCGTCGCCATCGCGAGCTCGGCGCACACCGCCAGGTCC
>JAICIO010000188.1 GCA_025924315.1 Phycisphaerae bacterium
ACTACTGTGATGTCTACGCTAGGTTCGGTGACTGGGACTAAGTCGTAACAAGGTAGCCGTAGGGGAACCTGCGGCTGGATCACCTCCTTTCTAAGGGATTACTTAGAATCATCCGCAGAGCAATCTGTGGTGAAAAGTCAGCACAGCCTCGTTTGTCTCGTAAAGAGACTGAGATGGCGATGGCAACATCGCCAGATGGTTTCCGACTATTCATTTGCAAAGAGCAAAAACAAAAGCTCGGCGTCGAAAGACGCCGAGCTTTTTTTGTTGCGCCGACAAGATCGATTTGAGTATCCGTCGCGCAGTTTGTTAAAATGGTTCTCGAAGCGGACTAGATCGGGTTCAAATACCGGCGTGATGTACTGCGGTAGCCGGGGCGTCAGAACTTTAATCCGGTTCTCCGGAGCGCCGACATCATTTGGTCAGTCCGCTTCTTTTTTTAACGCTGCCGCTCGGACTCGACTTGGGTCCGAGCTTTTTTTGTAGACTGATCCGGTTGTCTGACGGAGGAGTTTGCATGCGCATTCAAGATTTCTGTGCACTGATGCCTCTCGCGCTTCTTGTGGCGGCGGCGCCGAGCAATTCGCCGGCCACGCATCCCGCCGACAACGAGTTTGCATCCTTCGGTGTCGTCGTGACTCCACCGCCTGCAACAGCGGGATGGAAGCGGATCCCCGAAGGCGGGCCCGGCCAGATCGCCCGCTGGGCGCATATCGGCGACGATGGAAAGCCCAGTGCGATCCTCGTCCTCGAGATGGAGCCGGCGAAGAACCGCACCGCCGCGGCGTATGCCGCCAATCTCGCGAAGGAGCTCAATGGCCATACGTCGAACGACAAGGTGACGATGGGCGGCAAGTCCGCGATTCATGTCACCGGTGAACGCCAGCCAAAGGCCCCCGTCGAAACGATCGTCGCGGCGAACAACGCCTACATCTATGTTGCCTCCTGTTTCGCCGACACGCCCGACCAGATTCCTCATGACGTGCTGATCGAAGCCGCGCGATCTCTGAGATTCGTTCCACTCGCCGACCCGTCAGCCAATCTCACGATGCGCGGTGAAAAGTTTCCGCTCTTTGACCGCATCGCGGTCGAGCCGCTGAGCTCGATGCGTCCGAGTCCCGAGCCGCCGCCCGACACCATCAGCGTCAGCACGTTCAACTTCCGGGCGCATCAGCCGGATCTCATCATGAACGTCCAAACCGTTTCGAATCCGAACGGCGCGACGATGGAGACGCTGCAAGGCTTGTTCCCCGGAAAAATGAATCCCGAAGCGAAGGTGAAGTGGAACAAGGTCGACGCCAAAGTGCCGTTGACGGTTTCCACTGTCTTCGATGCGAAGAATCAGGAAGGATCGCAAAAGACGCAGATCGCGCTGGGGCTGCTTCCGCCGGACAATCAGATTGTCATCCTCATTTTTTCATACGCCAATGCCGACCCAAAGGCGCTCGCCGCCTATGAGAAGTCCTGCGAAAAGATGCTGCAGTCGATCGAGCCAGTCAAGAAATGAAGGCAACTACGAGGTCGTCATGATCACTGGCGTTCACACCATGTTCTACAGCTCCAACGCTTCGGAACTGCGCGCGTTCATTCGAGACAAGCTGGGCTTTTCCTGCACCGACGTCGGCGACGGCTGGTTGATCTTTGATCTTCCGCCGACGGAGATGGGATGTCACCCGGCCGATGCGCGCGACGGCGCCACAAGCGGTACGCGTGATATTTCCTTCATCTGCGACGACATCCACCAGACCGTCGCGCAGCTCAAGGGCCGTGGCGTTGAATTCACCGACGACGTGCGCGATCAGGGGTGGGGCTTGGTCACGCATTTCAAAATGCCGGGAAATTTCACCGTGCAGCTTTATCAGCCGGCGTACACGAAAAACCAGAAGCCTTGACCCCGAGACCTTGCCGTCTTGCGCGCGGCGGATTACCTGTATCCTCCATGAATTTGATGACAGCTCTCGGTTGCGCGTTTCTGGTTTGTCTTTTCCTCACACTCTCGGCATTCGCCAAAGATCTTGGTAACGGCTTCATCGATCACGGCGTCGCCGTGCCGATCAGCAACCATCGCGGCGCTTGCGCCACGGTTGACGGCAACGGCCGCGACGTCTTTCTTCTCTGGCTCATGGATCATCGCGGCGGGTATGAGCTGCTGCTGATCGATGCCGAAACCGGAAAGAGCGAAGAATTTCCTATTCCGTTCACGAACGGCCTGAACGATTCGCCCTACACCAGCATCCTCTCGAGCAAAAATAAGTTTTACACGCACTTTGGAAACTACTTCCTCGAGTTCGACCCCGCCAAGCGCGCGTACACCTTCTCGAAAGAGAGCACGCCGCAGATGGCGATGAGCATGACCGAGGACGACAACGGCGTGATCTGGTCGACGACATATCCGCAGAGCGGAATCGTCTCCTACGATCCCGCCACCAAAACCTTCCGCGATTATGGCCAGGTGTATCACCAGAATTGGCCCGAATACCCACGCTTCATCGCGGTCGATGATACGGGCGCTGTCTACTTCGGCCTCGGCAACACCGCCAGCCAGATCGTCGCGCTCGATCGTGAAACGGGCAAAGCCACACCAATCCTCCCGGAGTCCGAACGCACGAAAGGCATCGCGTACGTTTACCGGGATATCGACGGTAAGGTTTACGGATGTCCAGGATCGGAGGCGGAGGAAAAGGCGAAAGACGGCTGGTACGAGCTGTACAAAGGCGTCGCGAAAAAGATCGGCAAGCACGATGTCGTCAAACCGAAAGAAATCCTCACCGGCTCGCAGGCGTTCTTTCACACGAAGTTTCCGGACGGAAAAATCGTGAAGGACTGCGATCTCGTTACGAGGAAGCTCACAATCGAAGATCCGAAAACGAAGAAGCAAACCGAAGTATCCTTCGATTATCACAGCGAAGGCGCGCTGATGATGGGCCTCGCAGCGGCGCCGGATAACACGATCTCCGGGGGCTCGTCATTCCCGTTCCGGTTTTTCTCCTACAATCCAAAGACGGACAAGATCATCAATCGTCCCGCCTACCTTCAGTGGAACACGATCTGTCGCCGCGGGGATCACTTCTTTGTCGGCGGATATCCCTATGGATTTATTCTCGATTGGAACCCCGCCAAGCCGTGGGTGGATACCGTCAAAGGCAAACGCGACACGAACCCTGCGTACATTCTCGATTGCGACCCCGCCATTCATCGCCCGACCTGCATCTACGCGCATCCCGACAACAAGACAATGATCCTCGCCGGAACGCCGCAATACGGTTACACCGGCGGGGGGCTTTGCTTCTGGAATACTGAAACCGACGAACACACGCTGCTCACCGACGGGCAACTCATCAAGGACCAATCGACGCAAAGCATCGTCGCGATCGATGGTGGCAAACTCGTCGGCGGAACGACAACGACGCCCGGCACCGGCGGGGAAAAGAAAGCCGAACAAGCCGAGCTGTACATCATGGATTTCGCGACGAAGAAGATCGAGTGGCATTCGCCGCTGATCCCCGGCGTGCAGGAGTACACCGAGCTGCACATCACGCCGGACAAAACGGTCTACGGCATCGCCCAGCAGAAAATCCTCTTCGTCTTCGATCCGCAAAAGCGCGAGATCACGTACCAACACAATTGCGAAAACGACCTCGGCGCGACCGCATACCAGCAAGGCCCGCGCGTCTTCGTCGACGGACCGAACGAGACCACGTATCTCTTATTCCACGCAGGCATCGCCAGGCTCGATTCGAAGACGCATGAGCTGACGCTCGTTGCCAAGTCCCCAATCAAAGTCGAATCCGGCGGCGACTACCTCGACGGCCGAATCTATTTCATCAGCGGATCGCACTTGTGCAGCTGGCAGATCAAATGAGGCGGACGCGTTGTGCAAAACGCGGATTCTCAAGCCGATTTCTTCGCCGCCGTTCGCGCGAATGATCTTGCGAAGGTGTCGCAGATGCTTCGGCAGCATCCGGACCTCGCGCGTGCGCGATGTGCCGGCGATGCGCGTTTGCTTGGCGTCGTGTGGAATCGCAACAGCAGCCACGATCCCGTTTCTCCGGACGATCCGCGATCGAGCACCGCACTTCACTACGCGGCGCACAACGGATATGCAGCGCTTGTCAAGCTACTTTTGACTCACGGCGCCGATCCCAACTCGATCGGCTACGACAACAATCGCAACAACGTCACCCCGCTGATCCTCGCCGCGGCGGAAGGGGATCTCGAAACGATTTCGCATCTGCTCGACCACCGTGCCGATCCGAATTTCAAAACCAACGCTGGCATCACCGCACTCTCGACCGCGCTCGACGAGAAGTCGCTCGACAAAGCGCAACTGCTCATCGCCTGCGGGGCGATTCCCGACATCTTTGATGCGATCAAGCTCGGGCAGACGGATCGAGTTCGCGAGCTACTCCGGCTCGATGCTGCGATCGCCCGTCAACCGAATCGGAAGGGCGAAACGCCGCTCGACGTCGCGGTGGAGTGGGGTCGTCGTGACGTTACAGAATCGCTCTTGGCAAATGGAGTAAAGCTCACCCCGAAAGCCGCCGCAGGCTTTGGGATGCTCGACGAACTTCGCGCCTTTCTCGACGACAACCCACACCTCATTAGCAACGCAAACCTGCTGACCATCGCAGCGATCAACGGAGCCGTCGCATCCATCGATCTCTTGCTCTCGCGCGGCGCCGATCCGAACGAGTTCGACCACGACCGCGCCCAACCGCTTCACAACGTCGCGATGTCGATGGTCAGACCAGCATGCGCAAAATCCGTCGCTCCGCTTATCAAAGCTGGCACCAATGCCACATCTGTCCACCGCGGTCACACGCCGCTGCAGCGCGCCCGCGCTGTGAACAACGACCCGGTCATCCAGGCGCTCCTCGATCAAGGAATCACCCATTAGCCTTCACAGCCGTCCCTGGGCGAAGCGCCCGGCGGCATTTTTCTTTCAATTCGCGCTTCACGCCCCAAAAATCCCGTCCGCACCAAACTCTTTTCCCCGCGCCCTTTTCATCTGCCGTCGGATTCGCAATAATGTTCGGTTCACTTTGGCCCGTCCCGACGTGTCGGGGCGGGGGCTCTTTAAAATAGAAGGATTTGAGTATGGGGCCGACCAATCTTGCTTTGGTCAAATTGTTTCAGGCCGATCAGAAACTCCGCGCCGCGCAGGAACGCCTCGACGCGGCCACGAAAAACGTGCGCGTCCAGGAGCGCAAGGTCAACGATCTCGCCGAGAAGCTGAAGCTCGCGCAAACCACCTTGCGCGAATCCCAGTCCAAGTCCGGCCAGCTCGAGCTCGACCTCAAAACCCGCGACGCCCACATCGAAAAGCTGCGCACTCAGCAACAGAACGCCAAGAACAACAAGGAGTACCAGGCTTTCCTTGTCGAGATCAACACCGAGAAGGTGGACAAGGGCAAGGTCGAGGAAGAACTGATCAAGCAGATGGAGGCGGTCGAGAAAGGGCAGGGCGAGCAGAAGGATCTGACCGCTCTGCACGAATCCGAATCCGCCAAGCTCCAGACGATGCGCACGGAGATCAACGACCGCATCAAGCAGCTGCAGGCGGAGATCGACGCGCTGAAACCGAGCGTCGACGCAGCCGCCGCAGCGGTCCCTCCGAAAGCGCGCGACGCGTATCAAAAACTCGCCGATCGACTCGATGGCGAAGCGATGGCCGCGATCGCTAAACCGAACCGACGCGCCGAAGAATACGTCTGCACCGCCTGCAACATGGACTTGGTCACCGACGTCTACAACAAGCTGCACGTCCGCGACGATCTCGTCTATTGCCCCAGCTGCCGGCGCATTCTCTACATCCCCGATGATCTTCCCCCCGAAGTCGCGGTGAAGGCCAGGCCCAAGAAGAAAGAGCCCAAACCCGAGCCGAAGGACACCTCGCCGGAAGCGGCGCCTCCGCAGGAACAGACCTCTGAAGCGTCGACCTCGCCCGAGTCTGCGGAAACGGAACAACCCGCGACGGATGCGCAATAACGTGTGGCACAGCCGCCCTCGGCTGTGCTTCGGCACCCTTAACGCATAAACGGCCGGGGCTGCGGTGCCACAACATCCTGTCCCAAATATGCTTTGCCTTTGCCCCGTTACGCCTATACATTCGCGAGCGTCGGAGGCTGTTCATTCGTCGTTTCGCACCACTGATCTGCACCCTCGCGTGTGTCCTTCTCACGCCTTTTGTGCGCGCAACTGATTACCGCCTCGACGTCGCGACCGATGCCTCCAGCGCCGACAACACTTCCTGGTTCGGGTCGCAACAGCTCCCGGCCTTGAACTTCCATTCCGTCGACGGGCATGACATCGAGCAGGGGAACACAACGCATCAATCCGCGATCACCGCTGCCGGCAATACGCTCAGTGTCTACTACAACAATTACTACACGCTCTTCCCGAACAGCACGGCGTCCGCGGCGGTGACGACCACCGAAAACTACGCGACCTCGCACTTCGGTGCGAACGCGAACACGCGCTGGCTGGTGCTGAACGAAGTCGCCGCCTCCACCTGGAACGACACCACCAGCGGAGACAGCTATCGCACCTGGCTCGTCGACACAATCACGAAGCTGCACACCGACGGTTACAACAACATCGTTCTTTATTCCCCCCGATATCTGGCGAGCAAGACCTACGCGGCGACGTGGAAGTCCATCGCGCAGTACGCCTACATCGGGCTCGAAACGTATCTCGACGGCAAGACGGTGAAGGACGAGAACTTTTCGCTCAGCAAAGTTCAGGCGTATTACCAAGGCTATTACAACAGCTGGACGAGCACGACGAGTGGGCCCGGCCTCGATCCCTCGCGGCTCTTCGCCGGCGAGCACTTCAGCATCAACAAATACGACCCGACCTTTTACTGGGGCGCAAACGGCACAAGCGGAACGGACTGGCAGGCGGCGATCGAGATCCGCGACATCGCCATCCACAACATCCCGTTCGGCGGATTCATCGGCTATGCGTGGGGAAAAGACGCGCAGGCCACCGGCGACGACGCAACCGATCTCGCTGCCCAGCTCAGTTACGAGCGCGCGTACGCGTCGACGATGGTCGTGCAAAGCGAAGTGCCCACATGGATCGGTAACAGTGGAACGGACAACAGCTGGTCGAACTATCTCAACTGGACCGGCGGACTGCCTTCGACGACGCAGAACCCATATCCGCTTCTGGCGCTGAGCAATCCGACGCTTCCGAAACAAACGACCGCGAATCTCTACAACACGATTGCAGCAAATACGACCGTCACGCTCGACGGCAACCAATCGGTCACGCATCTGGGCTTCGACAGCCCAAACAGCTACACGATCGCTCCCGGCAGCGGCGGATCACTCACGATCACCGGCACCGCAGCGACGCTCAACGTGCTTTCCGGATCGCACTTCATCACCGCGCCGCTCATGATCGCTTCCGCCACCATCGCGAACATCGCCGGCAGCCTGACTGTCTCCGGCGGATTCAGCAACGCCGGCGTGACCTTCACCAAAACCGGCGCCGGCTCGATGAACATCAGCGGAACGCAAACGAACACCGCCAATTCAATCTTTAACGCCAACGACGGCGTAACCAATTTCAACAGCAACGTCGGCGGAAATCTCAACCTCAACGCCAACAGCACGGTAAACTTCGGCTCGGCGCAAAATCTCCGCGCGCTCACGATCGCATCCGGCAAAGTCGTGACCGCGCAGAAGGGCGGCGCGAACACCGTTCGCATCAGCACCTCGTGGACGATCAACGGCAAGCTCGACCTGAACGACAACTCCGCCATCTTCGACTACACCAGCACAAGCCCACTCGATTCGATCCGGCAGCTTGTTCTGAGCGGCTACAACAACGGCAGCTGGAATGGCAACGACATCATGAGCACGCTCGCCCAGCCCGGCCAAAGCACGACGAAAGGCGCCATCGGCTTCGCCGAAGCCAGCAGCCTCTTCAGCACCTTCCCCGCGATGTACGCCGGCCAGAACATCGACAGCACCACGATCGTGATGCGCTACACCACCGCCGGCGATGCGAATCTCAGTGGCAACACCGACATCCTCGACTTCAATGTCTTGGCGGCCAACTTCGGCAAGACCGGCATGACCTGGCAAAAGGGCGACTTCGACTACGACGGCACGGTCAACATCACCGACTTTAATCTCCTCGCGTCCAGCTTCGGCCAGAGCGTTCCCAGCACGCAACCACCGGCCGCATTGTTCATTCGCGCCGAAGGAACCAACGCGATCGTCCCACTTCCGAATCCTGCCTACGCAGGAGTGATCGGCCTTGCACTTGTCGGTCTCGCAATTCGCTTCTCGAAAAAAGCCACCCGCCAGAATTAAGATTTCCGCCGACAAATACGGGGCGAAATGATAGAAAGGTCGTGGCCGTGGGCGTTTTCCCTTCCCGCCCACGACGGGCTGTATGCGGCATATTGCGCAAACGATTCGTGACGACCTCGTAGGGTCCGCTTCAGCGGACCGGTTATTCGCCTTTTCGAATGGACGGAGTAACCGGTCCGCTGAAGCGCTGATCTTTCCCCACATCTTTCCAGTTCGCAAGCTGTGGCGATACTGTGGGGTTTTTTCGATTGAGTTGGGAGGCCGGCATGGAGGCTGGCGATTCATTGCTCTGGGCACAGGCTCATTTGG
>JAICIO010000189.1 GCA_025924315.1 Phycisphaerae bacterium
CTGGACGTCGATCCGAAGGTGAGCTTCGCGAAAGCGAATGCGCCGTTTGAAGAAGCGCTCAACGATGTGGTCATCCCGATCAAGCTCGACACGGAGCAGATCGCCGGGCTCAAGCCGAGCAACCTCTCCGCCTTCCGCGGGGGCGTCGCGATTGTGCTGAACAATCTCGACCCGAAGCTGACGCCGGAACAGATCCGCGGACGCATCGAGCGCCAGCGACTGCAATCCGAAGGCGCAAACCCCACGTCGTATCGCGATCTCGCGGTGGTTTCAGATGGTGGGCCGGATCAGCCGACGAACAAGGCGATCGTGCTGGAGAACGATCCGCACATTTCCTTCCAGCAGGATGAAGCGCGCTGGCGCGACAATGTTGCGTCGGTCGCGTGGAAGGTCGTGAACGATGCTCTTACGACGCCGGCCCGTCTCCAAAAGGTCACGAGCTTTAATCCGCAGGTCGCGGGCGATACGCAGCGCGATGCGATCGTGGCGCTGGTGCTGTCGCTCATCGTGATCATGGCCTACATCTGGCTGCGGTTCGGCAACCTCAAGTACGGCACCGCGACCGTGCTGGCGATGGTGCACGACACGCTGCTGGTCGTTGGCGCGATTGGACTGGCGCACTTCCTGTATCACAACGTGCATCCGCTCGCGCAGATTTTGCTCATCGAGCCGTTCCGCTTGAACCTTACGCTGGTGGCGTCGATCTTGACGATCATGAGCTACTCGATGATCGATACGATCGTCGTGTTCGACCGCGTGCGTGAGAACCGCGGGAAGTACGGGCACCTCGATCGCAAGGTGGTGAACGACTCGATCAACCAGACGCTCTCACGAACGTTGCTGACCGCGGGCACGACCTGCATCACGGTGTTTGTGATGTATGTTTCCGGCGGAGCGGGAATTCACGGCTTTACTTTCGTATTGTTGTTTGGCATATTGGTTGGTACATATTCATCCATCGCGATCGCATCACCGTTTTTGTTGCTGTCGCGACAGCCGAAAGTTCAGGGCAAGCCGACACCGGTCGGACGGCTGCAGCGGGTTGGATAAAGGGTTGATCAGACAAATCCGAAGGGCCCGTTTTATCTGAGCGGGCTCCGAGTCGGGGAAAGGAATCCCAATGGTTCGCAAGGACGTGAAGCTCGGCTTCATCATCGGTGGCGTGTTGCTACTCGTCGTCGTCGTCTACGCTCTCGTAGCGACGGGCGACAAGAAGAAGGGGGCGCAGCTCACCAAGGTCGATCCGAACCAGGCCACGGCGGCCGATACCTCTGCCGACTCCAGGAACGAAACCAAGACCGATACGCAGATTGATACACCTCCGCCTGCGCCCGAGAAGGCGACGGCGGAGAAGACAGAGACTGATAACGCTTCCGCCACGCAGCCCGCCGCTGCGAAGGCGAACGATCCCTTCGCCGCTGGGCCGAAGGAAGACGATCGCTGGCTGATGGCGCTCAATCATGGGCAGATGCCGACGCTGATGAGCACGACGCCGGCGCCGTCGCAGAACGCCGACACCGCTGGCACTGCTCCCAAGCAGGATTCGGTGCAGATCACGCCGACGACGAAGCCGACGAACGAAGTTTCGGCCAGTTCGCTGGTCAACGTTGATCCACCCGCTGAAGCCCAACCGAAACAACCCGAAGCGCGCCTCGCCAGCAGCACGACCCAGCCGTCGGGCAAGATGAACACGCACGTCGTTCAGCGCGGTGAAACGCTTTCGAAGATCTCCGAAGCCGCTTACGGCAGCAGCGCGTATTGGCCGCATATCCTTCGCGCCAACCCGGGTCTGATCGACAAGAAGCTTCGCCCGGGCATGACGATCAACCTGCCCGTTGCGTCGGATGTGAAGGCCGAAGGCACGCCAACCGGCAACTCCGCCGTTTCGAGCCTCTCGCCGTCGACCCAGCCGTCGGTCGATCCGAAGACGGAATACAAGGTCGTCACCGGCGACAGCCTGCAGAAGATCTCCACCAAGCTCTACGGCAAGAGCGACCTGTGGGAAAAGATCTACGACACGAATAAGGACAAAATCGGCAACGACCCCGCGAAGCTCAAGCTCAACACCGTGCTGAAGCTCCCGCAGGCGCCCACGGTGCACTGAACCGCGTGGATATGCCGATAATCTTGTAGGGTCCGCTTCAGCGGACCGGTTATTCGGCCCTCAAGGAAATAACCGGTGCGCTGAAGCGCACCCTACAAGAAGAGGTTCCCGACAGGATAGGCTTCGTCAAAGGACTGACCGTTGCCCGTTCTTCAAGCGACACGACCCGAATCCGGCGCCAAGGCTCAGATGGAGCTGAAGCGCATCCTGCGCCTGCAGGTCCCGGTGATCGTGAAGCTCGCGGAGCGAAAGCTGACCATGGTTGAGGTCCTCCGGCTCGGCAACGGCTCGATCATCGAGTTTTTCAAAAGCAGCGATCAACCCCTGGAATTGCTGATCAACAACAAAACGATCGCCGTCGGTGAGACGGTCAAGGTAGGGGAAAACTTTGGCCTAAGAATCACCCAGATCGGCGACATCAAGCAGATCATCGAAGCGATGAACAGCAGCCAGAAGCAGTGACGCGTACGTCGACGCGTGTAGCCGGCGAGCTTGCTCGCCGTAATTACCCCTTCGCAACCTCAAGGGCAAACCGCAGCGCCTCATCCTTCGTCTTCACCCGATCTTCGAGCTGAGCATCGTAAACCGCGTCGAGCACACGCTTGAACAGCCGCCCAGGCTTTAGGCCCTGCGCAACGAGGTCATCCCCCGTCACCAGCGGTTCGGGCGCGACGTTATCTTTGCAAAAGTCCGCGAACTGTTGCTCTAACCAGTTTACGCGATCCGCGGCGGTTTCGCCGCGCTCGCCGATCACGCGCAAAAACTTTCGGGCATCCGAGGAAAATGGCTGAGCGAGGAACCGCTTCATGATCGCGACAGTAGGTTTCTCGTTGCCAAGAAGTTTATCGAGTTCGGTACAACCCGCGACCCATTCAGCCTCTTCGTTGCTGATCTTCAGTGCGGTTCGACATGCCTTTACCGTCGTTTGAACCTCTTCACGAGCGAAGAGCGGAGCGACATCTTCTCGACGCCCCGCCCGATAGCTGAATGCGAGCGCCGCAAGCGCGAGTCCGAACGAGATCGTCTCGCCCGCCGCGAGTAACTCCACAATGAATGCGCGCGGGTTCGTGGGTTTTGTGCTGTCCTCGGGAAGGTGCCGGAAAATCACCGGGAGGAGACCGAATCGCCCAAGCTCGCGGCATGCAACAGGTCGGGTGGGCGGCGGGAGCATCAACCGCAACTCCCCTGCAATCCGCTCTGGGCTGATCCGCTTCAACTGCTCACGATGCGACGCGATCGCCGTTGCCGTCTCGCCTTTTATCTCCAATCCAAAACGCGCCGCAAATCGCACCGCGCGCAGCATTCGCAGATGATCTTCTTCGAATCGCTTATTTGCGTCGCCGATCGCGCGGAGCCATTTGTATTTCAAGTCGCGCTCTCCGCCGACGTAATCGATCACCTTGTTCTCTAGCGGGTCGAAGAAAAGCCCGTTGATCGTAAAATCGCGGCGCTTTGCGTCTTCCTCCGCGGTTGTGAAACGGACCTCCGACGGATGCCGGCCATCGAGATAGGCGCCTTCTTTCCGAAACGTCGCGACTTCGATCTGGCTCCCACCCAATCGAACGAGAATTACGCCGAAGGCGGCGCCGACCGCCTGGGTATTCGAGAACAATCGCCGCACTTTTTCCGGTGGGGCATCTGTGGCGACATCGTAGTCCTTCGGCTCGATCCCGAGCAGCATGTCGCGCACGCATCCGCCGGCGAAATAGGCGACGTGGCGGTTGTCGCGCAGGCGCTTGAGCACCGTTAGCGCATCGTCGCGGGTGCCCTTGGGTTTGGCGGAGGGTGAAATGGCGTCGTCACTCATGGGGTATCGTTGGCGCTGGAAGTGGGGCGAAGCAGCTCGATCGCCATGTCGCCGTAATCACGCTGGTCGAAGCGCTCGAGGTTCGGCAGATCCAGCGAATCCTTCGTGTCATGTCGAAAGATCACGATCGCGTCTTTCTTCATATGGCCGTGCGACAGGTGAAACGCGAACTGAATCACCTCGTCCGATCGATCGACGAGAAACCGGTACGGCGGATCGAGAAAGACGAGATCGACCGGTGTGATCTGCGAGTCGGCGGGGCGGGTCGTGGCGCGCTCGAACCATTTGAACAGATCGCCCGGAATCGTTCGGGTTCGCTCCGCGACGCGAAGGGCGGCGATGTTCTGCGCGAGGCGAGCCAAAGCCGATCGATCGGCTTCGAAGAATGTGACATGGGCGGCGCCTCGGCTCAGGCATTCGAGTCCCATGCTGCCGGTCCCCGCGAAGCAGTCGTAGACGCGCTTGCCTTCGATGTTGGGTGCGAGAACATCAAACAAAGATTGCTTCGCCCGATCGGTAATCGGCCGAGTCACCGCGCCCTGCGGCGGCATGATTTGTCTTCCTCGAAACTCACCGGCAATGATGCGCATCACCCTAAATGTAGCGGAAGAAACGCCGCTGGCTACAATCCCCGCTTGCCAATAAGGATGAAGGAGGAAGGCTGAAGGATGAAACGGGGGTTGCACGTTTCTGACTTCATCCTTCATCCTTCATAATTCATCCTTACGCCCGAGGCCGTATGTCTTCACTCTGTGATAAGTGTTCGGCGCTGTGTTGCCGGTATTTTGCGTTGCCGATCGACAATCCAACCACCGCGAAGGATTACGACAATATCCGGTGGTATCTGGTGCACGAGAATGTCGTGGCGTTCATCGAGAAGAAGCAGTGGTACGTCGGCTTCATGAGCCGGTGCAAGCATTTGCTCGAAGACAACCGCTGCGGAATATACGAAGAGCGTCCGCGGATCTGTCGGGAGTATTCGACCGAGAACTGCGATTATCACGGCGGGGATTACAACTTCGAAAAACTTTTTACCAGCGCTCAGCAGCTGCGCGACTACGCGGAAGAGAAGCTGAATCGGCGCCGGCCAAAGTGGAAGAAGCCGATCCGCCTCGTCCCGCAGCCCAAGCCGCCGCGGATGAGGGCGCTGAAGATCAACGGCAAAGCAGTGGGGGTCTCACTGCCGGTATTGGCGGGGTAAATCGAAAGACTTTTCTCGCGCAGGCACCGTAGTGGTCGCTTGGCGGTTTCGCAGATCAATACGCTGTCGATCTGCGAAACCGGCAAGCGACTTCAAAACGTGCGTTCTAAAGCAGATGTTCGAAACTCCGACGTTTGGGGAACGTCATGGCCGACCGAACTGTCCATTACGAAGCCGCGTTCGAAGCGTATCTTCGCGAAAAGGGGATACCGTATGTCGCCGTCGATGAAGCAAAAAAGGCGCTCTTCTCCAACGCCAAGCTCAAATCCTTCGACTTCGTCGTCTACAGCAAGACCGGCCCGAATCTGCTCGTCGATGTGAAAGGCCGGCAGATGCGAAACGGCAAAGCCTCGCGCAGCTTCGAAAGCTGGACCGAGCAGCGCGACGTCGATGATCTGCTTCAATGGCAGCAGGTCTTCGGCGAAGGCTTTACCGCGATGTTCATGTTCATGTACTGGATCGAACCGCCGCTCACGCCCGAGCCGGCGATGTTCCAGTTCAAGGACAAGTGGTATTTACTAATGGGCATCGACCTGCACGAATACCGCGATCACATGCGGCAACGCAGCCCGAAGTGGGAAACGGTTTGTTTACCCGCTGAGAGTTTCCGTGCGATTGCGAAACCGGTCGATGCGTGGCTGGGCTGAACTGCGTTCGCGTGACATGGCCTTTTGGCCATGGGCACGGCCTGAAAGGACGTGTCACGGGAAAGTCATTCGTATTCGAATAACATCGTTAACTTTCATTAACTTTTCCTCAGCTTGCCCGTCTAATCGATAGCCTGTTATGATCATTACCATGACCAAGCGGCTGTTCATTTTGATGTTTGCTGTGATCGCTTTCGTGGCGCCTGTGACGCCGCTCTCGATGGCTCGTGCTGACGACAATGAGCCGGTGATCGTAGACGGGCGGTTGCAAGGTTATACCGATGCCAAGGGTCAGCCTGTCGCCGTGCAGCTCGATCCGTCCGGCACCGCGCTGATCTGGCTCACGACCGGATTGCTCGGGGTGATCGCGGTCGGATTTATGTTCATGACTTCCAAACGAACTCACCTGGATTGATGAAACAGCCGCCGCCGTGGGTGGCGGTTTTCGATTTGAGTCTCTGATCCTCTTCCCTGGAGGCACCTCATGAAGTCGACCATTTTGTGGACGTTGGTCGTGCTGAATGCGGCCCTTGCGCTGATGCTGATCGAAAAGCACACGCAGGGCAACGCCGCGTTCGGACAGGCACCCGCGGTCGCACCGCGACGGCCAGGCGATTTCCTGCTGATCCCCGGTGACGTGACCGGCGTCAGCAGCGGACTCGTCTATATCGTGGACACCAACAACGGTTGGCTCGGCGCGATGAGCTACGATGATTCCTCGCACAAGCTCGGCGTGATGCCGCGCATTGACCTGACCAAGGTCATGGGAAACCTGCCGGCGGCCGGAGCCGCGCATCCCAAGGCGGGCGGCGCCACCGGCGGTTACAACCGATAAGTCATTTTTTACGCGCGAGAATCATCATGGATAAGAAAACATTCAGCATCGGCGTCCTGTCGATCACCGCGACGATCTTGTTCGTCGCGCAGTTTCTTCCGACGCGAACCGCCGAGGCGGCCACCTCGTCGTCGGGTAATTCATATCAGCTCGTCACCGCCCGCGTGCAGCAGGGCGGCGAAGGGTTGTACATCGTTGACAACCGCACGCAGCTGATGGGCGTATTCACGTGGGACAGCTCCTCCCGCCGCGTGCAGCTGCGAGACGTCCGCAACGTCAACGACGCATTTGCCGAGCGGTAACGCGTCGTTTAAATTGTATCGCGCCTTCGTTGGGTGCGCTTCAGCGCACGGTTTGTTGTTTTTCCGTGCGGATTGAATAACGGGTGCGCTGAAGCGCACCCTACGACGTTGTCTAAGTCGTAATCCTGGAGGTTCTTTGCAGCCGCATATTGCCGCCCTCGCCCAGCGCGTTCTCAATGGTGAATTGCTTTCCCGCGACGATGCCCGCTCGCTCGTGCGCGTCGAAGGCGACGACGTTTATGATCTCTTCTACTGGGCGAACAAGATCCGTATCCGCTTCATGGGCCGCGACGTGAAATTCTGCGCGATCGTCGCCGCCAAGGTCGGTGGCTGCAGCGAAGACTGCAAGTTCTGCGCGCAATCCGAGCATCACGACGGCCCCGCGAAAGATCAAAGCAAGCTGACCGACGATCAGGTCCTGCAAAGCGCCTGGCACGCGGCCGAAGTCGGGGCCGACAGCTTCGGCATCGTGAACAGCGGTCGTGGCCCGACGCGCCGCGAGCTCGAAGAGTGGCTCAAGCCGATCATGATGAAGATCGCGACCGAAGGAAAAACGCGCGCCTGCGCGACCCTCGGCGCGCTCACCCCCGAAACCGCGAAGTTCCTCTACGACTGCGGAATTCGTCGCATCAATCACAACATTGAAACATCCGAGCGGCATTATCCGAACATCGTTTCCACCCATCCCTTCAGCGAGCGCATCAACACGCTGAAGATCGCGAAAGAGGCCGGCCTGTCGCTCTGCAGCGGCGGAATCTTCGGCATGGGCGAAGTGTGGGAAGATCGCCTCGACATGATGTTCACCCTCCGCGACATCGGCGTGGACGTGTTCCCGATAAACTTCCTCAACGCGATCCACGGTACGCCGCTGGAAAACCAGCCGCAGCTGCATCCGATGGAATGCCTGAAGATCATCAGTCTCTGCCGATTCGTTCTCCCAACGGCCGAATTGAAAGTGGCAGGAGGCCGCGAAAAGGTGCTGCGCGACGTGCAAAGCTGGATCTTCTTCGCCGGTGCCGACAGCACGATGATCGGCAACTATCTCACCACCTACGGCCGGTCGCCCGAAATGGACCATCAAATGGTCCGCGACTTAGGCCTGAGCTGGCGCAACTACGACGGCGGATGCGTTTCGCCGAGCGAAGCGGACCCGAAGCTCAATCGAGTCTCTCACACCGGGCGGCACAACATTCCGATTCTCTACGAACGCGAAGTGACCGCTGCGGCGCCGGCTATCTGACCTGTAGACTGCTTTTTTCTTGTAGGGTCCGCTTCAGCGGACCGGTTACTTCGTCCGTTCGAAAAGCGAATAACCGGTCCGCTGAAGCGCTGATCTTTCCCCACATCTACGCGGTGTTCAACTCGTAGCCACGCACGAGGTGGTTGAGGGTTTGCCAGCCTCGCCACAGCGTTTGCCAGCCGGGGTCGCCGTCGCTTTTTCGATTCATGAATCCGCCGAGGCGGGCGATGCTGAGCCAGAACCAACGCTGCGTCGCTTTGCCTTTGGGGGGATGAAGTTTTTTCAGCACCTTGAGCATGGCCGGCTGGATCTGCGATTCGTCGAGTTCCTGCTCGCCGCACGTGCGCGCGGGGCGTGTCGGGTCTGCAGCAGGAACACCGCCACCACCGACACGATCCCCGCCAAGGCCGAGAGACGCCGGTAATCGCTCAGCTGGCTCTGCTCGATCCGCAATC
>JAICIO010000190.1 GCA_025924315.1 Phycisphaerae bacterium
AGCGCACCGGTTATTCGTCGTGCGCACAAATAGAAATAACCGGTGCGCTGAAGCGCACCCTACAAATCGGCAATGAATTTCCGTTCTGTTTCATCGAGAGGCGGGAGAGTAAACTTTCCCATGATGAAAATCGGTTTAATTGGTGGCTCAGGATTGGCCGCGGCGTTTTCGGCGCAAGCCGAAGGTCAGCGGCACGAATTGGATACGCCGTTCGGTCGGCCGAGCGATGCGATCGTGGAAACAAACCTATCGGGCCTCCCCGTGCTATTCCTGTCACGCCACGGGCCGGGGCACATGCTGAATCCATCGCAGGTCCCCTTCCGCGCAAACATCTTCGCGCTCAAACAGCTCGGCTGCACGCACATCCTCGCCTCCGGCGCCGTCGGCAGCCTTCGTGACGAGCTCAAACCGAAACAACTCGTCGTTCCGGATCAAGTCATTGATAAAACGACGAAGCGGGCCGGCACTTTTTATGAGAAGGCCGCCGTGCACGTCGAATTCGCCGAACCCTTCTGTCCTGTTTTGCGTCAGATTCTGAAGGATGCGGGTGATGAGCTGTGCGATGATTCGCTGCAGATCCATCACGGCGGCGCGTATGTCTGCATGGAAGGCCCCGCGTTTTCCAGCCGGGCGGAAAGCCTCATGCATCGCCTCTGGGGCGGCGATCTCATCGGCATGACCGCTATGCCCGAAGCGAAGCTCGCGAAGGAGGCGGAGATTCCATACGCGCTGGTGGCGCTGGTGACGGATTACGATTCGTGGAAATCCAAGGCCGCTCCCAAGTCCGGCGAACCCGCGCCCGAGCCAACCGATCCCGCGGAGTTGCTGAAAGAAATCATTGGAAATCTGGAAATTGCCTCGCAGAATGCGATTCGCCTGATCCGCCGGGGGCTAGAATTGATCGCGCAAAGCCCGGATCGCCTCGCGAATTGTCCCGCGACCAGCGCGCTGAAGCTCGCGATCTGGTCCGACAAATCGCGAATCGATCCGCAGGAAGTCGAGCGGCTCCGCCCGCTGTGGGGCAAGTACTTCGATTCGCAGTCGTAACGGAGATCGTCATCGCGGGGTGCAGTATGAGTCGTTCAGCGAAGCACACGCTTGTCTTGATTACATTTCTGGTTCCTTCGATCGTGTCCGCGCAAACTCAGCCCGCCGCGGTTGACGGCATGAAGCCCGACGGCTCGAACCCGCAGAGCTTGTACGGGAAGGATTCAACCCAAGGCGTGTACGTACGCGACTCCGCGGTCGCGGTGGAGAAGCTCGCGCTCGCCGATCACATGAAGCACCTCAAGGAGTGGGGCAAGTCCGCGGAGGTGTACCAGGAGATTCTCGAAAAGTTCGGCGATCGCGTCGTGCCGGCGCAGATCGATGCCGCCAACAACATCTACCAATACACGAGCGTGAACCGCGCCGTGCAAGAGCGGCTCGCGAAATGGCCGAAGGAAGGCATCGACATTTATCGCACGCGCTATGATGCACAAGCGAAGGCGATGCTCGACGCGACCAAGCCCGACGACGTCGCGAAGCTGCATCGGATTTACGCGCTGTACTTCATCACCGATCCCGCGAAGCAAGCGGGCATGCGGCTGATCGAATTGCATTTGGAAGCCGGCGAGTTCGCGGCCGCGGCGTGGATCGGCGATCGGCTGCTGGCATTGCATCCCGCCATCAAGCCCGAAGAAAAACCGCGGCTGCTGTATCTCACCGCCCTCGCCTATCACCTCGCCGGCAACGATGCTCCCGCAAAGCCGCTAGCCGACACGCTGAAGAAAGATTTTCCCGAAGCAAAAGCGTCGATCCACGGCGAAGACGTCGCGCTCGCGGATTCGCTCGCGAAGGATTTGCAGACCGCCCCGCCGTTCGCCGTCGCCGCCGCGAAGGATGAATGGACGATGCCGTTCGGCAGCCTCGACCGCGCCCGCGTGCCGGATGTCGAAGGCTACGGCGGCGCGCGCATGGTCACCGTTCCTGTCGTGATGCCTAAGCTTCGGCCAGTCGTCCCCGGCAACGCTGCGGCGCGAAACGATCAGGAAGCGCGCAACAAAAATGATCGCGACCTGGGCATGATGACCGGCATCATGCCGGTGGTCGACGGCAGCGAGATGTTCTTCCAGGACAACGCGCGCATTTATGCGGTCAGCCTCGAAAGCGGTCTGCCGCTGCCGGGCTGGGCGTCGACCTACGACGGCGAGCGCAACGGCCGCTACACCACCAACAGCATTCCCACCCCGCACAATCAGCAGTACACGCTCGCGCTCACCGACGACAGCGTGCTCGGCGTGCTCGGACAGCCGGATTACACCGATTTCGGCATGGCGTACGGCGTGTATTCCGTGCGCGATACAAAGCTGGTCTGCCTCGATCGTCATACCGGCGCGGAGAAATGGATCGCGACGCCCACGAAGCTACCGGCCGACCAGGCGGCGCTGCGCTCGCTCGATTTCGCCGGCTCACCGCTGGTGCTCGGCGATAGCGTTTTCGTCATTGGACGCAGTGGCAAGCCCGTGCAGTTCGAAGATTGCTACGTGCTGTGCTTCGACCTCGCGAGCGGAAAGTTCAAATGGGCCACGTACGTCTGCAGCGCCAGCGGCCAGCAGCAGATGGAAGGCGACGGCAGCGGCACCGACGCCAGCGCCCATCTCGCCTACGCCAGCGGACGAATCTACGCGCTCTCGAACCTCGGCGCGCTCGCGGCCATCGATGCGTACGACGGCACGATCGCGTGGCTGAACATCTATCCGCGGGCGGTGTCGAACGTGCGCTTCCCGGGCCAGATCGGCTGGGCGCGCATTCGCTCGACAGACGCCGGCGGAGATCGCCCGTGGCAGATCAATCCCGCGATCGTTTCCGACGGCAAAGTGTTCGTCCTTCCGAGCGATTCGAAATACATCCTGATCTACGACGCCGGCACGGGCGTGGAAGTGAAGCGCATCCGCCTGAGTGATCTCGGCAACGCCGATCAGCTGCTCGCCGTGCGCGGCGATCATCTCGTCGTCGCCGGCTCGAAAGCGGTTTACTCGCTCGACTGGACGAAGTACGACGAGAACAAGTTCGACAAGTACACGATGCTCGACTGGCCGCGCGAGCTGAGCGGCGGCGAAGTCGTGCGCGGCCGCGGGTTCGTGACGCAAAACTGGGTCTACATCCCCACGAGCGAAAAACTCTGGCGGATCGAGATGAAGTCCGGCAAGTCGTACCCGGTTTATCCGGTCGATCCCAAGAAGAAGTGGGATCCGGATGTGGAAGGCCCCGGCAACGTGCTGGTCGTGCCGGACCACGTGATCCTCGCGGGGCCGACGTCCGTCGACGTTTACACCGATCTGCAAGTCGTGCAGAAGAAACTCGATGCCGAAGTCGCCGCTGCGCCGAGCGATCCGGAACCGCGACTGCGTTACGCGGAAATGATGTTCGTCTCCGGCCGACTCGATCTGGCGCTGCCGAAGCTCGACGAAGCGATCTCGCTCCTCGGCGGGATCGGCGCGATGCAGCCCGGCAAAAATCGCGATCGCGTGTTCAACAATGCGATGACTTTTGCGCAGAAGCTCGAATCGGATGAGGATGCAAAATCGCGGGAAGCGGTGAGCGGCTTGTACGATCGCGCCGCCGGCGCCGCGGCCACGCCGATGCAGCAAGTAATGTATCGCCTTCACCGCGCGAAATTCGCCGGCTCGATCGATCAGACCGATCTCGAAGTTCGGTTATATGAAGAGATTCTGCAGCAGCCGGGACTGCGAACGGTCTCGGTAACCGACACCGACAGCGGCGGATCATCGCCCGCAGGCGCGATCGCCGAGGCGGCCATCACCTCCGCGATCGATCGGGTGGGCAAGAGCGCCTACGCCGCCTTCGAGCAATCGGCGGTGAAGGAATACGACCTGGCCAAATCGCAGGGCGCCGCGGCGATGCTCGAGGTGGCGCGGGTTTATCCCAATTCGTCCGTTGCGCCGTCCGCCCTGATCTCGGCGGCCAATGCGCTGGAAGCATCCGGCGATCATCGCCAGGCAACGCAGGTGTTGCGGCAGGCGTACGTGAAGTATCCGGAGCTTCCGAATCGGGCTGACGTGCTTGAATCGATGGCGAGGAATTACCTGGCGCTGCCGGGCAAGGTGGATGTCGCCGTCGCGCGCCTGGCACAGGCGGCGAAAACGTCCGCGGATGCAAAACTTTCGCGGCCGATGAAGCTGCCGGATGGCCAGGTGCTGCAGGACATCACGTTTGCCTCCGCCCTGGCAACATTGCAAAAGTATCAAACGCAGCAAAACTCCGCCGCCCTTCCGGATTTCCATCTTCCGCCATTCACCAGCCTCGAAGAGCGCAGGCAGGGTGTGAAGCCGGCCGAGCCGTTCCTGCCCGAACTGACCACCGCCGAGAACGTGCTCGACCTCGTGCAACCGCTGCCGGACCATCGGCGGCTCGACCGCGTCATCGCGTTCGCGCCCGGCGGGTTGTCGGTGTACGGCGTCGGACAATCCGCCCCGATCTTCACCGCGCATGCGGTCACGGAGCTTCCAAAATTCGTCGCGTGGATGGGCGATTCGCTGCTCGTCGTCACGCAGACGCGCGCGATCCTGCTCCAACCCAATGGCGATTTGGCATGGCAGGTCCTCGTGCAGAATCTGCCGGAGATCGATGCCGAAACCGATTTGCCCGCACCCGTCGCGGTCGCGCCGGAAGAGATTCAGCGCTTCATGCGCCGCGGTCGCCGGCAGTTCTTTAACGGCCGACCGATCCCGCAACCGGTCGTCGCCGAACCGGAGAACAAGCCCGAGCAGATCAGCCAGGCGCGCCTCGCAGGCGATCGCGTGGTGTTTTCGACGAGCAACGGCCGCGTCGTCGGGCTCGATTTGAAGGGGAACGTGATGTGGCAATCGCGACCCAATTCGCGACCCGTCGATCGATTGCTCGCGACGGACGATTTCGTCGTCTTCACCGCCGGCGATGAAGTCAGCGTGCAGCTGTGCGCCCTCGACATCGGCAGCGGACAGACGCTGTATCGCCGGCTGTTCACGCGCGACAGCCAGTGGCCGATCAACGTCGATCTCTCGCCCGATGGAAAGGTCGTTTACCTCACGCAGGAACAGCTCTGCGGAAAAGATCTCTTCGAGCCCGGCGACAAGCTTAGCTTCGCCGTCCCGGGCACGCGTCGCGACAACGGTCGGCCGGCGTATGAAGGGGCGCTGCTGCCGGATCATCTCGTCATCGCGCAGGGACGAATTCTCGTCGTTGCCGAGAACGGCGAGTACATCCACATGGATTCGCTGGAGACCGGCCAGCTGCTGCGCTACACCAACACCGACGGCCAGGAACTCGAATCGCGGCTGAGCACCGATGCGCACGAGTGGCGCGTCGTGCTGCAAACCGCCGGGCCGTACGTCTACGCAATTGGCCAGCGCGCGACGCTCGTCGCTTACAACATGGATCGCCCCGACGAAACGTGGAACCGATTCAGCGAGCGCGACGGCAGCTGGCAGACCCGCGACGCGATCATCGGAAAGAATCACGTGCTCGCCCTCGACGAGCCGACCGTCGGCGCACAGGAGGGCAAAGCCCCGACGATGGTGCGCATGAACTTCTACAGCCGCGCCCTCTCCAAACAGGGCCGGGAAAGCGGGCTGAACGAGTTCAGCGTGCCGCTGACCGATCCGAACGGCATCAAAGGGTGGCAGGCGGTTGATGGTGGGATGTATTACCTCACCGGCGACGGCAAACTGCATTTCCTCCGCGGGGCGAAGAAAGACGCGTGACAGGTTTCTGTTTTGTAGGGTCCGCGTCAGCGGACCGGTTATTTGCTTGTCGAATGCGTAACCGGTCCGCTGAAGCGGACCCTACAAGAATTGTTCCGGCGCGCTGAAGAGTCTATAATCCCCGCAACCGATCAACGAGGTACCCGCATGCCGTCAGCCACCGACAGCCAGTCCCCAAGCATCAAGGAGCGCGTGCAGGGCGTGATCAACCTGATCCGCCCCGCGGTGCAGGCGGACGGCGGCGACATCGAGCTGGTCAACGTGCTCGATGACGGCACCGTGCAGATCCGCTTCCACGGCGCCTGTCACGGCTGTCCGAGCAGCACGATGACGCTGCAGCACGGCATCGAACGCAACCTCCGCGAAAAAATCCCTGAAATCACCGCGGTCGTCCCCGTCGCGTGAAATAAATTGAAACCACAGATGAACACGGATTAACACAGATCAGATCTGGTTAGTCTTCTGCATCTGTGTTTATCTGTGTCCATCTGTGGTTCCACCGAATTCCGAATTTCTGATGCAAGAAGCGATCGCGGAGGCGAAGCTCGCGCTCGCCGCTGAAGAAGTGCCGATCGGCTGCGTGATCTACCACGCGCCGACAGATCGCATCGTTGGCCGCGGACACAATCGCCGTGAAACGCAGCATGATCCGACGGCTCATGCCGAAATCCAGGCCATGCGCCAGGCGGGGCAAGCGCTCGGCCACTGGCGATTGATCGACTGCACGCTCGTCGTCACGCTCGAGCCGTGCCCGATGTGCGCCGGCGCGATCGTCAACGCAAGAATTCCGAACCTTGTTTACGGCTGCGACGATCCGAAAGCCGGCGCAGTGAAAACGCTTTATCAGCTGTGCGCCGACCCAAGATTGAATCACCGCGTGGAAGTCGTGCATGGCGTCTTGAGCGAAGAATGCTCCAATCTGCTCAAGGACTTCTTCCGCACCCAGCGCGCCCTTGGTAAGAAGTGATGTTGCGGATGCGCTGCCGGGATGTCATCCTGAGCGCAGCGAAGGATCTCGGGATCAGACGACGCGCTCGATATCGAGATCCTTCGCTTCGCTCAGGATGACGATCGCACGATGTCCGAAGTCGCCCGTCCAATCTACTCCTTGCGCGCGCTCGGAAAGCGCGATCTCCCGCCGACAATCGAAATTGGTGGCAAGCGCTACAATCACCTTAGGACGCACAAGCATGATTTCTGGGCGGTCACCGGGTTTTATGAAGATACAAACGGCGAGCGCGTCGTCCTGAAAATGGGCCGCGTCGACCCCTTCGCGGGACTTCCGCTGAAATGGATAGGAAAATGGCTGTGCCGCCGGGAAGTGCGGTTCTATCGGGCGCTGGCGGACCTCGGGAATGTGCCGGAATTTCTCGGATATTTCGAAGAAACCGGTTTCGTTCACCGCTATGTTCTGGGTCGTCCGCTCGAAAAGGGGAAGCCGGTTCCCGATGGCTATTTCGCGCAATTGCAAAACCTCATCCGCGAAATTCACCGCCGCAACATCGCCTACGTCGATGCGAACAAGCCCGAAAACATTCTGCTCGGCGACGACGGCAAGCCGCACCTTATCGACTTCCAGATCAGCTGGGATTTGCACGAGCTGGGCAACTGGTGGTTGAACCGCCTCTGGCTGCGGCGGCTTCAGCACGAAGATCTCTACCACATCCTCAAGCACAAGCGCCGCATGCGGCCGGACGAAATGACCCCGGAAGAAGAGCAAGCCGCGCAAAAGCGCAGCCTGTTCATTCGCATTCACCGGTTTGTCACGAAGCCCTATTTCCTGATCCGCCGAGCGCTCTTCAAAAAGCTTCGCGAATCCGGACGCATCCTGCCCGAAGGCAGCAAATGAGTCGACTTTGGCAACGGCACTCGTGAACGCTTGCGGTTTCGCAGATCAAAGCGTCTTGATCTGCGAAACCGCAAGCGAATGCCGCGCCTTCCTCAGGCAAATCGTCGTCGCATGACCATCCCCACGCCGATCATGACAGCCGTCGGAATTGTGGCGTAGGCTGCAGGTGGCAGTGGCACCGTCGCGGTGGTGGAATCGATCATGCTCGTCAGCGTGCCGAACTCGTACGACTCGACGCGGTAATCGAACCGCCCGTCGCTCGATCCCAGCACCTCGAACGGCGCCGTGAAATGGATCGTGTTGCTGTCGTCCAGCGCAAACTGCGTCACGCCCCGCTCGCCGCCGAAAGCGCCATCCTTCACATCGAGCACCGAAAGCTCGTCCGACGACCCGATATGCACCCCGCGAACGAGGGAGACAGATTTGAAGTAATCAAATCCGCTCGCCGAATGCCCGGGATTGACGAAGAGCTGAAACGCGCTGGCGTCATCGCCTTGCGCATTCGTCGTCTTGAAATCCGGCGCTTGGTTGAAGCCGACGTCGAACGTGACGGTCTTCGCTTTGTTGTCGACGGTGGCGGATTGAAAGATCGTGGAGAACGACGCATGGGAGCACTGTGCGAAGAGCAGAACGATGCAGGTCGCACAATATTTGCTGATTCGACGCATGACACCTCGCCGGTAAAGACACGTCTACATCGGCGGGAGGTGTATGGATGCTGCACTCGCGAAGAGCGCGAGAGACGAGCCGATTTTCTCATTCTCGGCAATGCAGTCGGACACGAATTTATCGGAACATGCGAACCATGAAGCGGCGGGGCTCGCCCCGGAGGAACCCCGGGGCAAGCCCCCCCGCTACATGGAATACTCACGGCGCTGGAACGATTTCGGTTCCCACGGTCGCCCCACTGTCGTTCATCGCATCGATCCGGAAGAAATATCCCGGTTGATGATTGAGCGAATACAGCGTCA
>JAICIO010000191.1 GCA_025924315.1 Phycisphaerae bacterium
CTCCAACGTTTCCCCGAGCGCGGTGGAAGTTGTGCCGGGACTGAGATAGCCGGTCACCCCATCGCGGATCCATTCCGAGATTCCGCCAACATTTGTCGCGATCACCGGTCGCGCACACAACATCGCTTCGATTATTGCCAGCGGCAGTGCTTCGGTGCGCGACGGAAACAGCAGCAAATGATGTGTCTGCCAAAGGGTGCGAATATCGTCTGCATGTCCTGCGAAGATTACGCGATCTTTCAAGCCGAAGTGATCGACCAGCGCACGCACATATGCCTCATCCGGGCCCGTGCCGAAGATGGTTAGTTGCCATTCGCGCTGGCGCCACGCGTCGGCCGTGAGAACCTCGAGCAGCAGATCATGTCCCTTGACGCCCGCCTCGATCCTGGACACCTGGGCGAAACGCAGCGGAGTTTCCCGCGGCCAAGGCACGGGATCGGATGACGAAAGATTGACAGGGTTCCGCACCACGCACGCATTGGCGAACCGCGTCGCCATCTGCAACTCTGCCAGCTCGATATTTCGTCGCGAAACAAATCCGATTCGTCGCGCCTTTGAGCAGAGCGTTGCCATCCGCTGTCGCACCGGCCACGGCGGGGGATGCATCTCGTAGTTCGCGTGAGAAATGATGACGTACGGAATGCTTCGCTCGACCAGCAGCGAAGCCAACTGTCTTCCTTCCGCGGAGAGCATGCAGTCATACGTGCCCGCCTGGTTGATGAGGACAACGTCCGGCTTGAACCGCAAAAGGTTTCCCCACACGGGCCTCCACGCGTATGCCAAACAATTGAGCCGCGAGCCCGGAAGGAATCGACGGGTTGAATACTCCACGCCTCCGTTCCGCAGTGCATCGAGTCCTGGAGACGAGAGTGTGTGATAAGCGAAGACCTTCGTCACGTGCCCGGCACGGTGCGCGGCATTGGCGGTATCGAGCCAGAGCGCTTCGCTGCCGCCCCAGGGCACGCCTCCCATCATTGTGACGAACGCGATGCGCATGCAATGCCTCTTCAGGTCAAATCGGTGTCCAGTTCAAGCCGATTCGACCTGCGGTGAAGGACGTTTTTCACTCGTTCGCTCAAGAGATGTAAAACGTCTCGCGAATAGGTCCGCAACAAGAGAAGGTACAACGATCCCGCAACCAGAATCATCACGCTCACGCGCAACCAGTCCGCGCCTTTGAACGGCGGAGTGAGTGTCGCGAGCGACGCGGCTGCCCCGACCGCGATGGCGCCCATGCACAACGGCTTGAGATACATCCACACGACGGCCTTTAAGCCGAGGCCGGAACGGCTCAGTGAATAAAGCACGAAAACCTGACTGACCGCAATCGAATAAAACCCGACCGCGATCGCCACACCGACACCGGCGAAGAAATATCCCGCCGAGCCAATCACGCACACGAACGCGACCGACGCGAGAAAACTCAGGACGAGCAATTCGCGAAATCGTCCCTGCGCTTGAAGCAGCGCGCCGGCGATCCAGCTGACCGCATCGAACATCAGCCCCACGCTGAGTATCTGAATGATCGGAATGGCCGCGTCCCACTTGTGATGAAACACGATCGTCATTACGGGCCGCGCGACGACCGATTGGAGCAGCATTGCGGGGATCGCAACATGCGCGACGACCCGCATGGTTTTGAACGCGACCTGTTGTTGATGCGCCGGGTTGCTGCTCAGCTTGCTGAGCGCCGGAAAAATGACGGCGTGCACGTTGCCGGCGAGAAATCGCAGCGTTTGCGCCGCGATCGTGAATGCGAAGAAATAAACGCCGACAACCTCTTCATCGTGGAACAGGCCCAGGGCAATGTAATCCCCCTGCGCCGCCAGCGCGCTGCAGACCGAGATGCCCAGCAATTGCCCCAGCGGAAGCAGTAGCCTTCGCCACAACTGCAAATGCAGGCGCATTCCGATCCGCGGACGCGTCCATACCAGCAGCGCGACGGCCTGCAAACCCGCCAAAATCACCTTCGGCAGGATGACTGAATACGGGCCGTATCCGAGCCACGCGAAGAGCATGCTGAGCAGCGCGTTGGCGAGAACCAGCGCCAGATAAATCGCTGCCAGCGCGCGAAAGCGCAGTTCGACCTGCAACTTCGCATATGGAATCGTGGCAAGGGACTCGAGCGGAGCGCCTAGTGCCAGGAGCGCGACCAGTCCGATGATGTCCTTGTGATAGAAAGCCTGCGCAAGCGGCGCCGCGCCGAGCATCAACAATCCGGCCACGATCCCGCTGCACAGCGCGAGCCAGAATGCCGGCGTGACGAGGTGCCGATAGCGTTGTTGGCGCTGCGTCAGCACATCGCGCAGGCCCGACTGCTGCAATAGCGCGGGGAAGGCATAAACCGTCATCGCCAGCCCGATTCGGCCGAAGTCGGGCTTCGTGAGAAGCCAGCCAAGGACGATCTGAGTCGCGGTCGTTGTGACCTTCCCCAGTGCCGTTTGCCCCATCATCCATGCGAGCCCGCGCGCGGTGGTTTGCCCGACCGAGGCTTCCGGCGCGGCGGGGGTCGGCTTTGCGGCATTGTTGATTTCCACGGTCACTCGCTACCATGCCTCTTAGTGGGAACCACGCGCTCGAATCCGAAGGATCATCGCACGGAAGTGTAACGGAAATCCCACGACCGATAATGCAACCATGAACCATCAGCGCTTACATAGGTTGTTTTCGGCTAGATTGATCGCGTGCATGCTGTGCGCGCTCAGCGCGATCGCGGTCGCGCAGCCGGCCACGCAACCCGGGCCGCAACCGGCGCCGTTTGATCTTTCCACGCCCAAAGCCGCCGCGAAGACGTTCATCCAGGCGGTGGAAGCGGCCGACAGTGAGACGCTCAACAAAGTGATGCTCGCGGAGGGCGCCGACCAGCAGAAGTTAGCGGCGTCATTCTCCGACGTGATCGTCGCGGGGAAGAAGCTGAGCGAAGCCGCCCGCGCGAAATTCGGCGCCGCCGGCGCGGCGCTGGGCGAAGGGATGATCACCAAAGACGACATCGCGAAGATCGACACCGCCCAGGTGGAAGAGAAAGACAACACGGCGACGCTCACGATTCCTGGCCAGTCGAAGCCGCTGACGTTTCAGAAAAAGGACAACCAGTGGCGGTTGCAGGTGATGGACTTCGCGGGGGCGCTGCCGGATCAGATCCAGAAGCAGCAGGTGTTGCTGGGCGCCGTCGCGCACGCGCTGAAGGAAGCGACCGACGAGATCAACTCGGGTCGCTACTCAAACGCCAACGACGCGGAGGCCGCGATCAAGTCGAAGCTGAACAACGTGATGGTGAAGAATTTCCAACCGACGACCGCGGCGACGTCGAAGCCGAGTTGAATTCGTGAGGTGCATGTGGCACAGCCGCCCTCGGCTGTGCTCGGCTGCAGATGGAAGCACAGCCGAGGGCCGCTGTGCCACACGCGTCACTGCGGAGTTGTCGGTTGTGAAGACGATGCATCGACGCCGAGTTCGGCTCTTAGCGCTTCGAAATCCTTCTTCCACTTCTGACCACCGACGCGTTCGCCCCAGCGGTTGTATTGGCGTTGTAAATACTCCGCGAGCGGTTTCTTGTCTTCGCCTAATGCGACGTTGCTCTTGAGCAGCTTGAGCACCGCTTCCCAGTATTGCTCATTGTCGGCCGTTTTGCTGATGCCGTTCGTGTCGGTTTCTTCGATGACGGCGGTGCCAAGCTTGCGGTCGTTGAGCAGTTTGCCGAGCTGCGTTTGGGCTTCCTTGTAATCGCCGAGGTCGTAGGCGATCAGGCCGATGCGAAGCATGACCTGCGGATCCGGGTAGTTCGGATCGGCGCCGCTTTCAGGGTTGATCGAGGCTTTGTAGAGCGCGACGGCATCGGGCTCGAGCAGCGACTTGAAGCTGGCCAAGGCTTGTTGCAATTGCTCTTTTCGCTTTGCTTCGTTCGGCTCGAGCTGGGCGGCTTCGTATTTCGTGGCCGCGGCGAAGCGACGGTAGACGTAGACCTGCTTCTTCACCTCGGGCTTGTCGGATTTTTCGGCGTAATTGACGAGGAATCCGCTGAGGACAGCGCGGTTGTTCGTGAGCGTGCGGATGAGCTCCGTGTTGCCCGCCGCCTGGGCCTTTTCGAGATCCTGGTTCAGTTTTTCAAGGAGGCCGTAGATGATCTGCGCGCCCTGCCCGCCCGGTTTGCTTTCGAGCAGTTTGAGCAACGTCTGCGTCGCTTCGTTGGTCTGACCGGCGGCGGCGTAAGACTGCACGCGGAGGAAGAGGACTTCGCTGAGCAGATCGCTTTCGCCGGGCAGGCCCTTCACGCGATCTTCGAAACCTTCGAGGAGCTTGAGCGTTCGCTTCGGATCTTTCTGTTCGCGCCACGAAACGTCCGCGGCGAGAAGGGCGGTTTTCACCTGGATTGATCGCGCCTGCAGCTTGTCCTTGTCGGTGGTCGCTTTCGCTTCGGCATCGCCCGCCATCTTATTGACTTCATCCGCGGCGGATTGGATCTGGGCCATCGTCTGGGCGCGATCGGGCGCATCGGGCTTCATTTCACCGAGGATCGCGCGAAGGGCGACCATCTCGCCGAACTTCGCATAGAGCGTGCGATCGCCCGCGGGGACCTGGCGGTAATACGCGATCGCTTCCTCGTAGCGCTTGAGCGCCTGAAGTCTTACCGCATATTGAAACGCGAACTGCTTCTCATTGAACGGCGGATTGATCGCGACGGGTAGGAAGCGCTCGAGCAGGTTCACGACGTCGGTATCGTCCGGCTTCTGTTGCCGCAGCTTGCCAATCACCGCTTCACATTGATCAAGCGCCGCCTTCGCGCGCGTGCTGCTCGGAAACTGCTTGATGAAGTCGAGATACGAGTTGCCGGCTTGCACGCCTTCGCCGAGCTTTTCTTCAAACAGCCCGATGAGCAGTGCCGAATTCTCCGCGAGCGTCTGATCGACGCCTTCCTTGCCGTTCATCGCGACGAGCTCTTTGGCCGCCTGGATCGCGCGCTCCAGCGTCGGTTTATCGACCGTTGCGTCGTCCTTTTTCAGTCGCTCGGTTTCCCCGCGGCTCACGAGCGCGCGAAGCAGCAACGGATCCATCCCGGTGAGCGGCGCATCCTGCGGCAGGCGTGCCATGAGCTGGTCGTAGATCACGCCCTGCAAATCCGGCCGATCCTTCAGCAGCTGCATGAGAATCGCGACGGCGGCATCGTTCTGCTTTTTCTTTTCGTCCGCCGTTTTCGCCAGGTCCGCGCGTGCGTTCGCGATCCGGTATTGCAGCATTGCCGCGGCGGCATTGGCGCCGTCCTGCGTGGCTTTGTCGGTCGGAAGGTTGACCTTCTGCCACGCGAGCAGATCGGTCAGCTCGTGGTCAGCGGCGTCGGGATTTGGGGTGCGATCGACCAGTTGCGCGACCGCGTGGAAATATCGCGCCTCGTACTGCGCCGCGATATCCGGCGGCGGCTTGATCGCCGGGTCCTTGTTGATGATCGTCTCGAACAGCTTTCGCGCCTCGTCGAAGTTGCCTTTGACAAGGTTGAGTTTCGCGATTCGGTTGCGAACCAGCGGCTGGACGGTGCTGTCCGGGTCGTCGAATTGCTTGAGGTAATCGATCGCTTTGTTGGCGATTTCGCCGCGCTGGGGATTCGCGGCGTCGAGCGCGAGGCACGCGTCGTACGCGACCATGTTCTTGGTGTACTCCGCCGTCCGCGCGAGCTGGTCCATCTCGTTGTAACGATTGATGGCGGGGTCGTCGGGGCTTTTGAGCGAGTTGGCGATGCGGTTCGCCTCATCTGTCGCGGCCGACTGCGCTTTGGTCAGAATCTGCTGAATCGTGTCGACGATGGGCGCCAGCGACGCCTGCGTTCGCGGGTTTTCGCCCCAGTATTCGAGCGTGTTGACGTCGCGTTCCGCTCCCGCGGTGATCAGAATCCCGGCCTCCTGCATGAGCATCTTCGGATCGTTGAGCGTCGGCAGGGCGGTCTTGATCCCCTGCGTGATCTGCTGGATGAGCGCGAGACGCTGCGATTGCGGAAGCTTCGGATCGGCGATTTTCTGCAGAGCGGTAAGCGTGCGAATGCCGTCCTGCTTTTCCTTCGGCACCTTGTCGATCACAAACGCCCGATCGAGCAGCGTATCCATCCCGCGGTTCGCGAGCTCGGTGAGCACCCGCTCGTCGGAGAGCGAATCGAGGCCAGTCGCGGTCGATTTCGCAGGTGCTTGCGCCAGTGTGGTGGATGAAAAAAGAAAAAGGAAAATTGAACCACCAAGACACGAAGACCACAAAGCGGTTCTTGAACTTCTTCGTGTCTTCGTGTCTTCGTGGTTTCTTTTATTTTTGCGATGCATCACTGAATCATTAGCGGGCTGTTGCGAAGGAGATCTTGCTGAACTTCGCTTGTAACGCGGATTGGTAGACGTCGATTAGGAATTTGTATTTGACCATTCGGCCCGGGCTGATGATCACTGGCACGTCGCCGAGTTTGTCGCGCATCGTCGCGAGCTGCGTCGCGAGCTGCTGCGGATTGTTGTCGATGCTGACCTGGCCGAAGCGGGCATGAAAGCGATCCGGCGTCGGCGAATCGACGCGGATTTCCAGCGGCTCGTCCTGCGGAATGCCCCCCGGCGGCGGGGGTGCGCCACCGGCACCGGTGCGGCTGTAAGCGGCTTGCGTGACGAGGAAGTGATCCGCGCCCGCGAAGCTTCCCGCGAGCATCAAGAAAATAAGAATCACCATGACGACATCGACGAGCGGCGTCATGTTGGGGCCGGAATCGTAGTGAACTTTTTTCGCGCCTTGAATCTTCATGAGGGTTCACGGTGGTGATTGGTGATTGGTGCATGACAATCAATCACCAATCAACAACTACCACATCATTGAGCTTGCTCGACCGCCTTACTCGTATTAAACGCCACGTTCTTCACATTCGCTTCAACGCACGTTTCCAGAACCGGCTCGAGAAACCGATACGCCATTTCCTTTTCGCCGCGGATGATGACGCGAAAGTCGGGGTTGTCTTTTCTCGCCGCTTGCAGCAGCTCGCGAAGCGGGTGGCGGTTTGTCAGCTTGTCCAGGATTTTCACTTCCTGCGCCTGGCGGTTCGAGCCGTCGACGAGCGCCGTCACCATGGGTTCGTCGGCGGGGCCTTCACGCACGTTGAGTGTCAGCGTGTTGCTTAGGGTTTTCAGGTCGGTGCCGAGAATCGTTTCGGGAAGCTTGATGCTCGGATCGGCGCCGGTCGTCACGCCGATTTTGGCGACGATCATGAAGAAGACGATCAGCACCATCACCACGTCGATGAGTGGTGTGACGTTGACGCCCGCTTCCTTGATGTGCGGCATTGGTGCGCGACGCATGACCGATCACCTCTCGAGCTGCGCGCCGAGACCCGACGGCGTGGGAACAGGTGTGGGAAGCTTGCGACCGGGACCAGTCGGCTGAGGCGCCGCCACCGGACGCGACGCGATCGATGCAGCGCCGGCCGTCGCTTCGCTCGGCTTCATCATGAGCAGCAATTCTTCGGCGATGAGCGCGCCTTGCGTCGTCAGACGATCGACGATCGTTCGCAGCACGCCAAACGCCGCGAGGCACGGCACCGCGAGGATCAGGCCGAGGAAGGTGTGACAGAGTGCGGTCGAAATACCAAACGAAAGCTGTCCAACGTCCGCCTGGCCCTTGGCGGCGGAGACGGCGCTGAACGCTTCGATCATTCCGAGCACCGTGCCGAGCAACCCGAGCAGCGGGCCGAGGTTGCCGATGATGTTGAGGTATTCGATCTTCCGGAATTGCTCCGCGGTCTGTTCGCCGACGGTTGTCTCCATCGCTTCCTTCATGCTTGAAAAGTTCGGAGCGCGTTTCAGGGCGGAGTTCACCGCGCGGCTGACGAAGGTCGGATCGGTCTCGGTGTAATCGAGCAGCTCTTTGTATCGCTTCTGGCTGATCATTTCGCGCATCTGGTTGATGGAGATCTCCGGCAGAAATACCGGCCGGCGGTTCTTGATAAAGCCCTGGATGATCAGCGTGAGCCCCGCGATCGAGAGCAGCGCGATGGTGACGAAAACGGCATCGATGTGCTGGAGGATCAGCGTGATGAGCCCCGGCGGAGTGGGCGGCGGGGTCGACGGCGCGTTCGCCGGAGGCGTCTGCGCGAAGCTCGTGCCGACGGTGACAATCACCGCCGCAAGGAGCAACCCCAGCAGCGCGATTCGGAATTTTGAGTTCGAGTAACGACTCATGAGACGCGTTCCTTTCAATCGAAGGATGAAGGATGAATGATGAAGGATGAAACAGCTCAATTCATCCTTCATCATTCATCCTTCATCCTTATTTATTGCACGTCCTGCACCGACACGTGCTTGAAGATCGCGTGGCCTTCGTCGGCGATCTGTTTCAGGACTTTTTCGAACGACTTGTCCGCTTCCTTGTCGCGTCCGCTGACGAAGGCGATCGTGTTGATCTTCGCGTTGACGCCTTTGTTCAATACTTTCAAACGCTTGATGACCGCATCGTTATCCGGGAAATCGCCGTCGGTCAGCAGATAAATCAGCTGCGGCCTGCCCTTCATCGCCATCTCAAGTCC
>JAICIO010000192.1 GCA_025924315.1 Phycisphaerae bacterium
CAACAACCACTAGGGGTCCCGTTGCCGTTCTGGTGGGGCCCCCGCCCGCGCCGGGTTTTTTCAGCCTGGCCCCCGCTGCAACCCCGGGCCCGAGCACGCGGACCCTACGATCCCGATGAAGGGATTTCGTCATCACCGAAGATGTCGTCCTTGATCGCCTCGACCACATGCGTGTCGTCGAGCGAGACCGGCTCGACCGGAACCGCCGCGGGGAACTCGGGCGTCGCATCCAGTTCGAATGTAGCAGGACCAATGATCAGCGTTTGAAACGTCTGCAGGCGTGCGCCCGGCCGCGACCAGGCCAAAGCCGTCAGGCCGAGCTTTTCGGAGCAGAGGCGGCTGAGCAGATGCTCTTTCGCCCAACCCGTCTCGCGCGCGACTTGCGGAAGGAAACATCCGCTGCGGTTTTGGATCGTGAGATAAATCCCGTCGATCTGCGGATCGAAATCGAGCGAGTGCTGCGCGTCTTTCAGTGGCGAGACGAGGCTGATCTCGAGCTCCAGCTCCGGCAATTCGCCGAGCGTTACGGGATTCGTAAGGAACCGCGGATCTTCGAGCACCGATTGCGCCGCCGACATCACCGCTTCGTGAACGGGGCCTTTGGCTTCGATTCGACCGACGCATCCGCGCAGTTGATGTGTCTCGCGCGTGTGAAGTGAAACGAAACAACCGGACGGCTGCTCGAGCGCCTCGTCCATCGGCACTGGCGGAAGGAGGTGCTCTTCGAGGCCGAGCTGTCGCTGAATGACGATTCGCGCCAGATTCAGCAGCCAGCGATGATGCGATTCGTGCAGCTCCACGATTTTCTATTGTATCTGTCTCGAACAATTATCGGCAGGTATAATGCACAAGCTGTTGCCCCAGCGGAGGTTCCGAATGCTCGCGCTTGGACATCCGATCGGTCACTGGCCCGCCGCGATCGTGATCCCACTCGCGTTCTTCCTGCTCGTCGCGATTGCGAAAAGTAAGCGGCATGTGGCTCAAACCACGCTGAAACTCTGCAAATCCTGCGGAACATCGCATCCGAATTTCGCGCGTTTCTGCCGAAACTGCGGAAGAAATCTCGACGAATAATTCTCGTGAGTCGTTTTACAAAAAATCGCTGTCAACTTATCCACCGGCCAATTCACCGAACAAGATTTTGTGGCTGCTCGAATTGCGCGCGGGCGGTGGATAACGCTTTTTCACTTGCACAGATTCTTAGGTGAATCGAGGCGAGCGGGATATATTTCCCTTCGTCGTCGAGCACGAAAGTGAACGGCGAAAAAGGAAAAGGCTCTGATACGGAGCCGGCTTCTCAAAGAGCGAAGGCCGTGCGAAGCAAGGAATGACGGGCACGGCAGAAGTCGGCGGCCAGCGACGGCACCGCAAGGTGCACGCGACCGGTGGACGAAAGAAAACCGAATCGCGGGGCCACCCGAAACTACTGGGCGCAAAAACGCCTGAGAGCAATCCGGGTTATCGTCGCCGCACGTGATGCCTCGAACCGCGGGAAGAAAGCTCCCCGATTCGCGAGGCGTCGGACCCAGACCAGTCCCGCAAGCTCGGTAACGGGTTATGGGAAATGGTCGATCCTAGGAACAGGGTCCGGGAAAGCGAAACCCACGGCCGTCCAGTCGGGAAACCGCCATGCCACCCCATTGGGTGAGCGATCGCGGCGGAACTGTCGCGATCAACCGTCTGTATGAAGTGCGTCGAAAGACACGCGTCATGCTGAGTGGACCGAAGCGGGCCCAGGCCGGAGCCAGATTGCTGAAGAATCGGTCCGAGACAGAACAAAGGCCCACGCGGTGACGTCGCGAGTCACTTCGTGGGCCTTCTGCTTTTCACACCGAAGTCCAAACCGCAAATGAACGACGCGCATTTGCCAAAGAGCCTCATTTGCGAAATATACCGCTATGCTTTCCGCCGAGGCATATTCGTTCCACCAGAAGTCTCGCCTGGCCATTTCTCTCTCCTGGATCGCCGGCTACACCAATGTGGTGACGTTACTCATAACCGGCCACGTCATCTCTCACATGTCGGGCAACAGCACTGTGTTCAGCTCAGGCATTGGTGCGCGAAATTGGCAGGAGATCGATCAGATCGGTGGCATCCTCGTCTCCTTCTTGCTCGGTGCCGTGTTCTCGGCATTAATGACCGAAACCGCTCGCCGGCGCGGCATGGCGTCCAAATATGTCTTGCCGATTGGCATGGAAGCGGTCCTTCTCGTCATTCTGGCTCTGTGGATGTCGCGCGCGATCAGCAACGGTCACCCATCCCCCGGGATTCATTTTGCGTTCCTCGCCGCGTTTACAATGGGTCTGCAAAATGCCACCATCACGCATATCTCCGGGGCGGAGATCCGCACAACCCACGTGACCGGCGTCATCACCGATCTAGGAATTGAAGGCGTTCAATTCCTGATCTGGTGGCGCGATCGGATGAGATCGCAAAAGAATCCCAGGCGCCTGAACCGTACACTCCGTGTCAGCCGGCGGCACCCCACATTTCTCCGGCTGCTGCTTTTAGCGAGCATCCTCGGTTCGTTCGGGCTGGGCGCCACGATCGGCACGATACTACTCCCACGACTGTCGTCTTTCGTGATGCTTGTTCCCGTTTGTTTTCTTCTATGGATTATTTTTACCGATTGGCGGCATCCGATTGCGGATGTGCAGGAGCTTGACCTTCTGGCCGACCCGGAACTGCAGATGCATGGGCTCGTGAAAGACCTTCTTCCGAAAGATGTTGGCATTTACCGCATTACCTCGCATCATGACCATGCACGACCGCCCCATTTCCGCGCCTGGGCGCAGCGGATCCCTCGCCATTGGCAGGTGATCGTTCTCGCCTTGTCCCCCATCACGCATCTCACAGACAATGCTGTTCTGGATTTGCTCGCAACCGCTGAAGAGTTGCGCGACCATCATCGCACACTCATCATCGCCAATTCGAACATGCGCCAATTCCAGGTTTTCAGACGTCACGGCGGACTCGAGCGCCTAGGCCCTGAAAACATCCTCCCCGACCTGGAATTCGCCATCGCGCGAGCGATGACGATCCACAGCGAAATGAACGAAAGAATCTGAGGCAGCGGAACAGCGCCACCTTCGGCATACTTGAGCATCAGCAATGAGGTCAGGCTCGCTGGAACAACTCGATCGGATTCCCATCCGGATCTTCCACCTGCACCTGCTTTCCGCCGGGCCCGGCTTCCATCTCGTTGCGAAACCGCACGCCCTTGTTCTTTAACTCAGTGATGCACGCGGACAAGTCCTTCACTTGCAGGACGACCCTGTTCCAGCCACCCGGTTCCTGTGGTCTGCCGTCCGGCATCGCGCGGGACCCGGACGCGCCCGGTCCGCTGAGGATCAACTTCAGATTGCCAATGGAAACCTGCCCGAACGCCGGCAGAACTTTCAGGTCCAGGTTAAAGCCAAGGGCCTGCGTGTAAAAGTCAATCGACCGCTGCACGTCTTTGACCTGATACCTCACGCCCCACAGGCCGAGGATGAGCAGGCTTTTTTCTGTCCGAGAATTCACGAGATTTCCTTTCCGCCATGCTGGACTGTCGCGCTTTCTCGCACCGCGTTCGTATGAGAGGGATAGCGTGCAGTCTCCGCGGACATCGTCAAGTCGCTACAATGCTCGCGTGCCGACGATCACTAAAATCTCCGAGCAAAAGCGCCGCGCGAATCGTCGCAACATCTATCTCGACGGCAAATTCGCTTTCGGCTGCAACCTCAATGTTGTCGCGAAGTTCCGCCTGCGCGAAGGGATGACGCTTTCGCCGCAGCAAATCGCGGCCATCGAGCAGGGTGAGGTGAAGCAGGAATGCTTCGACGCCGCGATGCGATTCTTGCAGACGCGGCTGCATAGCCGGGCAGAGCTGCATCGGAAGTTGATGCGGAAGGAGTATGGCGAGGCGGTGATCAAGTCAGTTCTGGATGATCTCACGCGTCTGAACTATCTCGACGACGCGCGCTTCGCGAAGACGAAGGCGCTGAGCGCCGCTCAGCATCGCCAGCAGGGCCGTCGTCGGGCGTTTATGGAGATCCTGAAAAGCGGCGTGAAAGGCGATGTCGCGGGGCGGGCGGTGGAGGATGTTTACGATGTCACCGACAGTCTCGCGATCGCGCGGCAACTTGCGACAAAACAAGCCCCGCGATTACGTAGACTTGATCCTGTGACGGCGAAGCGACGGCTGATCGGGATGCTGCAACGGAGGGGTTTCGATTACGACACGATCAGGCCAGTCGTCGAAGAAGTGCTCGGCGGGATCGACGAGCCGCATGAATAGCGCTTGACCGTCCCGAAATGGAGTGACAGGTTCTCCCTCTCCCCACCGGGGAGAGGGGCGAGCGGCGCGAGGGTTGATGAAGGGAGATTCTTGCGAATCGCGCGAAATGATCTGCGAAACCGCAAGCGACTCCGACGCTTTGAGGCGCGCCGATGGCGCTTGCGGTTTCGCAGACATTGACGCGTCGATCTGCAAATTACCCTTTCGAAACCACCGCGCGGCTCGCCCCTCTCACTAACCCTCTCCCCGATAGCGAGAGGGTACCGGAGGCGATAATCAGCGCGGCGTTTCGCGCGGGCCGATCGCCATTCCTGGGTTTTCGGGATCGCGCACCAAGAGCAGTCCCATGAAGTTCTCGTCCCTGCCGAAATCGATCGGCCCGGCCCAGCTGTCGGATTCGCCCGTGGCCGTGCGGTGTTGGACGAAGTTGAAGCGGAGCATCGTGGGGCGGCCTTTGCCTGATTCACCCAACGCCTTCCACGGGATCGCGATTTCGCCTCGCCAGGTGGCGTCCTGAAGCGTCGTCGCAAAACGGATCGCGGTCGCTTCGAACGGTTGCCAGGGATCGGCGTAGAGCCGCGGGTCGAGTTTGCGTTCGACCCAGTTGCTGCCGTTGGGCTTGGCGACGATGTGCATCGTCGGGCCGTACGTGCCGTCCTTGTACATCGGCTGGATGAGCAGCTCGCACAGGTCTTCGCCCCACGCGCGGCCGGATTGATACGTCACGAAATTCTTCGCCGCCCGCACGTCCGCCTGGCTCAGCCCATCGAGCTTGAACGCGAAGTACAAACTCTCATCCGACCAACCCGAGAAAAGCTGCGACTGCGTCGTCGCCAGCTGCATCTGCTGCTTTTGAATGGCGGGCGGTTGAACATCTGCACCATCGGGCCGTCGAGGATCGCATCGTCCGATTTCCAATCTTCCAGCGAGCCGTTGAAGACGATCGCGGCGGTGCGACGATCGGTGTTCGCGACGGGCAGCACGACATGAATCGCGTGGCTGACTTTTTTGTAGCCTTCGGTGAAGGTCAGCTCGAGCGGCCGGCGATCGGTGTTCTGGATCTGCGACGCGTCCACCCGGGCTTCCATTGGGAAACGCTTCACGTGGAAGAAGCCGAGCGCCGGAATCTTGATCGGCTGCGGGCGACGCTCCCAGCCGGTCGGCGCATCGCCGGTCCATGCGAGCAGGTTTTCGTCGCCGGTCATGTCGGCGGCGTTGTAGATATCCACGCCGAGCTTCACGTCGATCCAATTTTCGCCCGTCGCTTGTTGCTCGGGCCTGGTCCAGAGCACGCTGCGCCCCATGAGCAATTGCTTTTCCTGCGGCTGCATCCAGTGCAGCGTGTCGAGGTCGAGTTTGATGCTCTCTTCCTTGTTGCTCGCCTGGCCCGGATCGCGCAGCAGGATGTTGCGCGCGATCAGGTCCTGTGCGGTAACCCACGCTTGAGGATCGGCGGTGCTGCACATCAGCGCGTACGTCGGATCCGGATTTTGCCCGGGTTGAATCTCGACGGCCTTTGTCATCAGCCGCGCCATCACGAGCGCGTTGAGCACCTGACCGCGTTGTTTGGCGAGATAAAAGTATTCGTAATCCTGCTGCGCGCGGCGGAGCCATTTCAGCTGCACAGTCGGCAGCGGATCGTCCACGCCGAACCAGCTTCCGGGATAGAACCAGATCAGATCGCTCGGGTCTGCCGGCTCGGTCGGGCTGTTGTTGCGCGGCAGGGCGTTTCCCCATTGGATCAGCTGCGCGTCTTTAAGAAACGCAAGCCACGCCCAAAGCCGCACGTCGCGCTCGTCGCCACCGGCGCCGATGTACGGAACGAGGCCGGGCAGATCCGTGCGCAACCAGTGTGTCGGTGTCGGCACGCCTTGGGGTAGCGCCTGAAGCGGCGTGGCGAAGACGAGGCTCGGACTTGCGGTGAGAAGTCGATTCGTCGCCTTTTCGGGAATCAGCGCCGGATTGTTGTTCCCCGCGAGCTGAAGTTGATCGTCTTCCAGCGGCAGCGTCACGCGGACATTCGGATGCACCGCGAGAATGCGTGCGGCTTCGGCGCTCAGGCGCACGCTGTCTTCGGTGTTGGCGCGGCCGGGCGTTTGCTTTTCGATCGTGACGGCCGAGCGTGAGAGCCAGTCGAGCTGATCGAAGTGATTGGCCGCCTGCTTCCAGTAGTCGAGGCGATCCTTGATGTCGAAGCTGCTGAAGTAATCGGGCATCGGCATGGGCCAATAGCCCGGCGGAATCTTGTCGCGGAAAACGTCACCGCGGAGCCACGGTGAAACAATTGAATCGTAATCGTCCCACGTCACCTGCGGCGGCGCGCCCGGCGGCCACTTCACCGTCGGTTGAAGCCGCGGAATGATCACCTGCGTGCGATGCTGCTGCGCGAGCGCCACGAGCTGATCGAGGCGATGGACCGCCCTTTCGTTCGTCTTGTCCTTGCGACTGAGGAGTCTCGGCGTGACGGCTTCGAACTCGTTGTTGTACAGGCGAACGAGGCTGTCCCAATCGAGCCGGCTGACCATCTGCAGATGCCGTTCGTCCGGCAGCAAGAAGTCGTGCACGGTCAGATGCAGATCGACCGACGATAGTGGTTTTGCATTGCCGGTTTCGATGACGTCGCAGCGCGCGGTGTAGGTGCCGGGCTTTGCTTCCGGCGGAACGCGCAGATCGATCCACACGAGCATTGGATGCCCCGTGCCCGCGCCGCGGGAATTCGGGTCGGTCGCTTTATCCGGATCGCGCAACGCGGTGACGTTGATTGCGCCGTTGTCGATGTTCACCGGCAGCAACGCTCGCGGGAGCATCGTGCGCGTGACGTCGCGGCCGGTGTGGCGCACGTACGCGGCGCGGTTCATATCGACGGGCATCGGAAGGATCTGATAGGCGACGTACTGCGTGGGTTCGATCGCGCCGGGGCCGGTGTCGAGGTTCAGCCGATGCAGTCGAAGCGTGTAAAGCTTCTTACTCGTCGGGCCGGGGAGGTTGCTGATCTGCAGCGCGAAGCTTGTCTCTTCGTTCTTCGCCGCGGCGATGGAGACCGGATCGTCGTGCGCGACCGGCTGTACTGGATCGGTGAAATTCACGCCCTGCAAGCGCGTGGCGCCGGGGACGAAGTGCCCGCCACCCGATTGCGCGCTCGCGCCGGCGCCGCCTTTCGGTCCGCCGCAGCTGAGCGCGCACGTCATCAGGCTTAACAAAATCGTAAAGCCAGCCAAATCAGATAGGCGCAGTTTCATGCGATTACTTCCCGCTGCGTAGTTCCTGAGCAGATAAAGGTCGATTGCCTGATCCGTGATCTAACGAGAAAGCGACTCGAATCGCTTCGCCCTCAAAATTTTCGGGAACCACACATTAATTAGCGGAGGGAAAATTCCGATTTTCTGGATGGAACGAGCCACTTCTACCCAGCTTCGGCCGCGTGCCGGACATCGGGTTCGAACATCTCGCCGACCGTGGCACAACGTTTGTTTTCGGCCATTTTAGTAAGGACGTGGCACATGACAAGCATTACGGACAATGGTGACATCGAGTTTCGCTTCTATCGCCCGGGCGCGTCGAACGTCGCGGTCAGTGGCGACTTCAACGGCTGGTCCAATAATGCAATGACGATGGAGCAGCTCGAAGACGGCTGGTGGAAGGCCGTCGCGCCGCTCGCGACGGGTGAATATCGTTTCCGCTATTTCGTTGACGGCCAGTGGTACACCGACTTCGCCGCCAACGGTGTTGAACAAACCAAAATGGGATGGAACAGCGTGCTGGTCGTGCGGGAGGGGCGCGACCGCATGCAACAGGACCATCGCGCTGCGGCTTGAGTGAACTGAATCACTCGCCGCGCGCGATGCCAAGTCTCGTTTCCTCCTCCGCCAAGGCTGCACGCGCAATGCCTCGCCGTGCAGCCTTCTTACGCGCCGAAATAAATTAAAGGGTCCTGTCCCGAATGCCATTCGCTTAAGCGTAACGCGCGCGGTGTTTTGCCTTTAGGTTCTGTCGTGGCTCTTTAAGCAGGTCGTATTCCTTCAGCCTTCGTTTCAACTTTCGCGGCTCCCACCGGCGCGGG
>JAICIO010000193.1 GCA_025924315.1 Phycisphaerae bacterium
AATATTGCGGGCATTATGCCGATTAAGCAGGCGATGTCATTATGGGACAGAAGACGCGTAAATCCATGTCATTCGTGCGGTTGAAGGAGGTATGGTTTACGCCCTTCACCATTTAGCCGCGCGAGCTTGCCCCGCGCGGGACGCGGTTCCGCGGAGCCACGTTCCGCGCGGGGCAAGCCCGCGCGGCTAAATGAAATTCCTCATTCCCCAGTCCCTTCCAAAGGTCCCATCTCTCCACTCGTCGGCGCAAATCCGCGACGCATTGTGTTCTCCGTAACCACGCGCGGCTCGACGAATTGGAGCAGGTAATCCCGTCCGCCGGCCTTCGATCCGACGCCCGACAAACCGAAGCCGCCAAACGGTTGCCGGCCAACCAGCGCGCCGGTGATCCCCCGGTTCAGGTAGAGATTTCCAACGCGAAACTCCCGCTGCGCCTTCGCCAGGTGCAATGGCGTTCGGCTAAAGACTCCTCCGGTAAGTTTATATGAAGTCCTGTTGGCGAAGTTGACGGCCTCATCAAAATCGCGAGCGCCAATGACCGACAGCACCGGCCCGAAGATCTCTTCCTGCGCGAGACGATCGTCCGGTTTCACGTTCGTGAAGATGTGTGGACCAACGTACGGCTTGCCGCTTAGCGCGACCGGAGCATCCATTCCGATCGCGAGATGTGCTGTCGATTTTCCAAGTTTGATGTACGACCAGATTTTCTCCGCCGCGGCTTCATCGATAACCGGACCGACATCCGTTTTCGGATCCATCGGATCGCCCACAACCAATGCTCGGGTCGCTTCGACGAGACGTTCGATGAACCGATCATAAACCGCTTCAAGCACAATCACCCGGCTGCACGCCGAGCACTTCTGTCCCGCAAACGAAAAGGCGGACTGGCGCACGCCCGCCACCGCCTCATCCAGATCCGCGGTCGAATCCACGATGATCGCGTTCTTCCCGCCCATCTCGCAGATGACCTTCTTCACGAACGGCTGCCCATCCTGGGTGTGCCCCGCGGCCGAGAGGATGTCGAGGCCGACCTCCTTCGATCCCGTGAACGCGATCAACGCGACCCGCGGATCGCGCACCAGCGCCGCGCCGACCGTCTCGCCCTGCCCTGCCAAAAACTGCAGCGCCTCGCGCGGAACGCCCGCTTCCCACAAAATCTCCGCCATCACGCGCGCAATCCCCGGCGTCTGCTCCGCGGGCTTCACGATCGTCGCGTTCGCGGTGACCAAAGCCGCCGTTGTCATCCCCGTACAAATCGACAGCGGAAAATTCCAAGGGCTGATCACCACGGCCACCCCCCGCGGTTCGTAGCATTCCAGATTCAACTCGCCGACGAAATGCCCAAGCCGCCGAGGCGACATAATCTCAACGGCCATCCGCGCGTAGTACTCACAAAAGTCAATCGCCTCACAAACATCCGCGTCCGCCTCGCCCCACGTCTTCCCCGACTCCTTGATGATGTTCCCCGACAACTCATCCCGCCGCCCGCGCATGATCGCAGCAGCCCCACGAATGATTTTCGAGCGCTCGCGCACATCCACATCGCGCCATGAAGGAAAATACTTTGCAGCGCGCCCAACGGCGTCCGCCGCCGCTTGCGGTTTCGCAGAATTCTCAACTTCCGGCACGCGCGCAGCTCTGATCGCTTCAGCAAACGCCTTCCGCTGCGCCCCATCCGAAAAATCTCGAAGCGGCTCGTTCACGAAGAGGGGAGGGCGAGGCTCCTGCCGAGCCGGATGCCCGTTCCCCGAAGACGGCTCGGCAGGAGCCTCGCCCTCCCAATGCGGCGGCGCAAGCAATTTCTCGGGCGATGCGCGATCAAGGAAACCGGCACGAAGCCATGACTCATTCGAAGTATTCTCCAATAGCCGCCGCACGAGATACGCCATCCCCGGAATCATCTCCCCCACCGGCACATACTCGCGCAACCGCAATCCCCGCTCGACCGCCGCTTCCTTCAGCTCATCCGCCATCCCATGCAGCATCTGTAGCTCGATCGCATTCTCCGGCAGATCGCGCTGTTTGAGCAGCGCCAGCGCATGCGCGATCGAGCGAATGTTGTGCGAACCGAGTGCCAGCTTCACCCCCGCCACCTCGCGCGATGTCGGAATCTGATCCACAAAGAACTTCGTCATCCGCTCAAAGCACGCATCCGTCTCACCCTTGTGCTCCCACACCGGCGAAGGCCAACCCATCATCTCCGAATGAATCGTCTCGTAATCCCAATAGGCGCCTTTGATCAATCGCACCGTGACCTGACGACCTGATCGCTGCGCCCATTCGATAATCCGCCGAGCGTCGTCCTCGCCCGATTTCAGATACGCCTGCATCGCCAAACCGCCGTCGAAGTCGAACTGCTCGCAGCACCGCTCGAACAGCGCAAGCGTCAGCTCCTTCAGCCCATGCTGCTCCATGTCGAAATTGATGAACACGTTGTGCTGCTTCGCGGACTTTAAGATGGGCGCCAGCGCTTCGATGATCCCGCGAATCGATCCCTCAAAATCCGCCGGCTTTGTGCGGGCGTAAAGCGCGCTGATTTTGATCGAGACATTCGTCCGCGGAATCGGACCGAGGTGATCGGAATCGAGCACCGGGTTCCCTTCCCAGTTCGCGACTTCCTTCGGCAACTGCTCGATCAGATCCAGATACCGCCGCTGATCGATCGCCGCCTCCGAATCACTGAGCGACGCCTCTCCCAGCAAATCCACGCTGAAGGCAATCCCCTTCTTCCAAAGCTCATGCAACCGCGGCAGCGCATCAGAAGGATCCCGCCCCGCGATGAACTTCCCCGCCATCGACTCGATCTGTCCCGTCACCGTCGAAGCAAACGCGCCCTTCAGCAATCCACCCGCGCGCATTCCCAGATCCAAGCCCGCCGGCGGTTTCACGCCCGGTTGCGATAGATAATCCGCCAGCGTCTCATGCACCGCCTCCGGCGTCTTGAGCATCGGAAATACATCGACGAACCGGAACAACTGCACCTTGAACGCCTCGTCCTTCATCGCCCAGTCCATCAGCTTGTCGGACCAGAACCGCGATGAAAGCAGCCCGCGCTGATGCGAGCGCGCCTGCTCCAGGAACTCCCGCCCGATCTCCTGCGTCATCTGCTCGACCGGATCGCTCGAAGCCGTCGGCGCTCGGCGAACCACGGAACTTTTTCGACCAAATAGCGACATTCCAAACTCCGCTATATTCGAAATCGGTGCCCCAATGTATTCTTCGCGTTAGCCGAATGAGAATCCACACCGTCAAAGTCTATCCGTCGAAAGCCAAGCTCCCGAAAACCGACCAGCTCGCGTGGAAAATCGCCGAGGTCGCGAGCGATCCGGTGCCCGTCGAAAGCGCGGTTGCCGAAATGATCGTCAACCGCGTGATCGACAACGCCGCCGTCGCGACGAGCGCGCTCAATCGTCACGCTCCTGCGAGCGCCCGCTCGCAGGCGCTCGCACATCCGCGCGCGGGTGGCGCGACGGTCTTCGGGATGCCGAATGAGCAGACGTTCGAAGCCGAGTGGGCGACTTGGGCCAACGGAACCGCCGTGCGCGAGCTCGACATGCACGACACCTTCCTCGCCGCGGACTATTCGCACCCCGCCGACAACATCCCCGCGCTCATTGCCGTCGCGCAGCAGTGCCGACGCTCCGGCAGCGATCTCGTGCGAGGCATCGCGACCGGTTACGAAATCCAGATGGACCTCGTGAAAAGCATCTGCCTGCATGAACATAAGATCGACCACATCGCCCATTTGGGTCCATCCGTCGCCGCCGGCTTGGGGACAATGCTGGGTCTCGATACGCAAACGATTTACCAGGCGGTGCAGCACGCGGTGCACGTCTCCTTCACCACGCGGCAATCGCGCAAGGGCGAGATCTCCAGTTGGAAGGCCTACGCCCCCGCCCACGCGGCGAAGCTTGCAGTCGAGGCGGTCGATCGCGCGATGCGCGGGGAGACGAGCCCGACGCCGATCTACGAAGGCGAAGACAGCGTGATCGCTTGGATGCTCGGCGGGCCCGAAGCCGAGTATCACGTTCCCCTTCCAGAAAAAGGCCATCCGAAGCGCGCGATCCTCGAAAGCTACACAAAGGAACACTCCGCCGAGTATCAAGCCCAGGCGCTGATCGATCTAGCGTTCAAGTTTCGTCCACAAATCAAGGATTTCGATAACATCAAGGAAATCGTGATCCTGACGAGTCATCACACGCACAACGTGATCGGCACCGGCGCCGGCGATCCGTCGAAGATGGATCCGAAGGCGAGCCGCGAGACGCTCGATCACAGCATCATGTACATCTTCGCCGTCGCGCTGCAGGACGGCGCGTGGCACAGCGTGAGCAGTTACACCCCCGAGCGCGCCAGCCGTCCCGACACCGTCGCGCTGTGGCAGAAGATCCGCACCGTCGAGGATGAAAAGTGGACCGAGCGCTACCACACACACGATCTCAAACGCAAAGCCTTTGGCGGCCGCGTCGAGATCCTTTTTAAGAACGGCACGTTCCTCGAAGGCGAGATGGCAGTCGCCAACGCGCACCCGCTCGGCGCCAAGCCGTTTGATCGCAAGGACTACATTCGAAAATTTCAAACGCTTTCAAGCGAAATGATCGCGACCGAGGAGAGCAAACGCTTCGTCGAGCTCGCCGAGCGCCTCGCGAAGCTCGGACCCGATGAAGTGCGAAACCTGAACGTCGAGGCGATCCAGGATCGCCTCACGCATCGCGAGCGGGACAACCGAGGGATCTTCTAATGCGGTGTCGCGCAGCATTATTATTATCTTCGGTGGGGCAGACATTCTTGTCTGCCTCGGCTCGATGTACTCATCGAGACGAATCGGCCGCGGAGTACCGCGTCCGATGGCAGACAGGAATGTCTGGCCCACCGGAATTGGATTAGGACGAATGCTTTTTCAAACGGCCAGCCCCGCTGATAAACGCAAGTCGCTTCGCGCCGCGATTACGTCGGGGAAATTGCAGCGATTTCCCGGATCATTTTCGCCGCTGGTATCTATGCTGATCGAGGAGATCGGCTTCGATGGTATCTATGTTTCCGGCGCGGTTTTGTCGGCTGACCTTGGCCTGCCGGACATTGGCCTGACGACTTTGAACGACGTCGCGCAGCGCGGCCGACTGATCGCGCGAACGACCAAACTTCCCGCCATCATCGACGTCGATACCGGCTTCGGCGAGCCGATGAACGTCGCGCGCACCGTCCAGGAAATCGAAGAGATGGGCCTCGCGGGCTGTCATCTCGAGGATCAGATTAACCCTAAGCGCTGCGGACATCTCGACAACAAAACCCTCGTCGACACCGCGACGATGACGCGGAAGATTAAAGCCGCCGTCGACGCCCGTCGCGATCCGAATTTCCTGCTCATCGTCCGCACCGACGCCCGCGGGCCGGAAGGAATGGCCAGCGCGATCGCTCGCGCGAAGGCTTACGTTGATGCCGGCGCGGACATGATCTTCCCCGAGGCGATGGCGAGCGCCGATGAATTCAAGCAGTTTCGGGGCGCGGTGAAGGCCCCGCTGCTCGCGAACATGACAGAGTTCGGCAAATCGCCGCTGCTTTCCGTCAACGAGTTGCAGGCGATCGGGTACAACATCGTGATCTATCCCGTTACGACGCTGCGCCTTGCGATGAAGGCGGTTGAGGATGGGCTGAGGCAGATCAAGGGAGCGGGGACACAGGCCGATCTGCTCGATAAGATGCAGACGCGCGCTCGGCTGTACGAACTTTTGCAGTACGAGCGTTACAATCAATTCGATCAGAGTATTTACAACTTTAAGGTTGCGCCATGAGCGAATCCGCTGCGAACATTCACAAGGGCCTCGAAGGCGTCGTCGTCGACACCACCGCCATCTCGCAGGTCACGCCCGACACCAGTTCGCTGATTTACCGCGGATATCCGGTGCAGGAACTCGCGGAGCATTGCAGCTTTGAAGAGGTCGCATACCTCATCTGGAACGGCGAGCTGCCGACGCGAGCGCAGCTTGATTCATTTCAGAAGCAAGAGCGATCGTATCGCGCCCTGACGCCGACACTCCAGGAAGTGATGAAGCAATTCCCTCGCGACGCGCATCCGATGGATGTCGTCCGCAGCGGGGTGAGCTTCCTGGGGATGGAAGATCCGACGTCGACGCAGGTCTCGCGCGAGGTGCAGGTGCAACAGGCGATGAAGCTCCTCGCCAAGACGCCTACGATCGTCGCCGCGGGTCAGCGCTTGCGCAAAGGGCAGCCGCCCATCGCGCCGCATCCGGGGCTGAGTTTCTCCGCGAACTTTTTTCACATGTGCTTCGGCAGCGTCCCCGCGGACGAAGTCGTGAAGGCGTTCGACGTGTCAATGATCCTCTATGCGGAGCACAGCTTTAATGCGTCGACCTTCACTGCGCGCGTGATCGCTTCAACTTTGGCGGACATGTACAGCGCCGTCACGGGCGCGATCGGCGCGCTCAAAGGTCCGCTGCATGGGGGTGCGAACGAAGCGGTCATGCACATGCTTCAGGAGATCGGTGAGCCGTCGAAAGCGAAGGCGTGGATCGAGGACGCGCTGAAGAACAAAAAGAAGATCATGGGCTTCGGCCACCGCGTCTACAAGAAAGGCGATTCCCGCGCGCCGACGATGCAGAAGTACGGCCTGAAAATGGCGGAGTACAAACGCGAAACGAAGTGGCACGACATCGCGAAGATCGCCGAGCAAACGATGATCGGCGCGAAGAATATCTACCCCAATCTCGATTTCCCCAGCGCCCCCGCTTATTACCTGATGGGCTTTGACATCGACCTTTTCACCCCGCTGTTCGTGATGGCAAGAATGAGCGGCTGGACCGCTCACATCATGGAACAAATGGCCGACAACCGGCTCATCCGCCCGCTCTCCCAATACACGGGAACATCGGAACGGAAAGTCGTTCCAATCGCAAACCGCTCGTAGCACGGGGTACCAGCCCGTGCCTTCCGCGCATAAAAAAGCACGGGCAAGTTGCCCGTGCTACGGTGAAGTGTATTGAAGCTACACAGCGGTCGCCTGGGCGAATTCCTTTTTGCGGTCGGCCATTTGAGCGCGGAGCCGCGCGAGAATCGAGCTGTGCATCTGGCTGACGCGGGACTCGGAAAGGTCTAATGTCGCGCCAATTTCCTTCATCGTCATTTCTTCGAAGTAGTAAAGGATGATGATCAGCCGCTCGGCTCGCGAGAGGCCCTTGGTCATCAATTCTTTCAGGTCCTTGCGCTGGATCTCGCGGACCGGATCGGCGCCGCGCTTGTCTTCCAGGACGTCGATCTCGCGGACGTCTTTGTTGCTGTCGGTTTCGAACCACTTGCGGCTGAGGGAGACGAGGCCGACGGCGCTGGCATCTTTGGCCATCTTTTCGAACTCGCCCATCGACACCTTGAGGCGCTTCGCGATTTCATCGTTCGTCGGCGCACGGCCGAGCTCGACTTCGAGCTGTTTGCTGGCGCTGTCGAGCTTGTGAGCGCGGGACCGGACGAGACGCGGCACCCAGTCCATTGATCGCAATTCGTCGAGAATCGCTCCGCGGATGCGCGGGGCGCAGTAGGTTTCGAATTTGACGCCGCGTTCGAGGTCGAAGGCGGCAATCGCGTCCATCAGACCGAAGATGCCGGCCGACATCAGATCGTCCAGCTCCACTTCGTCCGGCAGCTTCACATGAATGCGCTCGGCGTTGTAACGCACGAGGTGGAGATAGTTCTCCATCAGAATATTTCGCAGCAGCTCGGTCCGGGTCTTTTTGTATTCGATCCAGACATCCTTGATATCACGCTTGGCGGCCTTGCTCATAAATCGCTCCCGGTCCTTGGGAAGGTGTTTTTACTTTTCTGCGAAATCTGCCGATAGAGGACGCAACAGCGGCGCGTCCTCCATCAACCTAATGTCTCACTTGGCGTTTATCGGTCCGTCGCCTCGGATTTCGTCGAACTATTTTTCAACTTTTCCTCCTGCTGCTTTAAATTTTCTTCGAGCATCTTTTCGCCCATGGTTCCGATAACCATGCCGAGCAGGAGCGTTGCGAAAAGCGCCACCACGGCGCGCCCCACCGTCGAGCTGAACGGATTCCCGGTTCGCATCCCGACGAACAGACAGAACGCGAAGACGATCAGAGCCATCACTGCGGAGAGACGCTTGGTCATTGCTCTTTTGTAGGGTCCGGGGAAGCGGAACGGGTAGTGTTCCGTGGGAAAACCACAGAACCCGTGCCCGGGGGCCGGGCCGAAAAA
>JAICIO010000194.1 GCA_025924315.1 Phycisphaerae bacterium
CGCGAAGCGCGCCGCGTGGGTTCGCAACTCAAGATCAAGTGGTCAAGCCCACAGCAGCGCGTCGCGGCGCTCAGTGGCGGAAATCAACAAAAGGTCGCGATGGCGCGACTCCTCGTTAGTGACGCGAACGTCCTGCTTCTCGACGAACCCACCCGCGGAATTGATGTCGGTGCGAAGGTCGATCTCTACCACGCGATCGGCGATCTCGCAGTGCGAGGAAAGAGCATCATCGTCGTCAGCTCGTATCTGCCGGAGCTCTTCGGCATCTGCGACCGCATCGCGGTGATGTCGCGGGGAGTGCTTTCGGACGCATTCGACGTGGCCAATCTCACGCCGGAAAAAGTCATGCACATGGCGACGTAACTCTTCGCCCCTCTCCCTCCAAGGGAGAGGGTAAGGGTGAGGGTCGAGCGTAAGAGTTGAGTGGAATAATCCGCGAAGTAGCCACGAGTCTTTCGCGGGGGAGCGCAACTCGACTCCCGCGCTTCACCCTCACCCTAACCCTCTCCCTTTCAGGGAGAGGGGACAAGACCCTGGATGCGCGGCGTTTCTTCGGGGCGTTGCCAGCTGACGTGCTTCAGCCAATGCGCATCGTCGCGGTTGGGGAAGTCGAGACGGTAATGCGTCCCGCGCGATTCGGTGCGCGTTATCGCGGCGGCGGTGATGAGGTAACATGCAGTCAGCATGTTTTGCAGTTCCCAGCCGGCCATCGCCGTCTCGAGACCGAGCGTCGTCGCGAGAAATGATTTGTCCATCACGTAGCGGCTCCAGAAGGCGATGATCTCGCGCGTTTCTGCCAGCCTGTCGGCCGTTCGCTCGATGCCAACGTTGCGCCACATCACGCTCCGTAGTGAGCTTTTGATGTCCGGCACGTCGAGTTCCGTCTTGTTCGACGGCGGAATGCGCTGTTCGAGATTCTGTGGGAAGTCGATGCGATTGATCTTGGCGCGCTGCGCCGCATCCGCTCCGGCTCGGGCCCCGAAGGCCAGCCCTTCGAGCAACGAATTGCTCGCGAGCCGGTTCGCACCATGCAGACCGGAACAGCTCGCCTCTCCGACCGCGTACAGGCCGTCCAGGCTTGACCGCCCCATCTCGTCCACCTCCACCCCGCCGATCATGTAGTGCGTCGCGGGGTGAATCGGGATCAGATCCTTCGACACGTCGATGTCGAATTGATCGACCAGCTGCGCGAGCTGCGGAAACCGTTCGCGGAACTGTTGCGTGGGAAGATGTCGCACGTCGAGATACACGTGCGAGAAGTGCGTCTTGCGGATCTGCTCGACGATCGCGCGGCTGACCACGTCTCGCGGCGCCAGCTCCAGGTCCGGATGATAGTCCTTCATGAAGCGATAGCCGTTGCGATCGACGAGATGCGCGCCCTCGCCTCGCACCGCTTCGGTGATGAGTGCTCGGCTCGAGCCCGCGACGTACAGCGTCGTCGGGTGAAACTGCACCATCTCCATGTCCTTGAGAATCGCACCGGCGCGATACGCCATCGCGTGACCGTCGGCGGTCGCGATCTTCGGGTTCGTCGATTCGCGATAAAGCTGACCCGCCCCGCCACTGGCGAGAATCGTCTGCCGCGCCCAGATGACGTTCAAACTCCCGTCAATCATGGCGAGCGCGCCCAGGCATTTGCCTGTCCCGAGCGAAGCCGAGGGGCCGTTGTCGGTGATGAGATCGACGACGAAGCTCTTCTCGCTGATGCGCACGCTCTCGTAGCTGCGAACGGTGCGAATGAGCGTTTGCGCCAGTTCTTTTCCCGTCGCATCGCCGTAAGCGTGAATGATCCGCGCGAAGCTGTGCCCGCCTTCGAGTCCGAATGCCAGCTCGTTCGGCTTGTCCGGTTTCTTGTCAAAATGAGCGCCCCACTGAAGCAGCTCCAACACGCGCTTTGGGCCTTCTTCGACGACGATGCGAACCGCTTTGTCGTCGCACAGACCGACGCCGACGATTTCCGTGTCGCGGACGTGCGACTCGATTGAATCGAGCGGCTGCAGCACGGCGGCGATGCCGCCCTGGGCGTACCACGTGTTCGATTGATCGATCGTGTCCTTGGTGAGGATGAGCGTCTCGGCGCCGTTCTCCGCACTGGCGATAGCCGAACGCAGGCCGGCGACGCCTCCGCCGATGACGAGCACATCCGTAATTTGTTGTGGAAGACGCGCGGCCTTAAATGGAACTAAGTAGCGGCGTTGGGTGATCGGTTCGAACATGGGTTGGAGGGTTCTGGGTTCCGGGTTCCGGGTTCGGGTTCAGTCGCAAACAGCCGACCACTGACCCCTGAACCCTGAACCCCGAAGCCTGAACCCTTTTCAAGCGCCTTCGCGGGTGATGATCTTGTAGTCTTCGCGTTCGCCGACCCCGCGCAACGGATAATCCTTGCGGAGTGCGTGGCTGCCGAAGCCGTTCCAGGTGAGGATTCGGCGGAGGTCGGGGTTGCCGACGAAGATGATGCCGTACATGTCGTAGACTTCGCGTTCCATCCATTCGGCGCCGGGCCAGATGGGGACGACGCTATCGACCTTGAGCCCGGGGTCGCCCTTTTCGAGCTGATCTTCGTCGCGCAGGGCGGTTCCCGGCTCGGTGTCGCGCTCGGGGTCGAGATACACGCGGAGCCACAGACGGCGGTTATTGTCGATTGAGACCAGGCCGTAGTTCACGCCGAAACGATGCCGGGCGCCCGGATAGTTGAGGTAATCCACGCCGTTCAGCTCGGCGAGCAGGTCGTACTTCTGCGTGGGATCGTCATGTAAGAACCGCGCAACCTCTGCGATGTTCTCGCGCGGGACGATGACCGTGATCATGTCACGAAATTCGCCCGCGAGCAGTTTCACGTTGGGAAACGCGGCCTTGAGCGCGGGCAACGACGGATGCTGAATCGTTCTGGACATAAACCTTTCGGTAACGCGAAGTCGTGATTGTGTTTGGATTCGGGGAATAGGTCAAGGCTCGCGCGGTCGGCATAGCTTCGGGTAGGATTAACAAAAACATGTCACAGCTCTCCTACATGACTCCAGGCGTGGTTGGGTTTGTCGACCGGCGGACGCGGTTGCTGGTGATCGGGATCCTGATTCTCGTCGCCGGGATTATGTGCCTGCTGATGGCGGGGTTTATGCCGATCATGCTGTTTCTGCCCAAGCCGGCGGGGATGGGAACGGCCCATGGTCCGCAACCGATTGACATCGTGCCGGGGATGCTGCTGTACGTTGCGCTGGCGGCGCTGGCGATTGGACTGGCGGTAGGAATGATGCGCGTCCGGAAGTGGGTTCGGCCGGTGATTCTGTGCGCGTGCACGATCTGGATTCTCGTCGGCATCGGCGCGACGGTGCTCTTCTGCGTGATGATTCCGCACGTGCTGAAGACGATGAGGAACGCGGCCGGGCCCGGGATGCCGGTGATTCCGAACGGCGTCGCGATCGCGATCATGGTCGGGACGGGAACGTTCATGGTCGTGCTGTATCTCATCGTGCCGGTGCTGCTGATGCTCGCGGTGCAAAGCCGCGATGTACAGGCAACGCTGGAGTTTTTCGATCCGCATCCGCGATGGACGGACGGCGTGCCGCTGACGGTTCTCGGGCTGTCAATGGGATGTTTGCTTGGCGCGATCGGCACGCTCTTCTCAATGCCACGCGGCTTGTTTCTCCTGTTTGGAGTTGCGCTGTTCGGCTGGCCGGGAAGAATTGCGCTGCTCGTGGTCTTCGCGATTCTGATTGTGACCGCGATCCTGGTGTTTCGCCGGAAATTACTCGGGTGGTGGCTTCTGGTGATTACGTCAACGCTGCTGCCGACCTCGTGGATCATCACGCTCTTTCGCGTGGATCTTGGTGACGTCTATGACCAGATGGGCATGGATACGTCTCAGCTGAAGATGATGAACGTGACGAGTGGCTCCTGGGTCGGCACGATCGCCGCGCAAACCGCGGCGCTGACGGTTGTGATGTTATACGTCGCGTGGAAGGCGCGAAAGCATTTCGTAGATTGATAGGAAAGGCACGGAGAGTGCGTGTAGCCGGACTTCGACTCGACTGAACTCGTCGAAGTCCGGCTACACGAGGATCGATGCGCTGCTACTCGTAATCGCTGTCGGCATTGTCGGCGCCGGATGCTTCATCCAGGCTGATCTCGCCGGCGAAGGAATCGTCGTTGCGGCGGCGGTTGGTGACATTGGCGGCGCCTTCGCCGGAATCGGTTTGCGATTCATCGCCCCCGCTGTGATCGACGAAGTCGCCCTTGGGTTGCTTGGGGCGTCGCGCGCCGCGTTTCCCGCGTTCGACAAGCGCGTCGCCTTGATTCTTTAGCGGGGTTTCTGCGACGAGCTTTTCGTCGCCTTCGCCGATGATGTCTGCGCCCGTGGTCCGATCGGTTCCACCGGACTGGGCGATACCACTGCCGCCGGTGCCGACGCCGATGAAGTCGGTGTCGAGATCGCCGCCGCTGCTGCCGCCCACGCCGCCGGATGATCCGCCAACGCCCGAGACGCGCGTGCCGTCACCAATGTTGTGTCCGGGATTCGCGCCCGGATCGCCCCGGCGCGTCGCACGCGACGCGTAGGTTCGTTCGTTGCGATCGGATTCCTTCGCGCCGAAGTCGCCACGTCCGCCGACGCGACGCGCGGCCTTGGCGCTCGAGCCGACCTTGCCACTTGTTCCGGCTTTGCTTCGCGCGGATAGCGTCGTGGATTTGCGCTTCGCTCTGCTGCTCGTCTTTCCGCGCGCCGAGCTGCTCGACCGTCCTTTGGCGCTGCGGCTCTTGGGCGCGCTGGTCCGGCGCTTGGTCGTCGCCTTGCGCTTGGCGACACCACGAGAGGATTTCGACTTCTTCGATTTCGCTGACGCTCTGCCTGCCATGAGATCTCCTTTCAACGTGATGCGAACGGCTCTCACTAAGTGCGGTGACGCGCGTTGGTCTTGCAAGGCCGCTTCAGCGGACCGGCTATTGATTATGGTCGCAAAAGGAAAATAACCGGTCCGCTAAAGCGGACCCTACGTGTGCAATTGAGATCCGTATCACCACAGCGCCAAGTTACCGTGACGCAGAAGCGATTTGATACTGAGAAAATCTCGACGCGCGCATTCTTTTCGTCAGTCGCAGTATGTCCGCGCAAAATCTGCGGCTACGGATTGGGAGCCGGTGCCGGCGTGCCTGGCGTAGCCGGCTGAGCTGTCGCTGGTGCTGCGGTCCCAGCATCGGCGGGCGGAGGAACCGCGACGCTGCCTGCGCCCGGAGCGGCCGGGCCGGGTGTACCGGGCGTGACCGGAGCACCCGAAGCGCCCACCGCAGGAGCCCCACCGGTGGCCGCGGGCGACATGGGCAGGTCGGCGCCCGTCGGCATTGACGTTGGGCGAGTCGATGAGCCCGCGCTTCCCGAGATCGTTCCCGATCCCAGCGACGATGTGTACAGAGGCTCGCGGGTCCCAACGACCTGCGGCGGGCGGTTCCCGCTCGTTCCGTAATCCAACGGCCTCCGCGGCGGCTCCTGGGCACAACCCGCCGCGATCACGCCCACGATTGAAGTTGCCAAAATCCAGTTGCTGCGCAGCGCCATACAAATCTCCTTTTGATCGGTAACCAACTTTACAGGTGATCACGGGAATTGGGTAGGTTCGAAAGACGTCGCGACACCCATCAAAGGATGAAGGATGAATTATAAAGGATGAAACGAAAGCAACTGCATTTGCAACTGTGCCGCTTGGTCGGCAACCTAGGTGTCTACCGAGGAACCGAATGCAGCTTTCACGAATCCTTGAGGCTTTGGAGAAGATCGCGCCGACACGCTTTGCGGAGGCGTGGGACAACGTCGGACTGCTGGCGGGCGATCCGCAACAGGAGATCGGCCGGGCCTTGCTGACGATCGATTACACCGAAGGCGTCGCACGCGAGGCGAAGCTGACGAAGTGCGATTTGATCATCGCGTATCATCCGCCGCTCTTTCACGCGATCAAACGAATCACCGCCGGCAGCTTGATCTTCGATGCAGTTCGGCGCGGCGTTGCAATTTACTCGCCGCACACGGCGCTGGACGTGGCCGACGGTGGAACCAACGACATGCTCGCCGACGCGATCGGCATGGAGAATCGTCAGCCACTGCGAATCATTCAACCAAAGGCGACGCAGTACAAGCTCGTGACGTTCGTGCCGGAGAAGGATGTCGAGGATGTCGGCCGCGCACTGTTCGCCGCGGGCGCGGGCCGGATCGGTCAGTATTCTTCGTGCAGTTTTCGCAGCCCAGGCACAGGCACATTCTTCGGCGAGGAAGGAACGAATCCAGCGGTCGGCCAGAGTGGGAAGCTGGAGCGCGCCGATGAGATCCGCCTCGAAACAGTTGTGCCAATTTCGAAGATCGACGCAGTGATTCGCGCCTTGCGCGAGTCGCATCCGTACGAAGAGCCCGCGTTCGATCTGAATCAACTCGCGGCCCCTCCCGAAGCGATCGGCCAAGGCCGCATCGGAACGATCAGCTCCGGCTCGCGCGCGGAAGTAATCGATCGCGTGAAGCGCGAGCTGAACCTGTCGCGCGTATTGGTCGCGGGTCCGACCGACGGGAAAGTCGAACGCGCCGCCGTCTGCGCGGGCGCCTGTCACGAATTCCTGGCCGATGCAATTGCGCAAAAGGCGGACCTGTTTCTCACCGGCGAGCTTCACCATCACGATGCCCTGGAAGCCGCCCGCAATGGGATGACCATCGTCTGCACGCTTCACAGCAACAGCGAACGCGCTGTCCTCCCGCGGCTCAAGGCTCGCCTCTTCAAGGAGATTCCCGATCTGCACGTGATGATCAGTGAGATGGATGCCGATCCGTTCACGATCGCCTAGAATGCTCTCTGTTTAGCCGCGAGCTCGCGAGTGTTTCGCTCGACCAATGAACGTCGCGAGCAAGCTCGCGGCTAAACGAAGAGACCAAAGGTAAAGAGGAACTGCTTGTCAGAACTGAAACGAACGGAGTTGTCGGTCCGCCAGGAGAAGGCGGTGCTGGTCGGGGTGATTTTGCCCGGATCGACGGCCGATCCGCGCGATCCGCTCGGCGAGCTCGCCTCGCTCGCAAAGACCGCGGGCGCAAAGGTCGTCGGCACGATCCTTCAACGGCGTCATCGCCCGGACGCCGGCACCTACGTTGGCACCGGAAAGGCGGTTGAGATTGCGCTGCTCGCGAAGCTGAAGAATGCGGACGTCGTCATCTTCGACAATGATCTAGCGCCCGGCCAAATCGGCGCGCTGGAAAAGCTCATCAACGAAGAAATCGGCTCCAAACGCGGCGAAGGCGTGAAGGTGCTCGATCGATCCGAGCTCATCCTCGACATCTTCGCGACACGCGCTCAGACACACGAAGCGAAGCTGCAAGTCGAGCTCGCGCAGATGCAGTACACCTATCCACGGCTGACGCGCATGTGGGGGCATCTCGAGCGCATCGCCGGCGGTGCGCCCGCGGGCATCGGGACGCGCGGGCCTGGCGAACAACAGCTCGAAATCGACCGCCGAATCGTCCGCAAGCGCATCGGCGATCTGAAGCACGACATCGAAAAGATCCAGGAGCGCAAGAGCCGCCTCGTCGCCGAGCGCACGCGCACGCATTTCACCGTCTGCATCGTCGGGTACACAAACGCCGGGAAGAGCACGCTGTTCAATACGCTCACGTCGGCCGGCACCTACGCCGATGACAAGCTCTTCGCGACGCTCGACACCAAAACCCGTGCATGGAAGCTCGAGCGCGGCGTACAGGTGCTGCTGAGCGATACGGTCGGTTTCGTCCGCGATCTGCCGCACAATCTCGTGGCCAGCTTCAAGGCGACGCTTGAAGAAGCGGTGCACGCGGATCTACTGCTGCACGTCCTCGACGTCGGCCATCCACACGCGCAGCAGCAGTTTGATTCGGTGCACAAGGTGCTTCAGGAGATCGGCGCGAAGCCTTCGATCGGTTCGGACCCGGGTAAACCCGAGATTCTGCTGCTGAACAAGATCGACACGGAAGAAGGCGAGGACGCCTTCCCCTTCTGGCGGACGCTGTATCAGGATGCGATTCCGATCAGTGCGAAAACGGGGAAAGGTTTGCTGCAGCTACAGGAATCCGTGTATCGCGCAGTTCTCGGCCAGCAGGTGGATGTGACGCTCGAAGCGGACGTGACGAACGGCAAGCTCATCGCGTTCATCGAAACGCACACG
>JAICIO010000195.1 GCA_025924315.1 Phycisphaerae bacterium
GTCAGACGAAAGCAGCGACTTCTCGAACACTCCCGGCCAGCGCTTCCACACCCGCGCGATTACCGCCTCTTCGTCTTCCCCTCCGTCGCTTCGTCGCTTCGTCGCTTCGTCGCTATGCTGACCAAACGCATCATCCCCTGTCTCGACGTCGATCGCGGACGTGTCGTCAAAGGCGTGAAGTTCTTTGACCATGTCGACGCCGGCGATCCGGTCGAGCAGGCGAAGCGTTATCAGGAGGACGGGGCGGACGAACTCGTCTTCTACGACATCTCCGCGAGCCACGAAGGCCGCGAGATCATGGCCGACCTCGTCGCGAAAGTCGTCGAGCAGATCTTCATGCCGCTGACGGTTGGCGGCGGGATTCGCACGCTCGACGACGCGACGCGACTCATCCAGGCCGGCGCCGAAAAGGTCAGCCTCAACTCCGCGGCTGTGAAGAATCCGAAGCTCATCGCCGAAGTCGCGCGAAAGTTCGGGCGCTGCGCGACGGTCCTTGGCCTCGACGCGAATCGCGTCATGAAAGATGGGCAGGAGAGCTGGGATGTGTTCGTCAACGGCGGACGCGTCAACACCGGCGTAAAAGTGATGGACTGGGTCAAACAGGCCCAGGATCTCGGCGCCGGCGAAATCGTCCTCAACGTGATGAACGCCGACGGCACCAAGGAAGGCTACGACATCGAAATGACCGCCGCCGTGAGCGACGCGGTGAATATCCCCGTCGTCGCCAGCGGCGGCGCCGGCGTACCCCAACATTTCTACGACGTCCTAACCCAAGGCCACGCCGACGCGGCACTGGCCGCCAGCGTCTTCCACTTCGGCAACTATCCCGTGCCGGAGGTGAAGAAGTATCTCTCCGAACGTGGCGTACCGATCCGATTGGTGTGAACGCTCTTGCGTTTCGCCGCTCCCGCTAAGCCGCAAGCGGCCGAAATCAAAGCAACTCCTCATACGACCGAATCACCGCGTTCGCGCTCTCCGCGCGCGGGATGCCATCATGGAGGAGTTGTATCGTGAAAAGATTTGCGGCGCGGGCCGCGGTCACGCCGGTGGGGCTGTCTTCGATCACGCAGATCTTTTCGACGGGCAGCTCGAGTAATTCGATCGCCTTGAGATAAGGGTCCGGCAGTGGCTTGTGGCGTTTCACTTCGTAGCGGCCGACGATCAGATTGAAGTAGCGACGAAGGCCCAACCGGTCGAGGCGGTCTTCGATCACATCGCGTTCGGAGCTCGAGCAGATCGCGATTTTGTGCGTCTGGATGATGCGCTCGAGGAGGCGGTCGACGTGCGCGATCGCCTGTAGTTCGCCGGCGTTGATCAGCGCCATTTCGTGCTCGTACTTTCGATCCAGGCACCACTTTGCGTCGACGTGGGGAAAAAGCTCCGGCCCGATGTCGCGATCGAGTCGGCCGACGATGTAGCTCGCCTCAACGGTGCGATCGACCCCAAGCTCGACCGCGAGGCGATTCCACGCGCGGCATTGGAGCGATTCGCTGTCGGCGATAACGCCGTCGAAGTCGAAAATAATCGCGGAGAAACGGGAGAGGTCGATCATAGTTGCCGAACAAGTTGCGCCGCGTCGCGTGCGAGCTGCTCGAAAGCGCCTCGCTTGGCGCGGAACGTGTCATAGAAAAAGTGAGCGCTGTCAACTTCGTATCCGCCCTCATCATAGGCGGCCGACGGCGCGACGTATCCGAAGTTGCCGTTCGCATAGCCGATGATGTGCACATCGATGCCCGATTCGGCGCGAATGAAATCCGCATATCGTGAGAAAAACTCTCCGCCGGCGGTGACGAAGATCAAATTGCCAAGCCGAATCGCCACGATGTCAGTCGGCTCGGCATTCTGGATCATTTGAGAAAGCTCGAGCTTCCGCTTCGTTCGCCACGTTTCAATTGCCGTTTTGTACCGGTCTTTCCATCCCGCCGGGAGATTCGTCGAACGTAAATGCTTCTCCGCGATTTCATCGATCTCTTGTTCGTTCCAGATTTCCTTCGCGAGAGCTGTTTCCGTCTTTCGAACGCGGAGGATCTGCTCGCCGGCTCGTGCTGCATGGAGTGCGCTCAGACCCGCGCGAGCGACTGCGTGGCCCCATTCTCGCACCTGCGCTTGTGACACGTTTTCGCCCGGCGGGTTCACGTTGCCCGCGGCGCCATTGGTCATCAGCACAACCGGATTTCCCGGAAGCTGTTGCGAAGCGAAATCCGCGGCGTATCCGCACCAGTCGGCGCTGATCGCCCGATTGACCGAGCCGAACGCCACTGGATGCATCGCATAATTGAGCAGCCCCGCGACGAACCTGCCATTGCGACGTTTCCACCCAATCGCCGCCACGCGCGGATCGGTGTGGGCCGTAGGTTTTTTCCGACGATCGACTGCAAGCTGCAGCTGGGTCACTGCGGTGACCATCTCAACGTCTTCCGCACGGCGGATCGCTTCGCCGGCGATCGTCTTTGCACGCTCGAGCACACGCTGCATGTAGCGCTCGTCGCGTTTGCCGCACTCGGTCAGCTGCATGGACGCCGGCGCGGAATGCGTGTGCGTGGCGGAGAGAATGAGATTTTCCGCAGGAACGTTGAGCTTGCTGATGGCCGCCAGAAGAAAGGTGCGGTCGAACCCCAGAAGATCCGCGTGCAGCCAGAGGAGCTTCTCTCGTCGCTGCTCGACGTAGAGCGCCTTGATGAACAGACGATCGAGGACCGATGTTGACGGCTGAGTGCGTGCAAGAAAGCCCGCGAGCTCGATTCCCGGCTCGGGGGTGATATCCGCTTGCGACGCGCCGACCCTCATTGCGCGGCTCCCACCGCCTCACGATCGCTGGCGCGCAGCTCTTCGCGATGCTCGTAAACTTTTCGAAACGCCGCGACGACATCATCCATGTCGGCGCGCGAGCCGAGCAACAAGTTTTGCAGCAGCCAGCCGCCCTCGCCGCCGCAGATCGCTTCACAGTTGGGTAGGTTCATGTTGCCGTAGTCGATGTCGGCATGATGAAGTTTATAGCCGGTGTACGGGCCGAAGTTCTTCTGCGCGAAGAGCGGCTGCCTGTACAGCGGCACGACATAACCCGCGACGGCGGGGATACCTTCGGCATTTACAGCCTCGATGAACTTCTGCCGCGGAATGCGCCATGCATTCTGATCGTAGCGGAAGCAATAAAGATGATAGGCGTTTCGCGTCGCGTCTTTCGTTCGCTTCTGAGGCGTGATGCCAGGGACCTGCGAGAGCTGCTCGTCGAGATATTTTCCGTTTGCGTCGCGGGTGTTGGTTTGTTCGTCGAGACGATCGACTTGCGCATTGAGCAGGGCGCCCTGGAGTTCACCCATGCGGTAATTTCCGCTCATCAGGTGATGCTCGTACCACACTCCGCCGGGAATTCGGCCGCAGTTGTGAATCGAGCGGCATTTCTGCGCGAGCTGATCATCGTTTGTCACGATCATCCCACCTTCGCCGCTGCAGAGGTTCTTTGACGACTGAAATGAGAACGAGCCTAGATGGCCGATGGAGCCGGCGCGCCGGCCTTTATACTCGCTGCCGTGCGCATGGGCGGCGTCTTCGATCACCGTGAGATTGTGCTTCTTCGCGATCGCCATGATCGCGTCCATATCGCACGCAAGCCCTCCGAGATGAACCGGGATGATCGCGCGCGTTCGTGAAGTGATGGCAGCTTCGATGCCTTTCGGATCGATGTTGAACGTCTCGCGATCGATGTCGACGAAGATCGGCGTCGCGTTCGCTTCGACGACCGCGGTCGCGGTCGCGAGAAACGTATACGGCGGAACGATCACCTCATCGCCCGCCTCGATCCCGGCGGCCATCAGCGCGATGCGGAGCGAAACGGTCCCGTTCACCACGCCGATCGCATGCTTCACCCCGCAATACGCCGCGAACCGCTTTTCAAACGTCGCGACTTCGCTGCCGTCCAGCTTTCCCCATTTTCCGCTCCGAACGGCGCGAAGAACCGCGTCTTCCTCGGGTTTGCCGAAGATTGGCCAGGACGGGAACGGCTTCGTTCGTATCGGATTGCCACCGGAAAGAGCGAGTTGCGGCATGCGTGTGAGCGTACACAGATTTCAGGCCAGTGCCACTGAAGTGGCAGGGTCGGTAAGCGAGATATTTGTGCAATGACCGGTGACGTTGCGTAGAATCCACGCATGTCCACCGCGACACCGCCTGTCGATCCGAATCTCAAATCGGTCAGCTATGGCCTCGCCCCCGGCGCGGTTGATGACGACATCGACGTGCAGTCGGAAGAGATGCTGGTGAATATGGGCCCGCAGCACCCGTCAACGCACGGCGTGCTGCGAATTGTGTTGCGAACCGACGGCGAGATGGTGCTCGAGGCGGTGCCGCATCTGGGCTACCTGCATCGGTGCAAGGAGAAGATTGCGGAGAACCTCGCGTACTACCAGTACATCGGCTACACCGATCGCCTCGACTACCTCGCGGCGATGAACAACAACCATGCGTGGTCGATGGCCGTCGAGAAGCTCGCCGACATCGAAGTGCCGAAGCGCGCCGAATACATCCGCGTGATCGCCGCGGAGCTGAACCGTATCGCATCGCACCTCGTGTCGTTCGGCACGTATGGGCTGGACATGGGCGCGTTCACGCCGTTCCTCTACGCCTTTCGCGAGCGCGAATACATTCTCGATCTGTTCGAGCAACTGTGCGGCGCGCGCTTGACGCTGAGCTACATCAACATCGGCGGGGTGACGTGGGACCTTCCGCCGCTGTTTCTCGAAAAGCTCGGCGAGTTTCTCGATTACTTCGAGCCGAAGATCGACGAATACAACGATCTGCTCAGCTTCAACCACATCTTCATTAAGCGCACGAGCAACGTCGGCGTGGCGAGCAAAGAGCTGTGCATCAAGTACGCGCTGAGCGGCCCGATGATTCGCGGAAGTGGCATCCCGCTGGACCTACGTCGCACGCGGCCGTATTCGGTCTATCCGAATCTCGACTTCGACATCTGCGTCGGGGAAGGATTGAAAGGCCAACTCGGCGACTGCTGGGACCGCTACTGGGTGAAGATGCAGGAAATGAAGCAGTGCATCCGCATCCTCCGCCAATGCATCGCACAAATGCCCAGCGGCGCATTCCGCGCGAAACTTCCACGAGCGATGAAAGTCCCGCCGGGTGAAGTGTACGCCGAATACGAAAACCCGCGCGGGCACCTCGGCTTTTACATCGAGTCACAAGGTGGTCCGATTCCGTATCGTGTCAAAATCCGCGGACCGTCATTCGTAAACTTGGCAGTGACCGGTGAGCTGTGCAAAAACGTCCTTCTTGCGGACGTTCCCGCGATCGTCGGATCCATCGACATCGTCATGGGGGAAGTGGATCGCTAAAACCGCAAGTACTCCGCGCCAGCGCTTCGGTAGCACAGGCATTCTTGCCTGTGATGCGGGGAGGTACCCCCTCGACGCATGTCGGTCATGGAGTACCATGCCCGATCACCGACAAGAATGTCGGTGCCACCGGCTCATAACGCGAAACGATCTTTGAACTTGAATAAATCACAATCGCCTCACGTCATCGTCGCCGGCTTCGGCGTCCCCGGGCGGGCCGTCGTGGAGATCCTTCACGAGGCGAAGATCTCTTACTGCATCGTCGAACTCAACCGCGCCACCGTCGAACGGTGCGAGAAATTCGGCGAACACATCATCGAAGGAGACGTCACGGCGGAGGCGACGCTGCGCGAGGCGGGGATTGAGCGAGCGACGCTGGTGGTCATCGCCATTCCGAATGAGCAATCGGCGCTCGCGGCGACGAAGGTTGCTCGTTCTCTGAACAAAACCGCACGCATTATCACCCGTTGTCATTTTATATCGAAGGGGCTGGAAGCCAAGATGCTCGGGGCGGACGAAGTGATCATCGAAGAGCAGGTCGTGGCGAGCGAGCTTTGCGCGATGCTGGGAAAGCAGTTTCACATCCCCGGCGACGGCGGTCGTGCATTGAAATGAATGGGGGCCATAGCAATTTCTTTGCCGGTCTTGCTCAAGTGGTTTTCGGGAGCTTCCGATAGAAAGTGAGTCAGCCGCGGCTGACGACCTATGCCGAAGATCGCTCCACGATTAATCGTCGCCGTTGAGAACCCCGAAATCTGGCGCACGCTCAGCCGCGTCGGAGCGGGCACTCACGAAGTCGTTCGGGCTGCGACTGAAGAGCAGATGAGCGATCAACTCGAGCGTTCAAGCCCGATCGCGGCGGTGATTGTCGAGCCGCTCGTCGGTCGACTGTCCGGATTGAAAGCCCTCGACCTGGCACGTAACACGCAGCCGCAGGCGCTTCGGGTGGTGGTTTCGAACTTCAGCGACATTTCGCTCCTGATCGAAGGCGTTCACACCGGCCTCGTGCAGCGCATTCTCGGCGTTCCGCTCATGGAGGCGGAAGTGCGGGCGCTGCTTGCGGGCGCTTGGTCCGCGACAGGTTTCAATTTCCCCCGCGCATCTGTCTCGATCCCCGCCTGACATCACTTCGTTAGCCCCGCCAGCGGCCAACACTTCCTCTTTCTAAAGGCTGTCCATCTTCGCGCAATTTCGCGCGGCGAATGTTTCTCCGTACAATCGCGTCGGTTTTCAGAACCTTCGATTGCGGAGCGCGTTCCCATGCAGGATTACGAGAAGCTCGGCGTGTTTTATCTCGGTCGGCCGCACGATCTGAAGGCGAAGCAATCTCAGCCGGCGCCGCTCCTGTACGATTCGAAAGATCTCGTAACGCACGCCGTCTGCGTCGGCATGACCGGCAGCGGAAAGACAGGCCTCTGTATCGGCTTGCTGGAAGAGGCCGCGATCGACGGCATCCCCGCGATCGTGATCGATCCGAAAGGCGATCTCGCGAATCTATTGCTGACGTTTCCGGATCTGAAGGCCGCCGACTTTCTGCCGTGGATCAACGTCGATGATGCGCGGAAGAAGGGACTTACGCCCGATCAGTTCGCGCAGAGCCAGGCGGACACGTGGTCGAAAGGACTCGCCTCATGGGATCAGAACGGCGAGCGCGTCGGACGATTAAAACAATCCGCCGATTTCACGATCTACACGCCGGGGAGTACTGCGGGGATCCCCGTTTCGATTATCAAGAGCTTCTCCGCGCCCGAGCAAGCCGTCATCGACGATAATGAACTGCTTCAAGAGCGCGTGCGCACCACGGCGACGAGCCTGCTCGGCCTCGTCGGCATCGACGCCGATCCCATTCAGAGCCGCGAGCACATTCTGATCTCGACGCTGCTGAGCAATGCGTGGCAGGCGGGGAAGGACCTTGATCTGGGTGCGCTGATCCAGCAGATCCAGAATCCGCCGCTCGAGCGCGTCGGCGTGCTCGATCTCGAATCGTTCTATCCCGAGAAAGAGCGATTCACGCTCGCGATGCGGCTCAATAATCTGCTAGCGGCGCCGGGGTTTGAAAACTGGCTCAAAGGCGACGCGCTCGACATCAGCTCGATGCTCTACACCAGCGATGGCAAACCGCGCATCTCGATCTTTTCGATCGCGCATCTGTCGGATGCGGAGCGAATGTTCTTCGTGTCGCTGCTGCTCAATCAGACGCTCGGCTGGGTGCGCACGCAGAGCGGCACGACGAGCCTGCGGGCGATCGTCTACATGGACGAGATCTTCGGCTACTTTCCGCCGGTTGCGAATCCGCCGAGCAAAGAACCGCTGCTCACGCTGCTCAAGCAGGCGCGTGCGTTTGGCGTGGGCATCGTGCTGGCGACGCAGAATCCGGTCGACCTCGATTACAAAGGCCTCGCGAATGCGGGCACGTGGTTCATCGGCCGACTGCAAACGGACCGCGACAAGCAACGCGTGCTCGACGGCCTCGAAGGTGCTGCGGTTGGCACGTCGGGTCGATTTGACCGGAGAGCGATGGAAGAAACGCTTGCGGGCCTCGGCAACCGCGTCTTCCTCATGAACAACGTGAACGACGACGCGCCGACCGTTTTCGAAACCCGCTGGACGATGTCGTATTTGCGCGGCCCGCTCACGCGCACGCAGATCAAGCAGCTGATGGATCCGAAACGTCCGACTGCGCCAGTCGTAACTCCAAATGAGGCCCGGCCGCGTGAGCGGCCGGGGGCAGTTCCGGGGGCACCGCCCCCAGCCGCGGAAGCGACCGGGCCACCACAACAAGGAGCGACCCCCGGCTCGAAAAGA
>JAICIO010000196.1 GCA_025924315.1 Phycisphaerae bacterium
AGGCGCAGCGTGTCGGCCTTTCCATCGTCATCCGTGTCGTAATCCTGCACGAGCATGTAGCGGAGCGTTTGCAGATAGTTTGCATTGGCGGCGCTGTTCGGCGGAAGCGACATTTGCCGGCCGAACTCGTCGAACGGCACGATCGACGAGCCTTCGCAGCCGATGAACGTGTCGCGCGTCATCCCCTGCGCGAGCTTGCCGTAGAATCCGACCAGCGCGCGATCGACTTCGTCGCGCTGAAGCAGGACGAGATTCCGCCGCATGCCGTACAGATCATTGACTCGCGGGCCTGTGAGCCACCAATTGCCCGGCGTCGCACGCGCGCGGAGCAATCCCATGCATAGCCCGCCGTGCTGTTCGACGTAGCGAAGCAGGTCCGTCGCCTGCTGTGAACCGGCGGTGAAAACGCCCGAGCCCAGCACATAGTTCATCCCGAGGTTCCAATACGAACCGAGCGTGCTCGCCCAGATCGGCGAGTGCGGTTGTTCTTCACCGGCCAGCGCCAGTGGGATGAACGGCGGATCGATGCTGTGATCGGTCGATTTCGCGACCGCGTCCAGGATGATCTTTCGATACTGCTCGGCAGTTTTCGCGAGCTGTTGCGCCTGCTCGGTGCGTCCCGTCTCCTGGCAAACGACCGACATGTCGCGCAGCGCGCGCCAGCAATTCGAGTTCGCCTCGAGCGAATAGACGTATTGATGCACGTCGCCTTCGTACTGTTCCTTGCGGAGCATTCCGCTGTCGGGCTCGCGGCCGCCCGTGATGACCTTGATCTCCTTCTGCCACATTGGCTCGATCTTTTTCAGATACTCCGGATCTGGATGCAGGTGATAGCAATAGGCGAGCATCTGCAGCTTGAACGCGGCGCGGTGAAACTCCAGTCCTTTGCGCTCGGCCTTGAACTGCGCCGGCATCAACCGCTGCGCATCGTCCGCATAGCCGTATTGGGCGAATGCGTCGATCGCATCTCCGCCTTCGCCGATGTAGATCCCGTCATACTGATTGCACGCGCTGTAATGAATCGCATCGCGGGAGATCAGCATGAAATTCATGATCGTCTCAGCCCGCCACGCGTTGTTGGCGACGGCTTCGGGCGTGTCGAACTTCGCTCCGCGATTCAGAAGATCGTTCCACGTTTTGGCGCACTGTGCGCGTTGCCTGTCGTATTCCTCCGGCGTGAGCTTGAGCGCGAGCTTCGCGGGATCGACATCCTTCGTGAAGATGGTGATGTAGACGGTTTGGCCGATCTTCATCGGCGCGATGAGCGCTCCGCGGCCGGGGTTGTTGATCCAGCCGGGGTAGACCATTGCCAGCACCTGCGGCGGAGCACCTGGGCTTGCGGTCGCGTTTCCGCTTTTCAGTTGCGCGAGCGATTCCTCTTCGCTGGCGGTCGGGGCCATGAGGCGATCGCCCTGGAGCTTATAAAGCGCCGGCCCTTCAAACCACGCTTCGAGCTTATCGTCGTAGGGCTCGGACAGCAGCTTGAGATTCTCTTCGTTCTCGACACCTTGAACCGGACCGGTCGTTTTCTCCGGCCGAACCTTGGGCGGGGGAAGATGAGTCGGCGTCGCGCTTTTCAGCGTGAACTTCACAAATACCGCGCCATAATCCGCGAGTTGCGGATCGGTGCTGCAAAACGATTCCTGTTCCCAGACGCTCCCGCGCGAAGTGTAAGTCATCTGCACGATCGGCAGATAACCATCGACAAACCTCGGCCCCTGTAGATGCGCCAGATCCTGGCCGAACGGTTCGCGATGCTCACCCATGAAAAAAAACGCGGGCGTTCCCTGTTCATGGCTCCAGGTGAGCGATCGCGCGCGGGCATTGATCGAGGATCCGTCGCTCACCAGCCGCGGCTTCGTCAGATTGCTCGGCGCGCTGAGGACGATCGGATAAACGCGGAAATTCGCATCGACGTACCTGAGCGGTGGAAGCAGCTTTTCGAAGAATTCGTAAGTCGGCCCGTTCGGAAGTTTGAGCGACGCTTCGCCCCAGAGATCGGTGTTGGAGTTGGCGACTTCCTGGGTGGTGGGAAGGGACTGCGCGCGCGCGACGGTTCCCATGACAAACAGAACCGCGCAGATTGTCATCCTGAGCGAAGCGAAGGATCTCGGTACCGGACGACGCGCTCGATCCCGAGATTCTTCGCTTCGCTCAGAATGACAGCATGGGGAGTAGCTCGTCATTTCCCAACCTTTGCCTGAACTTGGATCGTGCCCTTGAGCCCAGTGAGATCGACTGTCTCACCGTTGCTAACGTTCAATTCCTTCCCATCCGCCGTCGCGCTCGTGAGCTTGCGATTGTCCGGCAGGCGGAAGCGGATCAGTAGTCGGCCGGGTGTATGTTCCGGCACGGTCACGCTCGCGCTCACGCCGCCTTTGGCAATCTGCGACTCGATCTCGTACGAGACTGGCCCGAACTGCGTCGGCGCATTCGCGACTTTGATCGACTGGCCGTCTTTCAGCCACGCGCGCGGCGTCGCGAAGGCGAGTCGAAGCGTGTCGGCCTTGCCGTCGTCGTTCGTGTCGTAATCCTGAACGAGCAGATAGCGCAGCGTCTGCATGTAACACGCGTTGGCGGCGCTGTTCGGCGGGAGATACGTCTGACGACCCCACTGATCGACCGGCTCGAGGGATGCACCTTCGCCGTCGATGTAGGTGTCTTTCGTGAACCCCTGCGCGAGCTTGCCGTAGAAACTCACCAGTGCGTGATCGACATCGTCGCGCTCGATCTCCGCCAGCGCGTAGCGCAGGTTGTAGAGATCGTTGATCCCTTTTTCTTCCTTGACCCACCACGTTCCGCTCGCATTGAGGTTGCGGTTGAGGCCCATGCAGACCCCGCCGTGCTCGCGCATGTAGCCGATGACGTCGTCGGCGTATTTCGAATTCACCGGAAACGCGCCGCTGCCGAGCACGAGCTTCATGATGATGTTGTAGTAGCTGCCGGAGCGATAGTTCACGATCGTGTCGTAAGCCTTCTCCGCGCCGAAGAGCGCCACCGGAACGAACGGCGGATTGGTGCTGCGATCGATCGATTTATCGATGGCCGCGAGGATCGCCTTACGCAACTCCGCTGCGTTCGTCGAAGCTTTCTGCGCGAGATCGTGCTCGCCGATATCGTCCAGCACGATCGCGAAGTCGCGCATGCCGCGCCACGCGCTGCAGTTCGAATTAAGCGAGTAAACTTTGTCCGGCATGCCGGGCACCGGATCGCCGGCATATTTCTCCGCGGGATACAGACCGCTGTCCTTCTCGCGGCCATTCAGCAGCACATCGATCTCCGTCTGCCAGCCCGGTGTGCGGCCTGAAGTATCTTTCGTATTCAGCGTGCGGAGCGAATTCACGAGCTGCTTGTCGCGCGTCAGGAAATAAATGTGCGAAAGCATCTGCAGCTTCAGCCCCGCCTGATGCGTCTCCAGATTCTTTCGCGTGTAGATGAACATGTTCGGCATCAACTCCTTGGCCGAATCGATCTGGCCGAACATCGCCATCGCGCGGATCGCGTCTCCGCCTTCGTTCACATACTGCTTGGCGTACTGATTGCCCTGGCTGTAGCGCATCTCCTTATTTTCGATCAGCATGAAGTTGCCGATCTCGTTGGCTCGCCAGGCGTCGTTCACGCGCTTTTCCGGCGTTTGAAACGTCGCGCCGCTGGTGAGGATTTTGTTCCAGCTGTCGACGCACTGCTGGTGCTGCGCGTCGTAAACTTTCGCGTCGATCTTCGTCGCGTCTTTTTCGTCGACCGGCTTGGTGTAAATCGCGAGGACTGCACTCTCGCCCGGCTTCGGATAAAAGTTCAGCGTCGTACGCGCATTGTTGAAGCTCCATTTACCGGCTTCGAACGCCGCGATCACTTTGCCGTCGGCGTCGATGACCATGTACTTCCCCTCGCTCAGCCTCATGGGCTTGGGGCTTTCAAATTGCACTTCGACTTTGGCGTTGTCGGCTTTGCCTGAAGCGAGCCCCATGCGAACCAGCGCTACGCCATCCGCGACGAGCTTTGGATCGACCGACGCGAACGCTTCCTGCGTGTAAACGTTGCCGCCGTGCTCGTATCGATTTTCGACGACCGGCAGATAACCCTGCTCGTAAACCGGTCCTTGAAGCTTCGCCATGTCGTCGCCGAAGGTTTTCAGGTCGTATCCGACGCGGAAGGTCGTCGGGATGCCGGTTTCGCCGACCCAGTTGGGCTGGCGCGCCAGTGCATTGATCTGGCTGCCGTTGCTGACGAAGCGCACCTTCTCGCTGGCGCCCGGCGCGCTCAGCGTGATGGGATAATGCCGGAACGGCGCATCGACGTAACGCAGTTGCGGAACGAGCGAAGCAAAGAATTCGTAGCTCGGCCCACCTGGCTGCTTCAGCGCCGCGTCGCCCCACAAATCGTGATTCGATTTGATGACTTCATCCAGCGTCGCCACTCCGCGCGGCGGTCCGCTCATGTTGGATCGCCTTTCTTGGGGACTTGTGCATCCCGCCAATAGACATCCGATCAGCGCAATGCCTGCCCAATGGGAGGGCGAGGCTCCCGCCGAGCCGCGCCTTTCGATTATCGAAAAAACTCGGCTCGGCAGGAGCCTCGCCCTCCCAAAGGCTACGTACGTCGAAGCGGTCCGGGCAGTTGCACGGAGGAAATGCATGGATTACCTTTCAAAGAAGTGAACGACCGCGATCGATAATCGGTCGACGCGTGATGCACGTCTGACAAACTGCCCGCGAAGGTCCACGACCTGTGTCCCGTTGAAACGAAGGCGCCGAGAGGAATATGCTGCAGTCGGAAATGATCGCGAAACGCGCCGCAGTTTCAACACCTCATCCGCTCGCGGCAATTGCCGGCAAACAGGTGCTCGAGAAAGGCGGCAACGCCATCGACGCCGTCGTCGCGGCGACCATCACGTTGTGCACTGTCATTCCCGGATCCACCGGACTCGGTGGCTACGGCGGAACGATGGTCGCTTATCTCGCGGACAAGAAAAAAATCGTCTCCGTCGATTTCGATTCCCGCGCGCCCAAAGCCTTCCGCGATGATTTGTACCACACCGAAGACGCGCGCAAGCTCGGATATCTATCCATCACAACACCCGCGGTGGTTGCAGGGCTGGATCTGGCGCTGCGAACGTACGGCACGATGAGCTGGGCCGAGGTGACGCAGGACGCGATCAAGCTGGCGGAGGAGGGTTTTCCGCTCGATCCCGTTCTGCACTTCAACATCACGAATTGGGTGAAGCAGGCGGACCCGGTTTCGCTGCATGCGTTTTTGCCCGGCGGCATCATTCCGAACATCGGCGAGCCGTTCGTGCAGAAGGATTTCGGCAGATTCCTGCGCATGCTCGCCGACAAAGGTCCCAGCGCGCTCTACAACGGCGAGCTTCCGCGGATGATCTGCAAGCAGGTGCAGGCGAACGGCGGAATCCTTGCGGAGGAAGATTTTCACGCGAGCCTCGCGCAGGACGTCGCACCGATGCATGCCACTTACCGCGGGTACGACGTCTACACGTCGCCACTTCCGTCGGGCGGACTCTCGACGCTGCAGATCCTCAAGGTGCTCGATCGCTTCGAATTGCCCGGCGAACGTCTCTACAACCCACAGACGATGCACCTCTTTGCGGAGGTCGCCAAGCGCGTTTGGGAAGATCGCCTCACGTATCTCGGCGACCCGGAGTTCTCCAAGATCCCGGTCGATCGTCTGATGTCGGACGCGCACGCGGACGAACTCGCCGCCGACGTGAAAAAAGGCGGAAATTTCCGCTCGAAAGCGATCCCGCTGCCGAAGGAACAGCACACCGCCAACGCTTCGTGCATCGATGCGAAAGGCAACGCGTGCTCGTTCACCAGCACGCAGGGCGTGATGTTCGGATCGCACGTCGTGATCGACGGCATCGGCCTGCTCATGGCGCACGGCATGTCGCGGTTCAATTACAACAAGAACCACCCGAACTATCCCGCGCCCGGCAAGCGCATGATGCACAATATGGTTCCGCTGATCGTGATGAAGGACGGCAAACTCAAATCCGTCATCGGTTTCATCGGCGGGCCGACGATCCCCAATTTCAGCGCGCAGCTTGTGATGGGCGTGGTCGATTACAACGAATCCCCGAACTATCTCGTGACGGGCCCGCGGCTGCACACCGAAGGCGCCGAGCCGCTGGAAGTGATCAACATGCCCGAAGACACGATCGCGGGTCTGGAGAAACTCGGACACCAGGTGAAGCGTGTCGAGAAAGTCGGTGGCCCTGCGAACGTGCTGACGTTCGATCCCGCGACAAAAGAAATCCGCCCCGCATCGACCCACGGGAATGAGTGCATCGGGGTGCTTTAAGCCCAGAGTTTTGAACCGCCAAGACGCCAAGCAGCGCAAAGATCTCAGAGTTCTAAAGAGCACAAAGAATGAAGCAGAGCTTTGTCTTTGTTTTCTTTGTGAGCTTTGCGATCTTTGTGCTTAAATCCTTTTCTTGGCGTCATGGCGGTTCACTCAGAGTTTTATTTGAACCCACGCCGTCGTTGCTTGCTGTATCTCGACAGCGCGTCTTCGATGATCGGAAACGCCTTCGCGGCGGGCTGGATCTCGTCGACTTCGACCGCCTTCCCCTCGAGCTGCTTGTAGTCCTGGAAAAACCGCCGAAGCATCGTCAGTCGGTGCGGCGGCATCTCGGCGGCTTCTTTGTATGAGTTGAATTCCGGATCTTCCATCGCGACCGCGATGATCTTGTGGTCCTTTTTTCCTGCATCGATCATCGTCATCAGCCCGATGGTGCGCGCCTTGATCAGCGTGAGCGGAACGACCGTTTCCTGGCAGAGCACGAGCACGTCCAGCGGATCGTCGTCCTCCGCCAGCGTCTGCGGAATAAACCCATAATTCGCCGGATAATAAACGGCGGAGTACAGCACGCGATCGAGCTTGATCAGCCCACTGATCTTGTCGAGCTCATATTTCACGCTCGACCCGAACGGAATCTCGATGATGGTGTTGAACTCATTCGGCAAATGTTCGCCGGGAGTGACGTCGTGCCACGGATGAATCATGGTTTAATCTCTTCGGTCAGTTTCCACTCGCAAACGAGTCTAATGCGTGAGGTTTTGTTTTGACAGAGGCCGGCGGATGCGTGAAATGGGGAAGGCGATCGAACATGCAGCTTCAAACACTTCGAGAAACCTTGAGCGATTGGTCCGACGTGGACGCCGCGGGGTGCGCCCTGGGGGTTTGCATTGGCTTGATCCCAACCAACGAAGGGTGGGGCCGTCACAAGCATGTGTTCTGGTCGAGCCATCCGATCGGCAACATGCTTTACAAGATGCTGGATGACCTCGTTGCGCAGGGTGTGCTCGAGAAACGCGAGCCGGACTTCCAATATCGCTGGAACCAAGATTTTAGAGGAAGCTGGGAGGAGGACGTTCTTCCACGGGCGGATGGTTCAGTCCCTCCGCGCAGCCTCAATCTGATCGTTCTGCGCGTTTCAGACATCGAGCATTCGAGGTCGTTTTATCAGCTGCTCGGATTGCAACTTTGGAAGCATGCGCATGGATCCGGTCCGGAACACTACGTGTCGCAACTGAATGACACGACGCTCGAACTTTATCCGGCAACGCCCGACCATCCGGTGTCCTCGTCGACACGGATCGGTTTTAGTGTGAGCGATGTCGATGGATTGGTCGCAAAGGTTTTGACTGTTGCGGGCGCAAAAGTCGTCGTCGCGCCGAAGCTTTCGGAGTGGGGACGCCGCGCTGTCGTCGCGGATCCCGACGGACATCGTGTTGAGCTCACGAACCCGTACGTCAAGTCAGACGAGCAACGATGAGTGAAGGAGTGACGAACCTGTCAGCTTCCCGCGCGCGGCGCCCGCCGGGTGTTGTCATGCGATTTCTCGCGCAATTGAATCGCCCGATCTCGCTCGGTCGCTTGTGGGTGATTCTGTTCCTGCTTCGTCTGTTCGCTGAATCCTCGCGGTGATTTTGCGAGCGCTTGTGCTCGCGTTGAGATGAGAAGTTCATCAACTCGCATGGAACCGCTCGAAACATCTCGATTGCTGCTCCGCCACTTCGAGCCGCGCGATGCGGACGACATTTACGAAGCCGTCTACAGCGATCC
>JAICIO010000197.1 GCA_025924315.1 Phycisphaerae bacterium
GAAATCGCAAGCGAGCTACAACGTCGCTTGCGATTTCGCGGCCGTTTCGTCGAGAATGCGCAGTATTGGAGGAATTGCATTGCCGGAAGAACTTGTGGGCGAACACGCGGGGGCGGCGGCGACGGATCCACTCGGTGCGGAGACCGCGAAGCGGGTTTTGGAGAAAGGCGGGAATGCGGTCGACGCCGCGGTGGCGGCGACGCTCACGCTTTCCGTCGTGCGCGTCGGCGCAACAGGACTCGGGGGCTACGGCGGCGGGCTCGTCTACTTTGACGCGGCCAAAGGTAAGTCGATTGCAATCAATTTCGATTCGCGCGCGCCCAAAGCATTTCGCGACGAGCTCTACGCGAACCCTGAGGTGCGGCAGCGCGGTTATCTCGCGATGTCGATTCCGACAAACGTCGCGGGCCTGGATCTGGCGCTGCGGAAGTTCGGCACGATGTCGTGGCACGATGTCAGCGCCGATGCAATTCGTTTCGCGGAGGAAGGATTCGCGATTCGGCACGACATCAACGTGGCGCTGGAGAACTGGTCGAAGGTGGCGGATCCGACATCGCTCAAGGCGCTGCTCCCGGATGGAAAAGTTCCTGCGGTCGGTGACACCTTCAAACAGCCGGATCTGGCGCAGCTGCTCAAGTTACTCGTCGATCGAGGCCCTGCGAGTTTTTACGAAGGCGAGATCCCGCAGCGGGTCGCAAAGCAGATCAAAGCGCACGGTGGAATCCTCAGTGAGGAGGATTTCAAGGTCGAACAGGCGCACGAAGTCGCGCCGCTGCACGTGAAGTATCGCGGGTACGACGTCTACACGCAGCCGTTGCCGGCGGGGGGATTGACGTCGCTTCAGATTCTCAAGGCACTGGATCGGTTCGATGTTTCTAAGATGGAACCGTGGTCGGCCGACGTGGTTCATCTGTTTGTTGAAGTTGCGAAGCGCTGCTGGAACGATCGGCTCGAATCGCTCGGCGATCCGGATTTTGTGAAAGATCCCGAGCGATTTCTTTCCGATGCACGAGCCGACGAAATCGCCGCCGACGTGCGCACGGGGAAGATCTACCAGACGAAGTACGCACCCCCGCCGGGGTCGCACACCGCGAACATCGTGTCCGTCGATCGGCAGCACAATCTCTGCTCGCTGACCTGCACGCACGGCGTGTCGATGGGCTCATACGTCGTGATTGATGGCCTGGGCCTGATCCTCAACAACGGCATGTCACGATTCATTTACGACGGCAACGGGCCCAATCGCGCGGCGCCGCTGAAGCGCGTGTTTCACAACATGATGCCCGTCGTCATCACGCGCGACGACCATCCCGTCGCCGCGATCGGCTATACCGGCGGCCCGACGATCCCGAGCATCACGACTGAAGCGATCATGGGCCTGATCGATTTCCGCGAAAGCCCCGGACAGATCGTGAAGTCACCAAAGCTGCACACGGATGGCCATGAGCCGATCCAGATCATGGATGATTTTCCGAAGGACGTGGAGGAGGCGCTGATCAAGCGAGGACACGCGTTCAAACATATGAGCTACATCGGGGGGCCGTTACAGGTGGCGACGGTGAATCATTCGAGCGGGGAGGTTCATGCTGCGAGTTCGTTGAAGGAACAAGCTGCGGCTGTCCTGTGATACGATCAGGATCGGAAAAGGACGCGAAATCGCAAGCGAGGGGTCGGGCGTGATCATCGGGTCGCACATGATTCTGCATGGTTACGAGCATTGGTTGCCGAATGATTTACGCGGGAGCGGTTCGAAGGAGATTCGGGAGGAAAAGTTCGAACCGCTGGGTGAAGTTCACTACGGTCGCAAAAAGATCCAACCTTCTCGTGATGAGCTCAAGCAGTTTTGGCGCGAGAGCGAGCCGTTGCTCAAGCACGATCTATTCTGGTTCGATGCGCGAGCTCGAGATTTGATTGCTAACTCGTTCGCGCAAGTCGTCGCTCTCCGTGGATACACAGTCTGGGCATGCGCAGTTCTGAAGAATCACGCTCATCTCGTGGTTCGTCGACATCGCGATGACCCGGAGAAAATTTGGGGCGCGTTTGCCGACGCGTCGCGTGAGATCATTCGCGGATCAGGTCTGGTCCCAACCGCGCACCCGGTTTGGTCGCTCAATCCCTATAAGGTTTATCTCAACACGCCTGGTGATATTCGGGGGCGAATCCAATACGTTTTCGATAACTTCGCAAAAGAGCGCGTACCGGTTCAGCAGTACGATTTCGTTCAACCGTACGATGGATGGGAGCCACCGAAGATGACCTTCGGGAACCGAAAGCGCTGATTTTTCTCCAGCGATCGAAGTCGCTTGCGATTTCGCGTTCGTTTTGCGAGCCGATTACGAATTCTTCGGAAATCTCTAGTGGGGAATCGTGTCGCGCGGGACAATAGTTTCGGTCGGGAGGTCCTCTATGCGCGCTATTGCTCCGGTCACCTGTTCTATCGCACTTCTTGTTCTGGCAACTCAGCTATCGGCGCAGGCGACTCATCCGTCGGGGGAACTGAAATCCTCCGACTTCATGCGTTTCGTCGATCGAGGGGCGACGGGGTCGAAGCTTGAGACGGCCGATGTCGCGTTTCGGAATGCGGATGGCGTGACGGTGCATCTCGTGGCGGCGGTGCATATTGGGGAGAAGGATTATTACTCGGCGCTGAATGAGTCGTTCAAGCTGCGCGACGCGGTGCTGTTTGAGATGGTGAAGCCGAAGGGGATGGATGTGCCGAAGCCCGGGCAGCAGTCGCAGAGCGAGATCGCGCAGTTTCAGCGGATGCTGAAGGATGTTCTCGGTTTGGATTATCAGCTCGATGACGTGGATTACACGGCGAAGAACTTTGTGCACGCGGACATGGACGCGGAGACATTTCAGCAGAAGCAGGCGGAGCGCGGCGAGTCGTTTGAAATGATGATGATGCAGAGCTTGATGAAGGCGATGTCGCAGGCGTCGACGCAGCCGTCGTCCGATAAGCAAGTCGATAGCGACGAGATGGTCGATCAGCTGGTGAAGCTCGTGACGCGACCGGACCCGCAGCGGCAGATCAAGCTGATGCTGGCGAAGAACATGGCGAATATCGAAGAGGGGGCGATGGGCCTGGATGGTCCTGGCGGATCGGTGATTCTTACCGAGCGGAACAAGGCGGCGATGGACGTGCTCGATACGACGCTGAAGTCCGGTAAAAAAGACATCGCGATCTTCTACGGCGCCGCGCACATGCCGGACATGGCGAAGCGCTTAGGCGAACGCGGATTCAAACCGCTCGCGACGCAGTGGCACACCGCGTGGGATTTGACCATCCGCTCCGACGAGCCGTCAGCCATCGAAAAGACGCTGATGGACGCGATCCACGAACTCGAGAACGATTCTCAGTAGATCAGACGGTAGAGGATAGAGGGTGGCGCGCTATCCTCCATCTTCGATCCTCAATTCTCTCTTCATTCCTTACTTCACGCCCGATAACTGCGCCATTCCAATTTCTTGGGAAAGAATCGTCTAAACCGATGACAGGGGGTGGACGATGAGAACCATGCAACCGGATTAGGTGTGCTATGTGTGGGTCGAAGCACATCCGGCAGAGACGATCGAGCGATCGGCTTCATGGCGCACAACGCGCTTGCACTCGTGAAAAGCGCACCTTCGGGTCGCGAGCGTCGCGAGGATCGTGGGAAGGTGTTCGAGTGATCGAGCCATTCCCGAGGTCGCCTTTCACAGGAGCCAATCATGAAGGCGATGAAGAATCTGCTCGGCAAGTTGGTCAAGGACGAGCAGGGCGGCGAAGTGCTTGAATACGCCCTGATCGCGGGTCTGATTGTCGTGGCGGCCATTGCCGTCATCGGCGCTGTCGGCACGAAGGTGCTGGCCCGCTGGACTTCGCTCAACAACTCGATCTAAGGATCGAGTCAGACGGCATGGAGTTGTGCCGTTCATTCGAGGCCTCGAGGCATGATGCGCTCGGGGCTTTCGCTGCAGCGAAGGATCCGTCCGCCGAACCTCGGGGCCCGGCGCTGGGTCACATGTGACCCGGCCCGGGCCTAGGACGGTTTGGTCCAGGATGATTTGGTCCATTGAGTTTTGTGAAGCGAAGAGAGCTATGAGCATTCGACGAACCATCCAGAAACTGATCCGCGACGAGCGCGGGGGCGAGACGATTGAGTATGCGCTGGTCCTCGGTCTGATCATCGTCGTGGCCATTGTGATCATTGGCGCGGTTGGCACGAAAGTGCTGGCGCGGTGGACGAGCACGAACAGCTCTCTGTAACCGGAGCGGCTCTTGACCGTTCATACGCTGCTTTTGTTCGGTCCAATGATCGGGATGATCGCCTGCGCGGCGATCATCGATTTTCGCGCGCGTCGAATCCCCAACTGGCTCGTGCTCGCGATGGCGCTCACCGGGATCATTCAAAGCTTCGCGGCGCATGGAACTGTGACGCCGGTGATGTCGATCGCGGGGATGCTGCTCGGCTTTGCGATTATGTTTCCGCAGTTTGCGCTGGGAGGCGTGTACGGCGGGGACGTGAAACTCGTGGCCGGCATTGGGGCGTGGGTCGGTCCGCTGGCGATTTTCCAGATCTTCGTGATCCAGGCGATCGTCGGTTTGTTCGTGGCATTGATTCAAGCGACGGTTCAAGGCCGGCTGATCATCCTGCTGCGGAACAGCGCGATGCTGGTGCTCAACATCGTGCACGTACGCGAGCTGGGTCTGGAGCACGTGTCGGAGACGGGCAAAAGCAGCAGGAGCTTCGAGCGGGCGCTGCCGTACGCCGTGCCGGTGCTGATCGCGACATTGCTTCTGCTGACGTTTGGCTGATCGGAGCGTGACTTATGGTGTGGATGAAACAGAAGAGCTTCCTGGCCCGCGGGCGCAAGCGCCGCGGGAGTGCTGTTTTGGATGCGGCGCTGGTTTTTCCGATCCTGCTGTCGCTCACGTTCGGCACGGTTGAATTCGGCTATTACTTTTATGTGAAGCACACGCTGCAAGGGGCAGCCCGCGAAGGGTGCCGCGCCGGTATCACGCCGCAGGGCCAGGATACCGATGTAACGTCCGCGGTCGTCGCGAGCCTCAAAGCGGCGGGCTTGCAAACGTCATCCACGACGCTCGACACGACGAAATTCACGTTGAAGATCGAATCCCCGCTCGGGACGACGGTGTCATCGGGATCCCTAACCGCGGGGAACACGCTGTATGTCACGGTGCAGGGCTCTTGGGGGACGCTCGGCTCCGGCTTCCGGCCGCTGGGCCTGATCGGCTCGAACAAGGTCGTCGTGGGCACGACCGCGATGCGAAAAGAAGGATAGTTGTAAGCTCTACAACACAATAGAAGTTCCAACGGGCGGCTCGAAATCGAGCCGCCCGTTTTCGTTTCCCAAACCGGCTTATCGCGAAGACGCGAAGGCGCGCGAAGACTCGCGAAGAAAAACTTCGCGGACCTTCGCGAATCTTCGCGCCTTCGCGATGAGATTTCTTCATCGCGACAAAGAGGCAGTATTTCAAAGCTGATTTTGACGCTGCATGCAGCGAATGGATGGAACTGACAATCGCGCTTGTATCGGACGTGATGCGGCACCAACGTCCTACATCTCAATTTTCGAATAAACCCACTTCGTCTCCTAAACCTCCCAAATCATCCGACCGAACACAGGGATGGACGTTTTCACGGAGACGCTATGAACCTCAAGGCACTGATTCCACTCGCCCTGGCTGTGGTGCTCGGCTTGGCCGCGGCTTTCGCAGCCAAGAACATGCTCGCACAGAACCACAGCGCGCAGCCGAACACCAAGCTCACCCAGGTGGTGGTGGCGAAGGTGAACATCCCGCCCGGCACGGAGCTGACGGCGGATGACATCACCACGGTGAAGATGGAAGCGGATGTCGATCCGCAGGCGATCTTCACGAACCCCGACGATGTCATCAAGCGCGTTGCTTCGCAGCCGCTGTACAAGGGTCAGCCCGTGATCAACACGCTGCTGGCGCCCAAGGGCACCGGCGGTGGTCTGCAGGCGCTCGTTCCCGAGGGCATGCGGGCGATCACAATCGAAGTGAACGAGTTCCTCGGCGTCGCCGGCTTCGTGACACCGGGCAGCCGCGTGGATGTCATCTCGAGCATGCCGGGCGACAAGGGCGGCGAAATGGTTGCCCGCACGATCGTTCAGAACGTGCGCGTGACAGCCGTCGGCTCGCACCTGGCGATGAACAACGAAGACAACAAAGAGCCGCTCAAGAGCGTGACGCTGATTGCGACGCCGAAAGAAGCGCAGGCGATCGAGCTCGCGTGTGCGACGGGTCGTCCGCGTCTGGTGCTCCGCAGCTCGGGCGATCAGAAGGTTGATGAGCGAATCGCAGGCGTGAGCGTCAGCGAACTGCGTGGGCAACAGAACTTCAAGGTCGGCGCGATTGATCCGTTCGCCCAGACGGTCAGCATGTCGACGACTCAGCCGGTCGTGCCGGCGCAGGGAATGGCGATCGGCGAAGTCCGCTCCGTGAAGGTCATCCGCGCGGGTGTGGAATCGGAAGTGACGATGCCGCTGCCGCAAGAGACGCAGGATTCGAAGCAGGACACTCAGCTGATCAAGAACGACACGGGCAGCGCAGTCGGTGACACGCGCAGCCCGGCGGATGGCGAATAACGCGAATGATACAAAAACGGTACCGGGTACCGTTTTTGTTCTGACTCAGAAAAACCGGGCGAAAAGCGAAACAGCGAGAAAAACGGTACCGGGTACCGTTTTCACCGGGGCGGCGAAGGCCGCGGATGCAAGAGACGTCAAACGAGGTCGGTCATGGAAAACAACACGTTGAATCTTCGAAAAGAGCAGATTCAAAAGAAGGCGCGTCGGGCGCGGGCGATTCTGGTGCTCGCGGGCGCAGGGCTGGTCTTCCTCGCGGCGGTGCGCGGTTCGACCGCTCAGGAAGCGGCGCCGGCGACGCAACCTGCCACGAAGATGACCAAGGATCTGGTGCAGGAAGGCACCGATCAGCAGGGCATGTTGAAGCTGACGGTCGGCAAGAGCCAGGTCGTCACCACGCGCCTGCCCTACAAGCGCGTGAGCGTGGGTGATCCGACCATCGCCGACGTCAACCTCACCGGCCCGAACATGATCCTGCTGACCGCCAAGAAAGCGGGCAGCACGCAGCTGATCATCTGGGACGACACCGACCGCGCTCAGGTGATTGATGTGCTCGTGCAGTTCGACATCCAGGCGCTGCAGCAGCAGATGAAGGAAATGTTCCCGTCGAGCAAGATCGAAGTGACGAGCATCAACGGCTCGATCGCACTTCGCGGACATGTCCCGAATGTCGACGTTGCCAAACAAGCGGTCGCGGTTGCCACGCCGTATTCGAAGGACGTGCTGAACTTCCTCGAAGTGGCCGGCGGACAGCAGATCATGCTACAGGTTCGCTTCGCGGAAATGAGCCGTTCGGCGACGAATCAGCTTGGCGTGAACTTCAACTACATCAACGGCGCCTTCATGGGTGGAAGCAACGTCGGCCAGGTCAACCCGTCGAGCCGTCTGCTCGACAAGGGCCTGGTTGGCGATACGCCCCCGCCCAGTGGCGTGGAATTGAACGGCGCGACCCCGGTGAATCCGTCGGTCACGCTCTTCGGCAGCGGTCAGCTCGGAAGCTTCTACTTTGAATACTTCCTCAACGCGCTGCGTCAGAACAACCTCGTTCGCATGCTCGCGGAACCGAATCTCACGGCGATCAGCGGCCAGGAAGCCAGCTTCCTCGCCGGTGGTGAATTCCCGGTGCCGGTGACGCAGGGCGGCGCGACCGCGGGCGCGGTGACCGTCGAATATCGTGAATTCGGTGTGAAGCTCCGCATGATCCCGACGGTGCTCGGCGATGGCCGCGTCCGGCTCCAGGTTATGCCGGAAGTCAGCGACCTCGACTTCACGACCGCCGTCCGATTGAACGGCTTC
>JAICIO010000198.1 GCA_025924315.1 Phycisphaerae bacterium
CGATCCACGAGAGAAATCCCGTGCCGTTCTGCACCGCAATCGTCAACGCCTGCATCACCTCCGGCGTTTCGTTCCGCACGCCGGCGGCGACGATGACGTCGCACTGCTGAAGTTGCGAAGGGTCGGCACCATTGAGCTGGCGGCCACCGAAAACATCCTGAACGATCTTCTCGATCCCCAGATCCTTCTCCGATCCCGGCTCGAGCACGGCCCACATCTCGACGGAAGGGTCGCTGAGCGCCGGCACTACCTTCGGGTGTGCATGCGTGTACTTCCCGCCGTTGAATGACCTGCCGGGACCGTTCACCGTGAATTGACTGACGATGTAGCCGACGCGAAGTTTCTTCGTCGCGGGCAGCGAGGTGGGAAATGGCGACGTGACCGATGCTACTCCGGCCTCCATCGCGCCTGCAGGCGCGTGGCTCGCCGGCTGAGAGGTCGCTGCCACGAGAACAATAACGGCAATTGTTGCGATGGATGCGACGGCTATCGGGATCTTCAATGCCGATCGAACGAGAGAGCGAGCAACAGCGTCGGCGAGCATGCCGGCCGTTGTCGGAACCGCCGCGGGCGAAACCGCCGTCAGTGCGCTGGCCGCAACGTTGTGGATCATTTGGCCACGAACGGGTTCGGTCACGTTGGCAACGAGGACCGCCGTGAGTGCACCCGCCACCGCGAGCCGTAAATTTCGCTTAGCAGCCGCCGTCCGAAGGCGCTCAATGGCGCGATCGACGCGCTTGCGGGAGGCGTCTTCAGAAAGGCCGATTGTTCGTCCGACCTCCGCAAGCGATTTCTTCTCGAAGAACCGCAGCAACAGGATCTGCCGATCGAGTGGTTTTAAGGTCTGAAGCAATGTGTCGAGGTGCGGAGCAAGCGCCGACCACGACGACTCGTCTCCGGTTTGAATCACTTCGGGCGTCATAGTCGCAGCCTTTTGTTCGTGATGGCGCCGCCGGTTGCGCGCGCGAATCGCCGTGAGACAGGTCCGATGCACCACACCGAAAAGCCAAGGCGACAGGGATGCTTCAGCGCGAAGCCTTGGGGGTTTCCGCGCGAGCACGATGAACACCGCCTGCGCGACGTCCTGCGCCGTGGCTTCGTCCTGCACCTGCCGCCGCGCAGAGGAGATGACCCACGCGAAATGCCGCGCCACGAGCCGTTCGAACGCCTCGTGTGATCCATTGGACGCATATTGCTCTAAGAGCTCGCGGTCGCTCGATTCATCTGCCATACATGAACTTATCGCCGCAGAAGTTGAGACCGGACGCCTGGTAGACTACGAATTCGTGGCAGGTTTATTTCCGGCATCGATCCTCATCGCAACGAACATCAAGAAGCGGATCCCTATAAAAAACCGGTTCAACACCGAAAACGTGCGCGACGGCAGAAACAAAGCCCCGGCGAAGGCTCCAACTGATAAATACTTACGGTCGCAGCGATAAAGCTATTGCCGAAGTTGGGTTTCGCTCGGCACATCAAGCAGGAGGGATGACTGCCCCGATGTATTACGGAATGTAGTAGATCGATCCACGCTGCCTGAGACTCGCCACGACCGTACCTCCGGGGTCGGTTTCTCTTCCTGTCGAATCACCGATTTGAATTGGCGGGGGTACAAAACGGGGGACAGTTGCCGCCCAAGAGCCAAACAAAAAGGGACTCGCGTTGTCGCAAGTCCCTTTTCGCAAAAACAATAGCGGGGGCCTGTTCAGACCCCGTGCACATGCTCATCGGCACTGGGTTCCGTCGGCGGATTCTTGGTGCTTGATGCAGGAGCTGCGGTTGGCGGTCAAGAAACGGATGGGTACATTCGAAATTTAGCGGCGCAAGATTCTGGATGTTGGATGTCCCAATTTGTTCGTCGCATGGAAGCTGACAAACAGTACGACAACCCCGCAGAACGACTGCAGTACCGAGGCCGTCAATCTGAAGAAGCGAGGACAAGTCGGCTTGCATTAATTGCGCTTGTGGTTTCAGTGCTGTGGTCTCCTTGCTTCACGTCAGTCTATTTGCGATGGCTTAGTGTAGAACAAACTCCCGAGACATCGGAAGGGTGGGCTCTGCTTACGAAAGATCGACAGCGCCTCTTGAGGTAACCGCGCGGTAGCCGCTGCGATCCGATTTTCATGTCGTGGAAGAAGCTTTTGGGAAAGTCGAGCCTGCCGCGGTCGTCAGCTGACGTTCAAGTAAGCGCCTTGAATCGATTGAATTAAATCCACACACTTTCGGTACCGTCGCGGGTGTAGCTCAGTTGGTAGAGCGTCACGTTCCCGACGCGAATATCGAGGGTTCGACCCCCTTCACCCGCTCTTTGTCCTCGTCCAAGCCGGGCGCGGTTTTTTTGCCGCCAATCCCCGCCATTCACAATAGCTTCCGCGCCCTTCGCGCGATGTATCCCCGCCGGTGGATTATCGGTTTTGGCCCGATCGAGAGGTAGCGCTTTCGGGCGGGGAACGCTTGACACGCGAAATGGAGCTTACTAATCTGTACTACTAACACTAGTACAGTTGGTTAAGCGATGGCCGCATTGCAGATTACGATTTCAACCGGAGCCAGTACGCCGATATACCGCCAGATCGGGGATCAGGTGCGGCTGGCGGTCGCGACCGGGGGGCTCGCGCCAGGTGATGCGCTGCCCAGCGTGCGTGCGTTGGCCGATCGACTGGTGATCAATGTAAACACAGTGGCCAAGGCGTACGCAGAACTCGTCCGCGACGGGGTCGTGGAATCGCAGCAGGGCCTGGGTTTCTTCGTGGCGAGCAAAAGGCGTCAGATCTACACGCGTGGCGAGCGGCTGCGTCGGCTGAACCAGGCGCTCGACACTTTCGTTCACGAAGCAGTCTTCCTCGACTTCAGCGCCCGCGAGATCCGCGACGCCGTCGACGCAAAACTGACCGGCCTCGACTTGCAACTCAAATCCACTGGAGACAAAGCATGAGCCCGCTCGAGTCTCTCGATGGCGTTCTGCCAACCGCTCCGCGTGCCCCGGCCATCGAGGCGCACGGGATGACGCGGTTCTTCGGGCGCAAATGCGCCGTGGACGGTCTCTCGCTGGTCGTGCCGCGCGGCAGCGTGTCGCGTTCATCGGACGGAACGGCGCCGGTAAAACCACCACCATTCGAATGATTCTGGGCCTCTTGGAGCCGACCCGCGGCTCGGCTTCGATCCTCGGCCACGACAGAACCGACCTGCCGCCGAACGTGCGCGCCCGCATCGGCTATATGGCCGAGGGGCATTCCGTGTACGGCTGGATGCGCGTCGGAGAATACGGGCGTTTTCAGCGCAGCTTCTATCCGCGCTGGAACGACGATCTCTTTTCTGCGGTTATCGATCACTTCTCGATCGACCCGCGCACGAAGGCCGGCCATCTTTCGCACGGGCAGCGCGCCGGGCTTCACCTGGCCATGACGCTGGCGATCGAGCCTGCGGTCCTGATGCTCGACGACCCGGCTACGGGGCTGGACCCCGCCGCGCGTCGCTCGTTGCTCGAGGCGATGGTTTACTTCACTCGCAGCCGCGAGCGCACGATCTTCTTCTCTCTGCGTCGTCGCCAAGTCCGCGATCGGCGCGTGGCTTGGTCCAAACGCGCCATCGCGCTATTAAGGAGCGCGCTCTCGAGCGGGGACGTCGCCAGTCCGAAAAGCGCTTGACCGATTGTCTCCCAGGTGTTGCAGGAGGTGACTCTTTTTCCCCTGCCGACCGACGTAGGCGATCAACGCCTCTTCCAACCCGACGGGTTGCTCGTCCACCTCGAACGCGCCGGCCGATTCGAGCGCGCGGTGGGTGTGCCCGGTCGCGTTGGCCATGATGAGCGACAGTTCGTTCCCATCTCGCGTCGCCTGGAGCAAGCCCGGAAGCGAAGGCAATTCGAGCGGCGGATCGGAGGGGAATCGCGCGACGACGCGGCACACGCGTTCGCGAAACGTATCGACGCTGCAGCAGGCGCGCAGCACGCTGTAGTCGAGAACCGCGACGTGGTCGGCCACGCGTTCCACGTCGTCCAGCAGATGGGTCGAGGACCAAGAGCCCGGCGAGGAACGTCCCCGCGAGCGCAACTTTCCCCAGCCGCGGCTGAGGAGCGTAGGCGCCGCCGGCGTAGAAGCTGCCCCACGCGGCGACGCCTACGAATGTGCCGAAGATCCGATCGCCACCAACGCCTGCCAGCGGTCGCTTTTGCTGCACCGGCCGATCAGCCGCTCGCGGATTTTTCTGGCGAAAGTGATCACGGGCGTGGCGCTGTACATGCTGGCGGTCGGATTGCCGTTTACATGGTCGGTGGTCTGGGCGGCTGTGCCCGGGCACTTCGCCGGACCTTTTCGCTGGGGAACCGCGCTTCCCTGGCTGGCCGACATTCTTACCGGCGTCGTTTACTACTTCGCGGGCATGCTCGCGGCTCAGCGCGAAGCGCGTTGGTACGGCAGCCGTGGGCTGAGCCTGGCCGCCGCGTTCTGCTGCACGGCCGGTTCGAGGATCCGCGAAGATTGGAAGCCTCGTACGTGTGACCGCGATCGCTAGCGCGCACTAGGTCAGTTCCCGCCGTACGAAGACCTGATCCCGAAAGATGCCGACAAAACCATGACCGCCGCGACCGCCGCGACCGCCGCGCAGGCCGCGGTTTCAGCCACGTCGCTTCTTTGCTGCCCGCTTCTGCTTTTTCCTCCTCGCATTGCCATCCAGCCAAAGCCGCAGCGCTGCCGCGCACTACCCTGACCATCACCGCGCAGTTGCAGTTTCCGATCCGTCGATGACGTTCGCTCTTCGACATCAACGCTCAGCGTATGACGATCCTGCAGCCGACGTCTGCTGCTGAAATCGGACCGGGATTTTCGGACTTTTCGGGACGCTCCAGTCGATTTATGATGCGCCTTGTCGCTTAAAAGCAATTACGATTCGCCCTCCTCCTTATCGCGTCATCATTTGGTGACCTTGGATCGGCAGGTCGGCCGTCCCGACATCGATGCCTTCGCAGCCGTCATGGAATCGCGGCGCGCCCCGGGAGCGGTCGCAAGCGCGACTTCTTCGTAAGGCTCCGCTACACCAAAGACGCTGAACAGGAGTGCGCGGCGTTCTCCAAACGAACGGGTACAATCTTTCCTACTGACCGTGCAATGGGTTCTTGACGGCGAGCACGTGCAGAAGATGTGAACGTGAAAGGTAAGATGCATGCGGCTGGCCGAATTCATTCAGCGAAACATGGAAACGATTCTCGCCGAGTGGGAAGTCTTCGCCAGGAGCATTCCCTCGGCTGTGCAGATGACCGATTTGGCGCTTCGCGATCATGCGGAGGACATCCTTCGCGCCGCGGCGGCAGACATGATGTCCGCGCAAAGCGCGTCGCAGGCGGCCGACAAATCAACCGGGCACGGCGATTCAACCGCCAAGAGTCTAAGCCTCAACGGCGCCTCCGACGCCCATGCCATCGGGCGCGTTGGTTCCGGGTTTGACTTGATGGAGGTCGTCGCCGAGTACCGCGCCTTGCGCGCCAGCGTCATCCGCCTTTGGCGCAAGAGCGCAAGCGTCCTCGATCCCGCCGATCTCGACGACCTGATCCGGTTCAATGAATCGATCGACCAGTCCCTTACCAAGGCCGTCAGCAGCTACACCAAGCGGGTGACGCAGTCGCGCGAGATGTTCCTGGCGACCCTCGGTCACGACCTCCGCAACCCGCTGAACTCGATCACCATGACTGCCGAGCTGATCACGCTGCTGAGGCAAGGCGACGCCGAGAGTGTCACACTCGCGTCGCAAATCTCCTCGAGTGCCGCCGTGATGGCGAGGATGATCAGCGACTTGCTCGATTACACGCGTACGCGGCTGGGCGCGGGTATGCCGGTCGCGCGCGAACCCATGGATCTGAAGCCCCTCTGCGAAGAGGTGATCGAGGAGTTTCGCGCCGGGCACCGAACGCGCGTGATTCAGTTCCACGCGGCCGGCGACGCGACCGGCGAATGGGACCCGGCCCGTCTGCGGCAGGTTGTCTCCAATCTCCTTGCGAACGCGATCCAGCACGGCAGCGACAGTGGTCCCGTCGAACTATCGCTGGATGGCACGGGCTCGGACGTGTTGATAGCGGTTGGCAACGAAGGGACGCCGATTCCTGCCGACTCGATTCAGAGCATCTTCAACCCGCTCGTGCGCGGCGCCGGCGGGGGCGCGCTTCCCGCCTCCCGCGCACGCCTGCCCGGCAGCATCGGGCTTGGCCTCTACATTGTGCGCGAGGTTGCCGCGGCTCACGGCGGCACGGTTCAGGTCGAGTCCGCCGACGCCGGCACAATCTTCACCGTGTGCCTCCCTCGGCGCGCCGTCAAGCCGTAAGCGCAATAAGGGACCGAAGCGCTGCGGGACGACCACGCCGCGATCAACGCCAATTACTTCTTCCTCACCTCGCGAAACGCCGGAACGTTTGACAAGGTGAAGAGAATGACCTCTTCGCCGGTCACCGTGCTGATGTCGTGATGCAAGCTCAGGACTTTCTCGCCCGAGATCTCCTGCACCATCGTCTCCATCAGCGGCCGCGCGGTTTCAATCAGATGGGTGCGCACCTGCTTCAACAGATCGCGCCCTTTTTCCACGGGCAATGATTTCACGAGATGCTGTTCGGCGGCGGTGAGGACGCCTTTGAGACGAACGACCAGCAGATCGCCGATCAAGTACGCGTGGACGTCCTTTGGCCCGCGGCCCATGTACTCTTGTTCGAAGCGATTCAGCCCTTGGGCGATTGCCGCTTCAATTTCACCTTGGCTCTTCATTTCCGAAATCACTCCAGCTTTGATGTGCCGAGGCAGATCGATTTGCTCGCTTCCCCCAACGATATCCCCGGATGTCCAGTTTATCATTGCCTTCGGCATTGCGTCGACCTAGTGTAAGTAAGTCGCCAACAGAATCGGCGATGCTGGTCGGATAACGAGATGAAGGGCAACCCGTAACCGGGAGGCCCGTTGACGAGTGTGCCGGCGTGATTGAACACCCACAGGTGTTCGACCACGCCGGTTTTTTTATCGCCTCAGAAGAGGTTGAGTTCGCGCCCATTGGAGATTCATGATAACGATTCACGCATGGTTCTCGGCACAGACAGCGCTTCGCAGCGGCAGCGCGGTCTTCCGCAAGCCCAGCGGAGGAACCGTGAACGTCACCCGAACGGATGACGATTTGCAGAGCAAGGGCTCGAACTACAACGATGATATCTATTTGGGGCCCGTCGTTCGCCGCGAGGATGGTGGATGCATCGTCGAAACACGACGCGTGCCCAGCATCACCGGTTAGCGATCCCTGATTGCGCCGGCTCTCGAATGACATCTGAAGGATTAACCAATGGAATCAATTCGATCAACAATGGCGGAGCAGGTTGCACAGGCGGCGAGGGGTTCCCAGCAGCAGAGAACGGGGCACGCGCCGGCAGCGGTGACCGTGGTGCTCAGCAACGACACGCTGGTAATCACTCTGCACGAGGCGCTCACCCCAGCGGAGCGGGCGCTGGCGCAGAACGCAGTCGGCGCCGCAAAAGTGCAGGAGTTCCACAGGCAGCTGTTTGCCAGTTCCGCCGGGTTTCTCCGAGAGGAGATCAAGCGAATCACAGGAGTCGAGGTGCGCGAGGCTGCTGCGGAGATCGAAACCACGGGTGGCGCCGTGGTCCAAGTCTTCACAAGCGGCACGATGGTGCAGGTTTTTCAACTCGCGCAACCGATTTCACCCGAAACCTGGAGCCCAACTCATACGGCCAAACCTGACGGGCCACGATAGAAGGAACAGTTATGCAAACGGAACTAAATGGGGCCCACCGACGCACATTCGACGCGATCTTCCAGCATCCCATCGCGAGAAACCTGACCTGGCGGGAAGTTCGTTCGATGCTCGACGCGATGAGCGACATTGCTCTGGATGAATCCGGACGCTCACTCAAGTTACGCCGCA
>JAICIO010000199.1 GCA_025924315.1 Phycisphaerae bacterium
CCCTTCCAGGGAGAGGGGATTAGAGAAAGAAAGGGAGGTCATCATGATCCGTAAGATTCACATCCGCGAACACGAGCGCGGTCTGCTCTTTGTGCGTGGAGATTTCCGCGCGCTGCTGATGCCGGGCTCGCACTGGCTGATCGGGCTGCATCAGCGCGTCGAGATCATCGACACGCTCAAGACGCGGTTCGATCATCCGCTGCTCGACGTGCTGGTTGAGAAGCCGGACGTGCGTGCGGAGATCGAAGTGATCGACCTGGGCGCAATGGAGCGGGCGATCGTCTGGAAGGACGATCGGCTGCTGCAGATCCTTCCGCCGGGCCGTCACGCGTTCTGGAAGACGCGTGCGACGATCGAGATCGAGATCTTCTCGATCATCGACAAAGTGCGCTTCGTGCACCCGCGGCTGCAGGCCGTGCTGGCGGCGTCGGACTCGCAGCGGTTCTTTGACGGCGTGATGGTGACGGATCACGAAGAGGTCCTGCTCTACCGCGACGGCAAGCTGCTGGAGCGGCTGGGCGAAGGCCTCCACGTTTTCTGGAAGGGAAACGGCGCGATCCGCTGGCAGTCGGTCGACAAGCGTGAGCAGACGGCCGACGTTGCTGGTCAGGAGATCATCACGAGCGACAAGGTCACACTGCGGGTGAACCTCGTGGTGAACTACGTCGTGACGGATCCGCTTCGCGCGGTGCAGAGCACGACCGATCACACGCAGGCGCTGTACCGCGAGGCGCAGCTGGCGCTGCGTGCGGCCGTCGGCACGAAGCCGCTCGACCCGCTGCTGGCCGACAAGGAATCGGTCGGCGCTGAAGTGCGCGACGCACTGACGAAGCGCGCTTCAGAGCTGGGCATCAGCGTGAAGAGTGTCGGCCTGCGGGACATCATCCTGCCCGGCGACATGAAGACGCTGCTGAACCAGGTGATCAGCGCGACGAAGGAAGCGGAGGCCAACCTCATCCGTCGTCGCGAAGAAACTGCCGCCGCCCGGTCGCAGGCGAACACGGCGAAGCTGCTGGCGGAGAACCCGCTGCTGATCCGGCTCAAGGAGTTGGAGATGCTGAAGGATGTCCTCGCCGGCTCGAACGCCACGTTCGTCCTCGGTCAGGGCGACATCGCCGACCAGCTTCGCGCGCTGGTCGCGACGAAAACGTCGTAAATAAGCCGTGAGATCGCTCAAGGTCTCACGGGCTTTTTATTATCCCGAAAACGCATGCCTCATTCGACATTTCGAGGATGGTCCATGGGCTTTCGGTCATAATCGCTTCACCTGCCCCACCTTCACACGCTCCGTCCTCAGTTCGGGCCTCGAATGCATTCTTTCTTCTGCAGATCACATTATCTGATCCAGAATTCAGCACCTGCTGCTCCCGGTCTTTCATCGCATGAGGAAGAAGATGTCGAAGCGTTACCGCAATCGTTCGGTTGTTCCACAGCCCTTTGAACAGCTCGAAAACCGCAGCTACATGGCGGCGCACATCGTGGGGAGCTCGACGAACTACTCGACCATTCAAGCGGCGGTGAATGCCGCGGCCGCCGGCAGCACCATTACCGTCGATGCCGGCACCTACAACGAAACGGTGACGATCAACAAGACGCTGACCCTCAAAGGCGCGAAGGCGGGAATCGATGCGCGGACGCGCTCGACCAGCGGCGAAACGATCGTGTCGAACACGAATGGCGCCTTCCGGATCAATGCGAAGGACGTAACCATCGACGGTTTCACCGTGCAGGGCGAGACGAACCAATCGGGAACCACCGGCGCGGGGATCGTGATGGCCCCCACCGTCGCGGGCACGCAGCTGCGCAACAACATCATCCAGAACAACGTCGCCGGCGTGTTCCTCGCCAACAGCAGCGCGACCGACGCGTGCCTCATCCAGAACAATCTCTTCAAAAACAACAACAATGCCGGCGTCGATGGCGGCCGCGGAATTTATACCGATGGCGGGCTGACGAACGGATTCCTGACCAACGTCATCATCGATTCCAACACGTTCACGGGAAATCGCGGAAGCACCGGGACGACGACGCTCGAATCCGCCGTCGCGTTTGAAGCGCAATCGGCGTCGAGCGTGCAATCGAACCTGCGGATCACGAACAACTCGTTCACGAATAACGGCAAATCGCTGCTATTCTTCAATTCGACGAACGTCATGATCCAGGGCAACACCGCCACCGGCATTCTCGACTGGTATTCCGGCTGCTTCCGCTTCGAAGGCAACAACCACAACGTCAATATCTCGTATAATACGATCACGAACAACGGCGGACCGGGCGTCGCGGTCGACAGCAACGGCGTACCGGGCGATAGCTCTGGCTTCTTCGTCAACTACAACAACATCGTCAACAACGGAACGAAGTACACGAAACGCCTGGGCGTGGTCTACAACCAGAGCGAGTACGACGGCGGATTTGATGCGCGCAACAATTACTGGGGCGCCGCGTCTGGTCCGAGCGGCGACGGCCCAGGCACCGGCGACGGCGTCTACGGAAACGCCTACAAGACCGGCTCATGGAATGTCGCCAAGGGCGGATCCGAACTCTTCTCGCCGTGGAGCGCGACGACGCTCTCGATCGCGATTCCGTCGCTTCCCAGCGCGCCGAGCAACCTCGGCGCAAAGGTCAACAGCACCACGCAGGTTGCGCTTACCTGGACCGGCGGCGCGAATGCCACCGGCATCAAGATCGAGCGCTCGATCGACCAGAACACCTGGTCGCTGCTCGACACGGTTCTCGCAAACACCACGAGCTATCTCGACAACACCGTCTCGGCCGGCACGACCTATTACTATCGCGTCCGCGCGACCAACAGCGTGGGTGACTCGGCCAATTCGAACATCGCCACAGCGAACGTTCCCGCGAGCACGCTGCCTTCGACGTATCTCAGCGATCTCAACTGGAGCAGCGCGACCGTCGGCTACGGCACCATCCACAAAGATCAGAGCATCGCCGGCAACACGCTGACGCTTGGCAACAACACCTACACGAAGGGCATCGGCACGCACGCCAGCTCGACGATCGTTTATCAGCTCGGCGGCGCGTACAGCACCTTCCAGAGCGATATCGGCATCGACGGCGAGGAAGATGTCAAAGGCACCGGACATGTGGAGTTTGTCGTCCTCGGCGACGGCAAGACGCTCTACGACAGCGGCGTGCTCGTGAACGATCAGGTCAGGACCATCACGCTCGATGTGAGCGGCGTGAAAACGCTGACGCTTCAGGCGCTTCCGGGCGTCTCCGGCAGCATCGACTACGACCACGCCGACTGGGCGGGTGCGACGCTGTTCGGCGCAAATTCAGTTCCGCTCGCGCCGACGAATCTGCTCGCCACGCCGGTGAGCGCGTCATCGATCAACCTGACTTGGCAGGCGGGCTCGGCCAACGTCACGAGCTACGCCATCGATCGCTCGACCGACGGCAATATCTTCAACCCGCTCGCGAGCAACATCTCCGCGTCGGCGACGAGCTACCTCGACTCGACCATCACCAGCCCGACGCAGAAGTACTACTACCGCGTTCGCGCGATTAACTCGGCCGGCTCTTCCGATCCGTCGAACATCTCAAGCACCAACACAAGCCAGCTGACCAACGTCACCTACATCAGCGACCTCACGTGGACCGACGCCACCGTCGGCTACGGCACGATCCACCAGGACCAGAGCATCGCCGGCAACACGATCACGCTGAACGGCACGACCTACACGAAGGGCATCGGCACACACGCGATCAGCAACATCAGTTACGCGCTGAATGGCAAGTACAGTACGTTCGTCAGCGACGTCGGTGTGGATCAGGAAGAAGACACAAAAGGCGAAGGTACGGTGATCTTCCAGATTTATGGGGACGGCAAGCTGCTCTTCGATTCCGGCGCGCTCACGAACGACCAGGTCGGCCACGTGAACGTCGACGTGAGCGGCGTGCAGACGCTGACGCTGGTCGCGACGAACGGCGTGCCCAACAGCATCGACTACGACCATGCCGATTGGGCGGGCGCGCGACTTTTGACGTGATCGATGGCATTCCCCCTGCGGCTGAAGCCGCCGGGCCTCGGTTTGAATTAGAGGCCCGGCGGCATCAGCCGCAGGGATTTTCTCGCGCAACAACGGTCGACATTGCCCACTCACAACCCCTTATTGCGCCACGACCTCTGGCCCGTAAAAAAATTTGTTGCGCGGTGTTGCATTCCGTTGCATCCGCTGCAACGCGCCAGGCAATCTCAACACTGGCTCCAGGTATCACTGTCGATGTTGCGCAAATCGAGACGAATCGCGCACCGCGCGAACGCTAACTTCCGTTGCCAGTTCGATCTCAATTTTCACAAATTCCGATTTTGTATTTTTGGCCGTTGCGCGATTCAGCGAAATCCGCGCACCGGGCTCGATGGGCGATTATGAAGACCACGCGCTTCGAAACGCTCCACGGCCCCGACTTCACGCGCGATTCGACGACGCGACGCATCGCGCGCTCGATCTCCTTCCACTCCTCAACCGACAACCCCTTCATCGTCCGCGAGGAGTCGAAGTATCGAACGACCGGGTTCGCATCGGAAAAGACGAGCTTCGATTCGAGAAAGGTCACAGTCACATTTCCAAATGCCTCGCGCACGAGCTGCTCGCCGTTCACCTCCGTGAACGCGGCGGCGGTCGGCCTGCTCACGAGCTCCGCGACGTTGGTCGCCAACGGCTTTGGCAATAGCGTCATCGCTTCGCGGATGGCGTCGAAATACTCGTGCATGTAATCGAGCGCATTCGTGACCGCGAGGAACCGCCCGCCCTTTCGCAGCACGCGCCGAATCTCGCCGAGCGCTTTGGGAATGTCCGGCACGTGATACAGCATGTGCCGCGCCGTCACGGCGTCGAACGATTCATCCGCAAACGCAAGCGCCGCAGCGTCGGCCTGGAAAAATTCAACCCGCGGGCATGTCGCTCGCGCCTTCGCGACCATCCCCGCGGACTGGTCAACACCAACCACGCGCCCACGATGCCCGCCGTCAATCAACCGCGCCGGAAAGCCACCGGGGCCCGTGCCGACGTCAAGCAGCGATTCGCCCCCATCCAACTGCAGCACCGCATCGACGGCCGGCTCAAGCTCCGCGCCAACCGTGTAGAGCTGATGCGTCTCATACCGCACGCGCAGGTTTTCATCCGTTGAATACTGCTCGGCGAGGTGTTGAGGGTTGACCAGGATTCTATCGTCCGACATACCACTTTCCGATCAATCAGCCTGCCAGATCATCGTCTCGTTCGCGCGAAACGCGGGGAGCATCACCCGCGAGTACCAGTTCGGATCGAGGCCACTAAAGGATGCGGTGAGCAGCGAAAAGAGCTCGGTAAATCCGGGCATTTCCTCGTGAACGATGACGGGGTCTGCATTCGCGCGCTCAAGTCGAAGGCAGATGCAGTCGCTCGTCAGCAGGTCGCGCTTAAACGCGACGAGCTGCGTCACGCAACGAACGTCAACTACTTCAACAATGCGATCTTCATTGAGCAGATGAAATCCGACATCGGTAAGTCGAATAGAGACGAAGTCCATCAAGCGGGTAGCGGGATTGAGCATCCATGCTCGGTCCATCCCATCGATGGTGCTTGAATTGGACATGGTCCGGCGCGGTGGTCGCTTGGCGGTTTCGCAGATCAAACCGTATTGGTCTGCGAAACCGCAAGCGACGAAAAACGCTGATTTTGTTACAGCGCGTGACTCACGCTGCAACCGCAGCGGTCACTTTCTTCGCAGCATCCGTGAGGTCTGTCGCGCTTTGAAGCGTCGGCAAGTCTTTGTGCGCCGCCGCGAGAATTTCGCGCGCTTTGTCGACGTTCGTGCCTTCGAGACGCACCACCACCGGCACTTTGAAACCAATCGATCGCCCCGCCTTCACAAGCGCCTCAGCGATCAGATCGCACTTGGCGATTCCGCCGAAGATGTTGACGAGAATCCCTTTCACCTTCGGATCGGAAAGGATGATGCTGAAGGCTTCGATCGCGCCTTCCGGCGTGACCGAGCCACCGACGTCGAGGAAGTTGGCGGGCTCGGCCCCGTGCAGCTTGATGATGTCCATGGTCGCCATCGCCAGGCCGGCGCCGTTCACGAGGCAGCCGATGTTGCCGTCGAGCGCGATGTAGTTGAGATTCGCCTTGTGGGCGCGAACGTCGAGCGGCTTTTCCTGCGTCTCGTCGCGCATGGCGGCGATGTCCGGATGTCGGAAGATCGCGTTGTCGTCGAAGTTGAACTTCGCGTCGATCGCCAGCAGCTTGCCGTCTTTCGTTACGACCAGCGGATTGATCTCCGCCAGCGACGCGTCGGTCTTGATGAATGCTTTTCCCAGGTTTGTAATGAGCTTCGCGGCTTCGCTCGCGAGTTTGTCCGTGAAGCCGAGCTTGTACGCCAGCTCGCGCGCCTGAAAACCTTGCAGGCCGATGAGCGGATGGAGCGGAACCTTCAGCACTTTTTCCGGCGACTTTTTCGCGACTTCTTCGATCTCGACACCCCCCTCCGCCGACGCAATCAACGTCGCGGTCCCGCGCCCGCGGTCAAGCGTGATGCCGAGGTAGTATTCCTTCGCGATATCCACGCCCGGGGCGACGATCAGCACCGACACCGGCACGCCTTCCGGCCCGGTCTGGTTGCTCACCATGCGGTTGGAAAGCATGAACTCCGCGGCCTTGCGCGCCTCGTCCGCGGACTTCACGAGCTTCACGAACCCCGCCTTCCCGCGCCCGCCCGCATACACCTGCGCCTTCACGACGCACATCGGCTGGTTGAACTTCTCAAACGCCGCCACCGCCTCGTTTGGCGTCCGCACCACCTCCGCCGGCGGAACCGGAACACCTTGATCCGCCAGAATCTGCCGGGCTTGATACTCGTGAATTTTCATATTCCATGAATCATGCAAAAATTTTGTAGCGGAACAAGTAAGATTGAAGCCATGTCGCGCCTGGTCCTGTTTCCGCGGAGTGATGGCCGGAGAATTCTTATGCGCCCGCTCATCTGGATTCTCGTCGCAGCGGTTTTCATGGTGGCGTCGCACGCCAACGCGTCCATGATTGTGTCCAATCGGCTCACGATTGATTTCACGGACGCGCGCAATGCGAAGGCGGAGTCGACGTGGTCGGAGCCGGACAAAATCGTAATCACGAAGGACGGCCTCGGCTGGGATGGGTCAAAGAATTCGTTGCGCGAGGGATGGATCCTGTCGGAGCCGATTGCAACCGGTACCTCGTGGCGGCCGGCGCAACACGTGGGCGTACGAGTGACCATCGATCCCGCGCCAACGCAACTCACCCTCGACAACGGCCAGACGATGACCCCATTCGGAGGGTACGTTTACGCGCGTCACAGTCCCGACGGCCAGCACTGGACGGACTGGCAGTCGCTCGAGCCAGACGAGGTCGGGAAGAACGACGCAGGCCGGCGCTTCTCAGGCTCGGTCGGCATTCCGGAGCGTCAGCGCACACAGTATGTTGAACTGCTCAAGGATTACGCGAAGCTCGACGTTCCGTGGTCAAGTGACGAAAAGGCGGCGTGCGAATGGATCGTGAAGCGCGATCCAAATTTCTTTCGCGATCACAAGCCGTTCGTCGGATATGTGCAGGTACTTTTTGAGGCCGATTTTTATGCCGGCCAACGGATCAAGAAGCTCGACATCGACACCGTCGCGGGCATTAGCGGCACGGCGGCGATTCCGAGGGATGCAGCCGTTTTCAAGAAACGGGATGGCTTCTGGAACTTCAAAGCGCCGACGACGACCGCGCCAACCACCGTGCCTTCGAAATAGACGACCGCTCGAATCGTCGTTGAGAGTTACATGAAACGGCCGCGGAATAGGCAACGGGCGGGGAACCTGGCGTGGGAGTTAGGGGGCGTTGGTTTTTGGGGGTTCAAAAGCC
>JAICIO010000200.1 GCA_025924315.1 Phycisphaerae bacterium
ACGTAATGCAGCGCGAGCGTCAGCTCGACCACGCCGAGGTTTGAGGCGAGATGCCCGCCGTTTTTGCTGACGGCGTTGAAGATCCGTTCGCGCAATTCACCGGCGAGCTGAATGAGTTGATCGATCGAAAGTTTCCGCAAATCCTGAGGTTCGCGGATCGAATCAAGCAGAGGCACAAGCACCAACCTTTAACGTCGCAGATCACACCGGTGATGAAGTCTAGGATGCTCGCGCGCGAAAGGCCCTGAATCAAGCGGCGTTCGCAGCGGGCCAACTCAAAATACCGATAATCTTCGGCAATACAACCGCTTACGGTTGAGCGCGACGAAAGTTTGCGCTGAAACTGGTGAAAGTGCGCCGAATGTGAGACGGGCTTTCCAGCCCGGGCGCGGTACGCACGGCTTAGAAAAGCCGTGTCACATTCGGGGTCACTTTGTTCGCTCCACAATAAACCGCGCGAGCACACGCAGACCGTCCGCGGAATCTCCAAAAACGTCGAGCGCTTCCAGGCCCGCGTCGAGGTGTTTCTTCGCCTCGGCGCGGCTCGCCTCGAGCCCCATCAGCTTCGGATAGGTGTTCTTTCCTTTGCTCGAATCCTTCTTCGTTCGCTTGCCCATCTGCTCGGGCGTGGATGTTTCATCGAGCACGTCATCTACGATCTGAAACGCAATGCCGAGATGACGGCCGTACGTGGTGACGGCTTCCAAAGCCTTCGCATCGGCCCGCGCCGCGATTGCCCCGAGACGGCACGAGGCGGTGAGCAGCGCACCGGTTTTCATGCGATGGATCTGCTGCAATTCTTCAAGCGGCAGCGAGCGGTTTTCACCCGCCATGTCGAGGACTTGTCCACCGATCATTCCCGCGGCCCCCGCAGCGCGCGCGAGCTCGCGAACGAGATCGCCGCCCACCGCGCCCCATTCGGCGTCGGTTGCGAGGAGCTCAAATGCGAGCGCCAGCATCGCGTCGCCAGCGAGGATCGCCATCGCTTCGCCAAAGACCGTGTGATTGGTCGGTCGGCCACGCCTCAGATCGTCATCATCCATCGCGGGGAGGTCGTCGTGCACGAGCGAAAACGTGTGCACCAGCTCGATCGCCCCCGCCGCCGCGAGCGCCGATGCCGGATCATGATCACCGCAGGCCTTAGCCGACTGCAGCACCAGCGTCGGGCGCAGCCGCTTCCCGCCGGCCATCAGGCTGTACTCCATCGACTCGGTCAGCTGCTTCGGCGCATTCTCCTGGCGCTTCAAGACCCCGCGCAAGTATGCGTCGACCGCCTCGCCCTCCTGACGAAGTAATGCGATCGCCGGGTTGTCCGATGTGGGCTCCATCTGTCAAACAAAAGTATAGACGCCAAAGAACGGAACTTCTTGCAATATCAACAGGTTACGGCTGAAGATCGTCCGCCGGCTCGCTTTGAAGCGACCCATCCGGCGCCTTGCTCAAGAGCTCAATCTGCTTCTCGGCCGCCCCCAGGACCGTCCGGCAATGCTGGATCAGAAACGTCCCCCGCTCATATTTGGCAAGGCTTTCCTCAAGCCCCACTTCCCCGCCTTCAATCTCGGACAGAATCTGCTCGAGTTCCTTCAAAGCCTCCTCGAATGTCTTGGGCGGCGTCTGGTTCTTCTTTCCCATAAGTGAGCCAGTATACGCGGGAAGGAAATCGCATGCATCGAAACCGAAAACAGCGTAAAATCCCCACCAAGACGCCGGGTCTGAGTCCCGACCAGTCGGGAAAGACCCGGATTTTTTGCGCCAGGATAGAACTCCGATGACCACTTCCGCCTCATCCTTACCCGATCTCTCGCGCTCCCCGTCCGTCGATCAAGTCGGCGTGCAGGAGCGCGTCGAACGTCTCACCAAGCGTTCGATCAAGAAGGAATCGAAAATCCACGCGCTGAAGCTCGCGCTCTCGATGATCGACCTCACGACGCTCGAAGGCGCCGACTCCCCCGGCAAGGTGAAGCAGATGTGCTACAAGGCGAAGCACCTCGCCGACAACCTGCCGGATATTCCGCACGTCGCGGCCGTCTGCGTCTATCCAACGCTCGTGCGCCTCGCGAAGAAAGAAGTCGAAGGCAGCGGCATTAACGTCGCGGCCGTCGCGACCGGCTTCCCCTCCGGCCAATTTCCGCTCAACATTAAACTCGACGACACGCGTTACGCGGTGGGCGAAGGCGCCGACGAGATCGACATGGTCATCAGCCGCGGGCATTTCCTCGCGGGTGATTACAACTATGTGTTCGACGAAATCGCACAGGTGAAAGAAGCGTGCGGCGCCGCGCACCTCAAGGTGATCCTCGAGACCGGCGAACTCTCTACCTTCGACAACGTCCGCAAAGCGAGCGACCTCGCCATGCACGCCGGCGCGGACTTCATCAAAACCAGCACCGGCAAAGTCCAGCCCGCCGCGACGCTTCCCGTGACGCTGGTGATGCTCGAAGCGATCCGCGACTTTTACTATGCAACGGGCAAGAAGATCGGCATGAAACCCGCCGGCGGAATCTCCACCGCGAAGATCGCCCTGCAATACCTCGTGATGCTCCGCGAAACCCTCGGCCAAGACTGGCTCACACCCGACTTATATCGCCTGGGCGCCTCGCGCTTGGCGAACGACATCCTCATGCAAATCGCGAAAGAAAAGAACGGCGTGTACCAGTCGCTCGACTATTTTTCGAAGGATTAGGGACCTGCGATCGAAACGTTAATCGCGCGGTTGCCAGAGTTCGCTGAGGCGAATCTTCAACTTCTCAAACGGGGGTAAGCTAACGATAGCATCATCACGTCCCTCGGCGGCGAGTTGATATTTCCCGCGCGACAGAACATGCCCTTCGATCGTTCTCGTTTCCGGATCGACGATCCAGTAATTGTGCACTCCAGCCTTTGCGTACTGCTTGAACTTATCCCGGCGGTCGATTGTGACACTTGAAGGACTGAGCACCTCGATGCATAAATCGGGCGGCCCTTCCATCGCCTTCTCGCCAATCAAGTGCGTGCGTCCTTTGGAGAAATAAAGCAGATCCGGGCGACGGACGTCGTACTTGCCGAAGATGGTGTCGATATCGGGGTAGAGTCGGCCGAGCTTGCGCTTCTTAATGTGTTGACCCAGGATGATGCCGAGCTGAATCAGAGTGTACCCATGTGCAGGAATCGGACTCGGACTCACCGCCACCTCCCCATTAACGAGTTCGAGCCGCACGCCAGGCGGATCTTCGCCGAGTTCCAGGAACTGTCTCGCGGTCATTTTCGTCGTGCTGATGATCGACATGCGTTCCTTTCGTTCGATTATATCGAATGAGCACGTAATCTCTTCCCTTTTAGCCGAGGAAATCTAAGCTTTCGCGCATGATTCGCATCTTCGCAGCAGTCGCATTCATTTCGATTTGGAGCATAACAATCGCCGCGCAACCGGCGACGACGGCCACGTCAGCTCCCGCGACGGCGCAGCGGCCGCCGTATGAAATCATTACCCCGCCGGGGTTTCAGAAACTGACGATCGGCCAGCACTCGATCATCGCCGAACCCAAGGATCTGCCGTGGATTCAGGACGCGCTCAAGGACTTCAAGGCGACGACGCGGCCGACCACCATGCCCGCGACGCTCGTCGCGGCGCTCAAGCAAACTCGCCCGCAGATCGAAAAGGCGATGGCGGCGGATCTCGGCATATCCGACCCGAAGCTCACCGGTGAGCTCTTCGATCAAACGCTCATTCCCAATCTGGAAAAGCTCGGCAATCTCAAACCGCCGCTCTTTTATCTCGTTACGACGCAAGACAAGCTCAAGACTCTTTTGAAAAACGGCTGGACCGATCCGCGGTTGCATTACAACAAGATCACCGACGACGTGCAGTTTGTTCCGACGCTCGAACTAAGCGTGGATCACGCGATGGATGAGTATCTCGTGCCGGCGGTTTTTCCCGCCACCGCATTGCCCGATCAGCAGCAGCAAATGCTCAGCCATTTGATCGATCGCACCGAGGCCGGATTGGCCGCATCGATCTCGGTGAAGGCGCAGGCATTCCTCCACACCGCAACGATGAACTTCATTGGCCGAACGATTTTCGTTCCGCTGAATCTGCAACCGAATCAGGAATGGATTTCGATGGGCGTGAGCAGCACGCTCGCCGCCAAATATCTGGCGATGGTCGAGCAGATGGATTTCAAAACGCTGCTAATGCGCATGACCCATGAAAATCCGCGAAATCCGATCAGCCCGCGAACGATCGACCTCGCGCATCCCAACGACCCGAAAGACCTCCGCCGCGAAGCGATGCCGTATTACGTCGACGCGATGGGGAAAAAAGCGATGACGGTCACGCTGAAGATCCTCGAGCAAGGCGGCCCCGATGCGATCAAGAAAATCGTCGACGCGATCAAGAAGCAAAAACCCAAGGACGGCGACGAGTTGGTCAAACTGATCAAAGATGCGAGCGGCGTGGATGTGACCGAGGACGTAAAGGCGAACTAGGAATAAGGATGAATTATGAAGGATGAAGGATGACGAGCCGGGCGGCCGCCTTCTCTTCATCCTTCATAATTCATCCTTCATCCTTATTCCTCACTCCTGCCCCTGGTATTGCTCGAGCGTCATGTTCGCGGCGGCTTTGGCGGCGGTGGCGATGATCGGGTCTTTGTCTTTCGACAGTTCCGCCAGCACCTTGTTTGCGCCGCGCTGATCGCCGAGCATTCCGCCTTCGCCGGCGAAGAATCGAAATCGTCCCAACGCATTGATGGCGGCGACGCGCCAGAGGCGCTCGTCGGCGTTGCGCGCGATGTAGAACAAATCGCCGGGATGCTCGCCGACGATTCTCGGGTCGACGCTCTGGAGCACGCTGAGCGTCGGCGTGAGAACTTGGGTGTCGTAGATCTGCAATCCGCGGAGAAACTTGTCCGCCGCGTCGACGCGCGCGCCGTCGTTCGCCTTCTTCGCATTCGTCTCGATCGCGCGTCCTCCACCGCGCATCAGGCCCAGTCCGAGTTGCATCTCCGCCACGGTGACGCGCTCGTTGAACAGTTTCGCGCCGAGTGAAAAGACCGCGTCGGCGTAGCGAAGCGCATCGGCCGGCTGCTTCTGCCGCAGCGTCATTTGCAGCGTGATCGTCGCGAGCTTTTCCAGCGCCTTCAGCGCCGCTTTATCGGAGTCGTAATTGATCAGTTCTTCCGGATGCTCGGTAAACAGGCTCATTCCCGAGCACGGCGTTGCGGAGACGATCAGTTCGATTGCGCGATGCGCGCTGGTGTCGCCGGGCTCCATGTTCCCGTATTCATCACGATGTGCGAGGTAATCGTTGATCGCCTCGCGATAGATCGGCCCCGCGTCACGCGAATCGATCATCGGAACAACTTCGTCCGGGTGCACCGGCAGCTGAATCTTCGCGAGCGTCTTTGCGCTTGTGCCGAATTCGGTCGGCGAAGAGATTCGCTGGAGCGTGTCGATCGCGCGCAGCCCAACAATCATCCCCGCGAGCAGGACGATCGAAATGATCCAGCCGAGCGTGTTGCCCCACATGGTGTGCAATGTTAGCAGATTCCCGCTCGCGCCGTGCAAGGTCATGATTAGAATCGACCGCCATGAAGATCCTCGCTCTCTTCACGGTGTTGTTGTGCGCCTCGATCGCGTCGGCCGCGACGGTGGTTGATCCGAATCTGAAAGTTCAAACCTGGGTCCGCGGACTGGATAACCCGACGGGCATCGCCTACCTCGATGGCAACGGCGATGCGCTCATCACGCAGAAGAACGACGGCAAGGTTCTCTTCGTTCAGGGCAAAACGATCGCGGGAACGGCGCTCGATCTGCCCGTCGCCAACGCAAGCGAAGAAGGTTTGCTCGGCATCACGCTTTCGCCGACGTTTGCGACGGATCAGCACGTTTATCTCTACTACACGCAGTCGGACCACGACGGCGGTTCGCCGATCGTCAACACGATCAAACGGTACACATGGAATGGTTCGACTCTGCGGTTCAACAAGAACATCATCTCGGTGCCCGCGACGCCGGGGCCGAACCACAACGGCGGCAAGATCAAATTCGGGCCGGATGGGAAACTCTACGCGTTCGTCGGCGAGCTGAATCGAAACGAGCAGACGAGCAACTATCGCAACACCGCCGTGAATCGCATCGGTTCGATTCTGCGGCTGAATCCGTCGGGCTCGAGCGTGACGACGAATCCGTTTTACAACGCCGCAAACGCGGGGACGTCGCAGGCGGCGCTGAACGACATTTACGCGTACGGCATCCGTAACAGCTTCGGAATGGCGTTCGATCCGGCGAGCGGATTTTTGTGGGAGAGCGAGAACGGGCCGACGCAGTTCGACGAGCTCAACCGCATCCTTCCCGGTTTCAACGGCGGATGGGAACGCATCATGGGTCCGAGCAGTCGCAACGGCGGCGTGCCGGGAAATCTCGTCTCGCTCGGCGATCGCGCGCAGTACTTCGATCCGAAGTTCTCCTGGGCAACGCCGGTCGCGCCAACGGCGATGGAGTTCCTGGAAACGGGTCGGCTCGGTGGCCAATACAAAAACGATCTCTTCATCGGCGACGTGCACGGCGGAAAGCTCTTCCACTTCGACCTGACCGCCAGCCGCAAATCGCTGGTGTTGCCGGGCGATTTAGCCGACGGCGTCGCGGATAATACGACTGACAAACGCTTCGCGGAGCAGACGCCGATTCTCTTCGGCAGCGATTTCGGAACGGTGACGGATCTGAAGACCGGCCCCGGCGGAATGTTCGTGTTGTCGCTGAGCAACGGCGCGCTCTATCGCATCACCACGACCACGCCGCCGGGCACGTCTCCCGATGCGCTCACGATCGATTCGCTTGTGCAAATTGTTCCGGAGCCGACGATGCTCGGGCCCATTTTACTCGCGGGATTGATTCTTTCGCGTAGGGTGCGCTTCAGCGCACCGGTTATTTTTGTTCGGCCCCGAAACGAATAACCGTGCGCTGAAGCGCACCCTACGAATCCAACTTCATCGTCGCATTTTGGGTGCTGATCTCGCCGCGGCGAAGGACGACCCTTTCGGGTGAGAACGTCCCGTCAATGTCGAGATGAATCAAACCGGCGATGGCCGGAAGTGCGATGGGGACCAATCGCGAAAACAATTGTGAATCGAGATTCGCCGTCATGCGTGCGTCGATGGTCTTGGACATCAGCGACGCCGTGGTTGCGCTGAAACGCGCGTGAGGATCGATTGTCCCATCGAGCGAGATCGAGGACGTGAGCAATCGCGAGAAATCTGGCGTCGCGATTCGGCCGTTCAGTTTCAATTCTCCAACGGTCACATCAGGATTGATGCGGCGAACGGAGTCGCTAAGCAGTGTCAGGACGATGTCGTTCGCATCGCGCTTGAGTAAGAGATTGACCCGTTCCGCGATCGCGTGATACGCGACCGATTGAAATTCGATGGTTCCATCGATGGCGAGCACATCGTCGGCCTGGAATTGCCAGGGTTTTAACGCGGGTGATCCCGGTTCGTTTTTGGGAGCCGGAGCTTTCTTCGGCAGCGCTATCGGCAGGCGCACGTACGGCCGCTCGATGCGCAGCGACTGAATCGATATCTCCTGCTTAAGCGCTCGGGCGATCCCGATCTTCGCTTCGATTCGCGGGACTTTCAGGAATGGAGAATCGCTGGAGGGAGCTGTGGCGGCGAGGTTCAGTACTTCGACTTTGCCTGAGAGTGGTGAGAGTTTGACGCGGTCGAACGAGACCTTCGCTCCGAGCGCGTCGCTCAGTTTCTTTTCGAGGAGTTCTTCGAGGAAGGGAAGCATTTGCAGATGATACTCCGCGTGTAGCCGGGG